>CAKOXD010000005.1 GCA_934130005.1 uncultured Bacilli bacterium
CATATTTCACGTCCTTCAACTGCATAATATCATACTTAAAAACCTATTACAAATCACATTTTTTCCATTTTTTATATTAAAAAATAACAGATTTTTTTTATCTGTTATAACAATATTTTTTATATGTTAAATTTTAAAAAAAGATATTAAATTTATATTTTTTTTAAATTTATATTTATTTTTAACAAAATACCACACCTTTGTGGTGCGGTTGAAATTTCAATTTTAAATTATTTAAATAATTTAGCATTTTCACTTTCTAATTCATCTTCTATAAATAGTTTTTCATTAGCACTTTGTGGTGCAACTTGTTCATTTTGTTTTAACGTTTCATTTTGATAATATGTAGCGCTTTGTTCTACAAAGTTATCTTTCATATTATTTATTCCTTGTACAGTATAATTATATAATTCTGTTGTATCTTTATTTAGTTCTTCTAATTTTTTTTGTACTTCTTGTCTTAAAAATGCTTCTACTTCTCTACTTATTTTATAATATTCACTATTATATTGATTTCTAAATCCAATATGTGAAAGTATTGTATCTGATACTTTAGAAGTTAATTCATCTCTTGGAGTTTCAGCATAGTTTAAATTTCTACTATATAAAATTTCATTTATACTTTGAAAATCAACATTATATTTATCATCTTTTTTTTCTGTAAAATCATTTAATACTTTATCATTAAAATTCATAAATGCTGTGATTTCATTATAGTAATTATCTATCATACCATTTAAATAAAATTCTATTTTTTCTTTTAAATCTAATTCATTTGGTACTACAAATGTTTTAAATTCATGCATTTTATCTATTACAGTATCGATTATTTTTGTTTCGTATTTATTTTTCAATTCATTAAAACCATTTACAAATTCTCCTCTTACATTCATAAATCTATCTAAATAATTTTGCATTTCCTTTATTATTTCTTCATCTACTATCATATTAATCTCCTTTTTGTTATTTTAACACTTTATTAGTAAATCTTCTAGTTTTTTACATTCTTCTATATCCATTTCTTTTGTGTTTTTTAAAATATAATTAATTCCTAATTTCTCATATTTATCTATTGCCATATTGTGATATGGTAATAATTCTATTTTCTCTATATTTTTTATATTTTTCAAATAGTTTTTTAATCCTAAAATATATTCTTTATTATCATTTATTCCAGGTACAATAACTTGTCTTATCCATAATTTTTTATTTAGTTTTTGTGCTACTTTTAAAAATTTATTAAATTCATCTATTTCTTGACCTGTCATTTTTTTATAATCATTTTCATTATATGCTTTTATATCTAATATTACTAGATCTACAAGATTTAATATTTCTTCATATTTGCCTATTCCTTTTCCTGCTGTATCAAGTGCGATATTTATATTTTCTTTTTTTAGTAATCTAGAAAGTTCTATTAGGAAATCTACTTGTAAAAGTGGTTCTCCACCTGAAAATGTTACACCGCCACCATTTTTATAATATGGTTTAAACTTTAGTATTTTTTCATATAATTCATCTACTGTTATATTATTTTCTTTTTTATTCCACATCTCTGGATTATGACAAAATAAACATCTTAACTTACATCCGTTAAAAAATATTACTGTTCTTATTCCTGGACCATCTTTTGTTGAAAATGATTCTATTGAATCAATACTTGCTTTACAATTTTTCATGGAATGTCCTATTTATTACTTCTTGTTTTTGTATATTTGTTAATCTATTAAATCTTACTGCATATCCAGAAACTCTTATTGTAAGAAGTGGATATTTATCTGGATTATTCATTGCATCTATTAATGTTTCTTTTGTTAATACATTTACATTTATGTGATGTGCTCCTTTTATAAAATATCCTTCTAAAAGTGATACTAAATTAGTTATTTGTTCTTCTTTTGTTTTACCTAATGTATCTGGTACTACTGAAAATGTATTTGAAATTCCATCTCTACAATATTTCTGATAATCTAGTTTTGCCACTGAGTTAAGTGATGCGATTGCTCCTGTTACATCTCTTCCATGCATAGGATTTGCTCCTGGTGCAAATGCTACATGTGCTTTTCTACCATCTGGAGTTGCACCTGTTTTTTCACCATATACTACATTTGAAGTTATTGTAAGTACTGAAAGTGTTGGAATTGCATTTCTAATTGGTTTATGTTTTTTTAATTCGTTGTAAAATTTTTCTAATACTTCACATGCTATTTTATCAACTCGGTCATCATCATTTCCATATTTTGGGAATTCACCTTCTATTTCAAAATCAGTTGTTATTCCTTCATTATTTCTAATTGGTTTTACTTTTGCATATTTAATTGCTGATAAAGAATCTGCTACTACTGAAAGGCCAGCTACACCATATGCCATAAGTCTTTCAATATCCGTATTATGCAATGCCATTTGCCCTGCTTCATATGCATATTTATCATGCATAAAATGGATTATATTCATTGTATCTGAGTATAATTTAGCAACATTTTCTAAGACTTTAAAATAATTTTTCTTTACTTTTTCATATTCTAATATTTCATCGTCTATTTTTTCTACATCTAAAACTCTTATATTTTTTATTTCATCTATTCCACCATTTATAGAATATAAAAGTGCTTTAGCTAAGTTACATCTTGCTCCAAAGTATTGCATTTGCTTACCAATAGTCATTGCTGATACACAGCATGCTATTGCATAATCATCTGTATGAAGTGGTCTCATCAATTCATCATTTTCATATTGAATTGCATCTGTTAATATACTCATTTTAGCGCAATATCTTTTAAAGTTTTCTGGTAGTTTTTCACTCCATAATATTGTCATATTTGGTTCTGGAGCAGTATCTAGATTTGTTAATGTATGAAGTATTCTATAACTTGTTTTTGTTACTAATGGTATATTATTTTCCCCAATACCTCCAATCGAACATGTTACCCATGTTGGATCTCCTGAAAATAAACTATCATATTCTGGTGTTCTTAAATGTCTTACTAATCTTAATTTTATAATAAATTGATCTATAAGTTCTTGTGCTTCTTTTTCTGTTATTAAATTATTATCTAAATCTCTTTTTATGTAAATATCTAAAAATGAATCAACTCTTCCAAGACTCATTGCTGCACCATTATTTTCTTTTACTGCCGCAAGATATCCGAAGTATAACCATTGTACTGCTTCTTTAGCATTTTTCGCAGGTTTTGTTATATCATATCCATATTTTAAAGCCATAGAAGCCATTTCATCTAATGCTTTTATTTGCATTGATACTTCTTCTCTTCTTCTAATATTATCTTCTGTCATTTCTAATATTTTAGCTTTGTCTTTTATCTTTTCATTTTTTAAATATTCTATTCCATATAAAGCAACTCTTCTATAATCTCCTATTATTCTACCTCTACCATAAGCATCTGGAAGACCTGTAAGTAGACCTACTTTACGTGCTAATTTCATTTGTTCTGTATATGCATCATAGACTCCGTCATTATGAGTTTTTCTAAATTTACTAAAGTATTTATCTATATATGGATTTAATTTATAATTATATGCATTTAATGAATTATAAACCATTCTTATTCCGCCAAATGGATTAATCATTCTTTTAAGTGGTTTATCTGTTTGAAGTCCTACTATTACTTCGTTTTCTTTATCGATATATCCAGCATCAAAATTATCTATACCAGATACATGATCTACATCAATATCTAATACACCTTTTTTTAATTCTTCTTTTAATAATTCTGTACATTTATTCCAAATTATTTTTGTTTTTTCAGTTGTACCTTCTAAAAATGATTCATCTTTATCATAGTATTCATAATTTTTTTGAATAAAGTCTCTTACATTTATAGAATTACACCAATCACCTTTCTTAAAATCATTCCATTCTTTCATACATACCTCCTATATTATTATAACTTATATATTAGATTAATACTGAATTTTTTTATTAATTTGACATTTGTTTACAAAAAAAACAATTATAGTTTTTCTATTAATTGTTCTTCATTCCATATTTCAATATCTAATTTTTTTGCTTTATCATATTTACTTCCCGGATTTTCTCCTACTACTACATAATTTGTTTTTTTAGTAACACTATTTGTTACCTTTCCACCTCTATTTTCTATTTCTAATGTAGCTTCATCTCTTGTTAGTTTTGATAATGTACCTGTAAGTACAAATGTCTTATTATTGAATCTTTCATCTATTTTTTCATTTCCTTTATATTCCATATTTAAACCTAATTCTTTTAATTCATCAATTAGTTTTAAGTTTTCTTCTTTTTTAAAGAATTTGTATACAGAATCAGCTATTACATCACCTATATCTTGAATTTCTTTTAATTCATCATAAGAGGCATTTATTAAATTATCTATATTTTGATAATTAAGTGCAAGTATTTTAGCTGTTTTTTTACCAATATATCTTATTCCTAGTGCGAATAAAAGTTTTTCTAATGAATTTTCTTTACTTTTTTCTATATTAGTTAACAAGTTATTTATACTTTTTTCTCCAAATCCTTCTAATTCTTTTAAATCTTCTTTGTACTTATATAAATTATAATAGTCACTTATTTTTTTTAAGTATCCTTCGTTATAAAAATCTTCTACTATTGATTCTCCAAATCCTTCTATATTCATAGTTTCTCTTGCAGAAAAATGAATTAATCCTTCTATATTTCTAGCATCGCATTCTTTATTTAAACAAAAATAATTTGCATCTATTTTTTCTAATTTTGAATTACATATTGGACAATTTTCTATCATTTTAAATGGTACTTCTGTTCCATTTCTTCTTTTTTCTTCTACTCTTACTACTTCTGGTATAACATCTCCTGCTTTATGTAAAACTATGGTATCATTTATCATTATATTTTTTTCTTTTATATAATCTTCATTATGTAATGTTACACTTTTTATAATCGATCCTGCTAAATGTACTGGATCTAAATCTGCACGTGGTGTTATTTTTCCTGTCCTTCCTACACAGAATTCTATATTTCTTATTTTTGTATAAACTTCTAGTGCTGGAAATTTATATGCGATTGCCCATTTTGGTGTTCTTGATGTATATCCTAGTATTTTTTGATCTTTTATATTATCTACTTTTATTACTATTCCATCTATTTCATAGGAAAGTTCTTCTCTTTTTTTAGTCCATTCTTCTATATATTTTATTACTTCTTCTATATTATCTGCTTTTTTTATATTAGGATTAACAACAAAGCCTAAATCTTTCATAAAGTCTAGTGCTTCATGATGAGTTTTAATTTTAAAATCATCTGGTGCTGGTAAGTGATATATAAATGTAGATAAATTTCTTTTAGCAGCTATTTTAGAGTCTAATTGTCTTACTGAACCTGCTGCTGCATTTCTTGGATTAGCAAGCAATGGTTCATTATTCTTTTTTCTTTCTTCATTTAATAATTCAAATGATTTTTTCGGCATATATATTTCGCCACGTACTTCGATTTTTCTTTTTTCTTTTATGTTTAATGGAATGGATTTTATAGTTTCTACATTATGGGTTATATCTTCTCCAACTATTCCATTTCCTCTTGTAGCTCCTCTTATTAGTTTTCCATTTTCATATAAAAGTGATACTGATAATCCATCTATTTTAAGTTCACAAATATATTTTGGATTTGTTATTGTTTTTTTTATTCTTTGATCAAATTCTATTACTTCTTCTTCACTAAAGATATCTGAAAGTGACATCATAGGAACTTCATGAGTAACTTTAGAAAATTTATCTATTACTTTTCCACCAACTCTTTTTGTTGGAGAATCTTCTCTTACTAAGTTTGGATTTTCTCTTTCTAATTTTTCTAATTCATGATAATAATCATCATATTCTTGATCTGTAATTGTTGGAGAATCATTAGTATAATATTCTATACTTGCTTTATTTATTATTTTTATTAATTCATCTATTCTTTTTTCTATCATTTTATCATCCTTTTATTATATATATATAATTAGCTATTAAAAATTCATTTGGAAATAATAAACATAATTTATTTAATTTTTTATGATTTCCCTCTCTTTTTAACTCATATAGATACTTTACAATATTTGATGTATTTAAATATATTTTTATTTTATTTAATTTTAATTTTTCTTCTATTTCTTTTTTATTTATATTAATTTTATCAAATTTTTTAATTAAAGCTTTATTAAATTTTTTAATACTATATATATATGAGTCATCTATTAAAAACATATATCCACTTTTTTCTATTATATTATTAAATTTTTTATAATATATTTCTTCTTTATCATATATTTTTTTTAATGTAATATTTTTTAAAATCAATTCATTTATTTTAATGTCATCTATATTATTTTTAAATTTTGTTTTATATTTTTGAAAATTTTTTTCTAGATCATTTAGTTTAAATGTATATTTATTACCATCTAGTTTTTTGTATTTTTTCATTGTATCATTATAGCCTAGTCTTATTCCTCTTCTAGAGCTATTTTTTTCAAATTTTAAAAATGAATCTATTTTATTTTTAGGTGTTATATAAGTTATATCTACATCATACTTTACTTTTCTTTTTACACCAATTTCATCTAAATCTACAGCAATTACTTCATCAGCACCTAGTTTAACTGCAAGATTAATTGGCATATTATCATAAAATCCCCCGTCTAAATATAACTTAGAATCTATTTCTTTTAATTTAAACGCTGGAAAACATGATGCAGACGCAATTAAATAATCTACTAAGTTTTTTTCATTTAAATTTTCCTTTGTCATTTCAACATGTTTTAAACTTGGAAATCTTACCGTTATTAATCCGTATTTAATATTTGATTTAAAAAATTTCTTTTTATTTATAAGTTTTTCTACAGTTGTTTCTAAATTAGTTATATCAATACCACCTTTTAGAATTTCATCTTTATAAAATTTTTTTATTTCTTCTTCTGTATAATTTTCTTTTATTTCAAACACATCTTTATATTTCAAGTTATACCATAAGAAAAGTGCTTTTAAGTAATCTTTTTGTACCATAAGTGCTCCATTTAAAGCTCCTACACTTGTTCCTGTTACTATATCATAATTTATATTTAAATGTCTTAAAGCTTTCCATACTCCTATTTCGTAAGAACCTTTAGCTCCTCCACCAGATAACACAATTGCTCTCATTTTTATCACCTATATATATTATACATTATTTGTAGGTTTTTTTGTATTTTTAATTTAAATATGTTAAAATTATATTAAGGTAGGGATTATATGAATAATTTTTTATTTTATTTTTTATTGTACATTGTATATTCTATGATTGGATGGATCTTAGAAATGTTTTACGTAAATATAAAAAATAAAACATTTACTAATAGAGGTTTTTTAATAGGCCCTTATTGTCCAATTTATGGTACTGCTGCTTTAGCAATGATTTTAATTTTATCTAAATATAAAGATGATATTATAATTTTATTTTTTGTCGGTATTGTTATTTCTTCTTTTTTAGAATACTTAACAAGTTACATATTAGAAAAGGTTTTTAAAGCAAGATGGTGGGATTATAGCAATAAAATTTTAAATATAGATGGTCGTGTATGTTTAGTAAATAGTATACAATTTGGATTACTATGTATTTTATTAATAAATTATATAAACCCTTTTATAACTAATATAATGAATAGTATTCCTGTTAAAATTTTAAATATTATTTCTATTATAGTTATGGTTATATTTTTAACAGATTGTATTCTATCATTTAATATAATATTTAAAATCAAAAAATCTGCTGAAAACTTAAGAAAAGATTATACTGATGAGATTAGTAATAAAGTAAAAGAAATACTTATGAATCAATCAAAATTATTCTCAAGATTTTTGAGAGCTTTTCCTAATTTTAAATCTAAAAACTAGTTTTCTAGTTTTTTTTATCTATTTAATTAGTTTATAGGTTTTTTATTCACACTATTTTTTTATTTTTTCATATGTTATATTGAAATATAAAAGAAGGGGTGGATTATATGTGTAATGAAAATAGTGATTGTAAATGTATAGCAGAAATCTTAACAGTTATAAGTATCTTACAACATAATGCTAGTTGTTGTGGTGATTCTTGCCTAGATACTTGTGATAAAGGATTTTTAGGTAATTCTACTAATTGTATAGGTTGTAATACTAGACCAATAATGTTATATACATGTTGTGGAAATGGAGTACCTGTAAGTATGCCTATAAGTAAAAATCCTGATGAAGAGACTACTTCAAGTGTATTTAGAGTAGAAAAAATAGACGGATGTTGTGCTACTTTTAGAGTTTTAGCTACTAACCCAGATCAAACTGAAGTTGCTACAATTCCTTATGTTGCTACAAATTCTTTTTTCACAATGAATTTAAATTGTTGTTGTATGCTTAGATGTTTAAATGATACTTACGTAGAATGTATATAAAAATAAGCCATAAGGCTTATTTTTATTTGAATCTTATATCTTTTATATTATCAATACTTATTAATTCATTATCCATTGTTATTAAATTATTTCCGTTTTTTCCTATGATTCTTTTTGTAAACTCACCTTCAGATGTTGTTATAATTACATCTGCTTTATATACATAGCTAGGTGATGCAAAAATGTCATTTATTTTTTGATTGATATTTTTCCCTATTCTTATCCCTTTATATTCTTTTACTTCTTCTTGTTTTTCTTCATTATTCGATACGGAGTATGTTCTATTATTATTCATTTCCTTATCAATTTTATTGGCAAACACTCTTGGTAAATCTTTCACTTTATCACCTCAATTAATTATATTTTATTTTTTATTTTTTTATTACTCAAACCCATATACATTTGAGATTTTAAATCCAATTATAAATATTACTATTCCAATTATTATTTCATATATATTGGTTACTTGTGTTATTGTTTTTATAAATAAAATTAATATTGATGATATAGAAAATCCAAGTATAATTGGATATATTATATTAGGTTTTTTGTTTAATAAATAATCCATTATTTTAGTTACAATAATTATTCCTAAAAATAGTCCTATACTAAAATATAAAACTATATTTATACATTCAAAATTAAAACTTGTTATATTTATAAAGATAGATAGGAAAAACTGATATGATCCCATCAACATTAATATTGCAGTACCACTTATTCCTGGTATTATCATTGTAGCTGCATCTATAATTCCTATTAAAAAAACATACAAATTATTTAATAAATTATCACTATATATATATTCAGTTTTTACATTGAAAAAGCATATTATAATCATACTTAAAAAAGTAATTATAAAAAACATTTTTTGTTTTATATCTTTTAATTTATGCCTTTTGATTAAACTAGGTATAGATCCAAATAATAACCCAATAAATAAAAACATTGTTAAAACATAATATTTTAATAACATATAATTTAATATTTTACTACATAGAATTATCGATATTAAAATACCTATTCCAACAGTAGATAAAAAAATTATATTTTTTTTAGGATTTTTAAAAAAATTACAAATAGAATCTATACCTCTTTCATATAATCCTAAATTTAATGCGAATAAACTACCACTTACTCCTGGAATTATTTTACCAAGTCCAATTATCATTCCTTTTATTATTAAAATTAATATTTGATACATTAAATCACCACTTTATAAATAATATGAAAATAATTGAATAAATATATATTTTTTGTTATAATTATTTTATTGGAGGAATAAGTATGAATTTAAAAAATATTGATTTTAAAAATATGGATAAAAGAACTATTACATATTTAGGTATTGGTTGTGGTTCAATTTTACTTTTAATTATAATTTTAATAGTATTAAAAATAATTGTTGGCGGTAGAATTGGTTCTAAACAACTAGAGGCAAGAATGAAAAATGGAGCAATAAATTATTATGAAAAGTATAAAGAAAAATTACCAACAATTAGTGGAAATACAGTTAGTGTTTCTATTGATGAGTTAGTTAAGGCTGGTAATTTAAAATCATTAGATAAGTTATTAAAAAAAGGATTAACTTGTGATGGTAAAGTTAATGTTAGCAATAATAATGGTTATTATTTATATCAACCTATTATAAAATGTAGTGATAATTATGAAACTAATTTACTTTATAAAAAAATTCTTAATGATAATAAGGTTACCACTAGTGGTAATGGTTTATATAGCATAAGTAATTATTATGTATTTAGAGGAGAAAATTTAAATAATTATGTTAAATTTGCTGATATGAATTGGCAAATAGTTAGAATTAATAATGATAATTCTATAAGATTAATTCTAACTGATAATTTAGATTCTGTTGTATTTGATGATAGATATAATACAATTAAAAATCAAAATGTTGGAAAAAATGATTATTCAATAAGTAGAATTAAAGATACTGTAACAAAATATTTTAATAACAAAAAAGTATTTGATGATACTGATAAATCATATATTGTTCCACAAAGTCTATGTATAGGTTCTAGAAATAAAAAATCTACATTAAATGATGGTTCAATTGAATGTTCTAAAAAGTTAGATAATCAACCTATTGGACTTTTACAAGCTAATGAATATATGCTTGCATCACTTGAACCAAGCTGTAAAAATTTAACTGATAATCAATGCGGTAATTATAATTACTTATCAACATATAATGCTTATTGGACATTGACTGCAAATGCAGAAAATTCTTATGAGGTTTATAAAATTAGTAGAACTCTATATCCATATTCAGCATATACATATGCACAACCAAGATTAGTTATTAATTTATCAAGCAACTTATTATATACTAGCGGTAATGGAACACTTGAAAACCCATATATAGTAAAATAAGACAAATGTCTTATTTTTTTATGCACAAAAAAAACCTTTTTCAAGGTTTTAATTTCTAAATGGTGTCCTGTGGCGAATTCGAATCGCCGACCCTCTGATTAAAAGTCAGATGCTCTACCGGCTGAGCTAACAGGACATATAAATTTTAAAAATGGCTGCCTCGGCTAGATTCGAACTAGCGAAATGCCACAGTCAAAGTGTGGTGCCTTACCACTTGGCTACGAGGCAATAAAACTAAAGTGGTGGAGGGAGATGGATTTGAACCATCGAACCCGAAGGAACAGATTTACAGTCTGCCGCGTTTGACCACTTCGCTATCCCTCCAAAAAAAAGATGGTGCCGAAAACAGGAATTGAACCCGTAACCTACTGATTACAAGTCAGTTGCTCTACCAATTGAGCTATTTCGGCAAAATAAATGGTGGGCGATATAGGACTCGAACCTATGACCCCCTGCTTGTAAGGCAGGTGCTCTAACCAACTGAGCTAATCGCCCGTAGACAATATTAAGTATACAGTTTATCTTGTTATTTGTCAATAGAAATTGAATTATTTTTGTGTTTTTTTAAATTTTCTTCTATCCATATTGGTAATTTATAGTTTAAAGTTTTAAATCCTAGGCTTGTTTCTATTATTTGTCTTCTATGTTTTTTCTTCTTTTTTTCTTCTTGTAAATTTTTTATACTTAGCTTTATATTTCCATCATTTGTTACTTCTATTATTTCTGCTTCTATTTCTTCACCTATATTAGCATAATCAGATGGATCTTTTACAAATTTACTAGAAATTTCTGATATATGAATTAAACCACTATTTTCATCATCTATCTTTACGAATATTCCATATGGTTCTATTCCAGTAACTATTCCTTTAATTTTTTTATTATCCATAGAAACACCTCTTTATAGATTATATCACATTTTTTAATAAATAAAAAGGGTTTACTATTTTTAATAAATATACTATAATAATAATCGGTGATTTGATGAAAGAGATTGAAAATAAAGTAATTGATATTATAGATAATTTAAGACCATTTCTTATAAATGATGGTGGTAATATTGAATTTGTTAAATATGAAGATGGAATCGTTTATATTAAAATGATGGGTGCTTGTTCTAATTGTGAAATGTTAGATTTAACTTTAAAAGATGGAATTGAAACTGCTATTAAAGACGAAATTCCTGAAGTTAAAGAAGTTATAAATGTAGTTTAGACTACATTTTTTTTATCCACTCTATATCTGGTAATTTGACTCTATTATTAATATATATATATAATCTTTTTAATAATATTTCATATTCTTCTGTTTTATCTAATATCTTTTTTAATTCTTTTTCTTCTTGTTTATTAGACATTATATCTTCATATAAGTCGAAATAAAACGAAGGATAAAACATTCTAATATAAAAAAGTACTATTTCATCTGCTTCTAAATTATTATATTCTAGATAATTTATTATATCAGAATATGGATCTTTATATTTAAATTGTTCTTTAAAGTATTCTGCTGCATCTCTTATTCTTGAATCAACTATAAAATTAAATGGATTATATAAATCAAATAATGTATTATTTTTTTTTATTCTATTATGGCAAATACATGTATTAATATTTGTTAAATTTGTATTAGTTAATAAAGAAATTCCTGTTTCTAGCATACCTGCATAATAACTAAAGCTTTCTCTTATTAATGGAAATTTTTTTCCTAATTGATTTATTTGATATTCAAAATAGTCTATTTTATTTATCCACAATTCATACCAATTATTTCTTTTTAAATCACTTTTGTCAATTATATTTTCCGTTACATTTGAAAATTGTATTATATTTTCTAATGTTATTTCTTCATTCATTTCATTGTATGTTTTTAAAAGTAGATAAGTATTATTATTTATATAAGTTATAATATTATTTTGTAAATTAAGTATAATATCATGTGTATATATACCTCTCATATTTAATTTTTTAGCTATATCATATATTTCATTTATTTTTTTTATATCATCTTCTACTTCTATTAACGTATAATAATTATTATCTATTTTAAATTTATACATTTTATTTGTTTGGCGGATTTCTATTGGATTTAAGTTATAATAATAATTGATAGCGTTTTTCATAATATCCACCTCATTAAATAATATTCAATTTTGTTTAATTTAAAAACTAATTTATTAAAAAACTATGCATCTAACATAGTTTTAATTTTTTCTATTTTTTCTTTATAACTTTCTAATTCTTTTTCTAATTCTTTAATTCTATTTTCATATTCTTCGATTTGATTGTTATCAATAGGTTTCTTAGGAACTTCGATATCATCTATATTATTCATAGGATTTTTTAAAAATTCATCTAATTTTGATAATGAATTATTCTCTTCTACTTTTGTTTCACTATTTATTAAATTTTCTAATTCTTCATCTAGCATATTTATTTTTTCTTTTTCTGTTTTTTTTGTTATTAATTTTACTATATCTATTTTTAATCTAAATGTATGAGCATATTTTGTATCAATTTCTGTTATTTTTTCTACATCTAAATCTTTAAATAGCGTTATATCATTATTTTTTATTTCTTTTACGATCGCTGGTATTACTCTTTTTAACATATCCCAGTTAGAATCATCTATATATTTTTCTTCATCATCTATTTTATTAATATATAGTTTTTCATATCCTTCATCATCTTGTTCATTTAGTGAATATATAAAATAATTTATATTTTCATAATTTATATATCTTATACTTGTTCCTTCAACAATATTTCCATCTAAAATAACACTCACTTTTGCCATTTTATCAGCCCCTTTATTCTTTTTTTATTATATCACAAATAAAAAAAAAAGAAAGTCTTTCCTATATTTTTGTTGGTTTTAAATATGAAAATATAGGTATATTTCTTATTATTCCAAATGTTATTACTATAATTAATAATATATATATTATTTTAGGATTAATTTTTTTCATTACTTTATCTGGTTTATCCATTAACCATAAATATATGTTATATATAAGGTATATCAATAATAATGGAAACATTACAAAACATAATGCGTTATATCTAAATGCTTGATAAAAGTTAAGTTTAAATATTTCTTTTATCATTCTAGATATTCCGCATCCAGAACAATATAATCCTGTTATTTCGTGAAATACACATGGTATTGTAATTATGTTCATTAAAAATAATATAAATATAAATAAAGCTATACATAGTATAGCTATTTTACTTTTTTTATTGTTGTGCAAGCTTATTTAAATCGTTTTGTATTAAACAATAATTTACAATACCAAGTCCACATATACTTAAAACTAAATATAATACTGAATTATCACTTATATTTATTGCTTTATTTTGACCTGCTTTTTCCATCATTTTTCCCATTTTATAAGCCCAATAGAATCCGTAAATTCCGCATGTTACTATTGTTAGTAAGAATGCCATTCCTCCTGACATGTTTTCACCAGAAGCTTGTGCTGCATCATCAGTCATATTTATAAACCAAATAATTCCATAAATTCCACAAGTTACAAAACTTAATAGTATGCAAACTAAAATGTTCTTTTCCTTTATCATCAATATACCTCCTCTATTTAAAATTATACAGTATATTTGTTATTATGGCAATATATATATTAATCTTTGTTTTTGTTATTATATTTTTTCTTTTCTTCCATCATATACTCTGTTATATTTGTTTCTATTTCATTTAGTGCTTCTTTTTGAATATTTGATAAATAGACTTCTTCTTTTACTGTATCTATTATTATTTTTCCCCAAATAAGCCCCATTTCTACTTTTAAATCATTAAATAAATCTGGTGTTATAGCTGTAAAGAAGTATCCAAATAATAATCTTTTTTGAGCTAATATTATTCTTTTATTTGTAAGGGCAACTACATATGTTGTTATTATATCTATAGGATTATCGTTTTTTTGACATGCAAATACATATTTTACTTCTTCTCCTGGATTTAAATGAAGATCTATAATTTTACAATGACTTTTTAATCTCCATGCGACTGTGAGTGGATATTTATTCTTAAATTCTTTTGCTTTTAAATAGACATTACTTTTCATAATTTTTCTCCTTTATTTAGGTAATTATATCATATTTTTATTTTTTTGTATATAAAAAAACAGAACTACATAGTTCTATTTTTCTATATATCCTGTTATTTTTTCAGTATACATATCATCAGTTATTGCTTTATATTTTTCAGTATCATAATCGTCTGTAAAACCATTATATGCCTTATATATTTCATTTGTTTCAGTATTGTATACTCTTTCATATCCAAGAGTTGCATCACTTCTTTTTTGATTAATTATATCGTATGTTTTGTTTCTATTTTCCCAAGATGACATATATGAATCAAATGCTTTTTGAATGCTAGCATTTAATTCTAATGATTGCTTTGTTTGTTGATTATTATCATCTATTGTCTTTTTAACATAAGCATCTGTAAAGTTTATTGAATTTATTGATTCTAAAAGTATATCTTTATAGTTTATAAATTCATCATTATCTGATGTTATTGCCATGATATCATAAACCATATAATATGACATGTCTACTCCCATTGTATTTTGATTTCCAAAGTTAACAACCGATGCCATAAATAAACCTTCTCCTAATTTATCATTTTCTCCTTTGAAAGTTGCTCTTAATACTTTGCTATCTAATGAAACACTTTTCATACTTGCTTTTGAATCAAATTCTTCTAATTTATTAAATTCTTTAAATACAGGAAAATTCATATTACTATATAATGGGTCAATATTTTTCATATATGATGATATATCATTAAATTTTTTATAAAATTCTTCTACTGTTGGTTTATTTAAAACAACTGCTTCTGAAAATACTTTATATCTACTATCATATCCACTTAACTTATAATAGTTTTTCCAACTATTTTTTGATGTTTCACTTTTTAAAAGAGGTTGCATTTTAATCATTAAAAATATTTGATTATTAGTATTTTTAGGGTCATATACTCTAATTGCGTAATATACACCTGTTCCACTTGTTTCCACGTTCCAATTAACTGGTTTTTTCATAGTAAATACATCTGTTTTATATTCTTCTAATTTAATATCATTTTTAACAATTTTTATATTTTCTTCTTTTGTTTTTTCTTTTGTTTTTGGTTTTAAGAAAAATATAAAAATTCCTATCATAACTACTAAAACTATTATTATATAAATATATACTCTCTTATTTTTCATATTATTTCTCCTTATTATTTTTTTCTATATAATTTTTATATGATAAATCCCATATTTTTTTAGGAATATATGCCATTTTTATATAAGCTTTACCATCTACTATATTTACATCTATTATTTTTGATAAACTATCATTATTTAATAAAAATTCACTTTGACTATTTGAATAACTTAAATTATTATCTATAAGCGGGATTCCATCTGTTGCTTCCATTGGTATCAAATATTCAATTTCTATATTACAATTTTCATGCCATTCAAGGCTTCTATTAAAGAAACTTTTATCTCTTAAAAGAGAGGTACTTGTAAATGCACTTTCAAAATAATATTGTCCTTTTAAGTTTATTAGTTCTTCTAATGAAGATATACCATAGTCCTTAAAACTTGATAAACTAACACCTCTAAATGCTTTTATATTATAGTTTAATTCTTTATTATTTAACATTACAGAGTTTATGGCATTTGTTATTTTAGTTGCTGATGCTTTTTTTTCTTCTGTTAAATTTCCACTTGTTTCATAATCCCATTTATTTCTAAGTATTTGATTTACTTCTCTATATGCTATTCCTGTATAATACCTTAATGCTTCTATACTGTTATATGGATTATTTTCATATATGTTTTCTAAATCATTTATAAAAAATTTTTTTATTTCTTCTTCATTTTCAAATTCAATGTATTTTCTTGATAATATTTCTTCTATATATTTTTCAACATCAGTTATTGTGTCTTTTCCAATAAATTTTAATATCATATTAAGTCTTTTATTTTCCATATATATACCTACTTTTATTTTATCCTTTCTTTTATTATATCATTTTCTTTTAAATTTCCAAGTAGTATTGTAGAATTTATATCATGTTTTTTTATATTTTCTTTTATTTTTTTTTCATCATAATTAGCATAACAATATTTACAATAATGCATGCATGAGTTATATGCTCCTATATCTACCATTTCAACGCAATGACATTTTTGCATTTTTCTAGCTTTCCATTCTTTTTTATATATTTTACCTGTTAATTTATAAACTAGTTCATGGGATAAACATTCATTTTTAATAAAACCATATTCGGTTAAGTTTCTATCTTCAAAACATGTTTGAACTGTCATATTATTTTTTTTAGCACTTTTACTAAATTTTTCTCCTATGATTTTTAAATCTTCTTCTGTTAATTTTTTAGGATCTATTATTTTTATATTATTTCTTACATTTTTATAATCATCTAAAAATGACACAATAATCTTTTCTACAAATCCATTTAATAAACTACATAGTTTATCAAATGATTTTATATGATATTCTAATGTATATTTATCATTTATAAAAATCGGATCATATCTTACATATATATTTTCTTTTCCAATTATTTTTGATATTTTTTTTATTGATTCTATTATTATACCTTTTGGTGGTACATGTGGTTCTATGTCTTTTTTATATGGAGTTAATGTTACATGAAATATTATTGGTTTATTTATTTTATTTAGTTTTTTTATACTTGGTAATGGATTTTTAGTACAAAAAACTATCAAATCTACATTTTCTAAATATATTCTATTAACTAAATTGGGATTAAAAGGATTTCTAACGTCAAAAAATCCTTGTTCTATTCTTTTCATAAACCAATTCCAATAGAATGCTACTATATCTGTTCTACCACTAACATTTAGTATCATTTGTTTTTTCCTTAAATTTTGAATAAATTAATAAATCTTGAATATTTCCTTCTTTATCTTTATATCTATCCTTTAAACATGCTTCTTTTTTCATTCCAACTTTTTGTGCTACTTTAATACTTGCTATATTTTTACTTGGAATTATAACTTCTACAACATTATATTCTAAATTGCTTAATAAATAATTAATTACTTTTTTTATAGCTTCTGTCATTATTCCGTTGTTAAAATATTTGCTTGATAGGCTATATCCTAATTCTATACAATTATATTTATAGGTTTTTATACCACTTATTACTCCTATTACTTGATGATTTTCTTTATACTCAATAACCCATTGTAATTCACCTTTTTCATATTTTTGTTTCCAATATGTTATAAATTTCAAAGTTTCTTCTTTAGTTGTTTGAGTTTTAAATGTTAAATATTTAGTAGTAACAGGATCACTTCCCCAGTTATTAAATAAATCATCTACATCTTCTTCTTTTACTTTTCTAAGTATTAATCTATCAGTTTCTAATAACATTGTTTCATCAAATTTTTTATTCATACTTACCACCCTTTTTAACTAAACTAACAAATAATTTACTAATTTATTTATTATTAAAAATGAATACATCCTCTATTCCATCATTTTTAGTTATATAATTACCATTTGTATATTCTGATATAATATTCTTCCAAAATGAATATGCAATAGGATTATTTTCCATTGGTTGAACTTCCCAATCGCCCTTAAATTTTTCAAATATTTCATATGCAACTTTTTTACCAATATGATTTCTTCTGAATCTTGGCATTATTAGGAACTCGGCAATGCATTTACCGTTTTTATTAAATTTTAAATTCTCGTTTACCATAACCATTCCTACATAGGCATTTCCGCTTTTAATAAAATATGCATTTCTATCTTTATCGGTAAAATAATTATCAAACCATCTATATTCAAATATGCAATCTTCATTTATATCATTATCAATATATTGTGAACCATCATATAATGCATATTGCAATAATTTATATAATTTTTCTTTTTCTTCTTGTTTTACATCAATTATTTTATAATTCATTTTAATCACCTTTAATAAAAATAAAATTTCTATAAACATTATACTATTTTTCTAAATAATAAACAATTTTATTACTCATAAAAAAATCATTTCCATATATAACATTAAAAACATTTTTTTATATTCTAAATTGTTTTATTTTTTATCTAATATTCTATAATATCTATATATCAAGTATTCTTCAGTTTTTTTATAGTAATTAACTTAAATAAATCATAAAGTTATTGATTTTTCCTGTAAAAAAGAGTATTATATATGACAATTTTAGTTAAAAAAATTAATGATGAAAAATGTATTAAATGAAAATGATACTACCACAAAATAATAATATTTTAGAACATCAATAATTTTATAAAGGAGAAATTAGAAAATGATAAATGAAGAAAATTTAAATAAGATGTATAATGGTTTAATAGATGAAAAAGAATTAACAACAAAAGAATTGAATAATTACGGTTTTAATTCAAAAGATTTAACTGATTTAATTAATGATGGGGTTCTAGAAAGAGTTAAGAGAGGATACTATTCGTTTTTGTCTATAGACGATTTGTTCTATTATGGAAAAAAGCTTATTGCTTCAAAAGAATATGATAAAGCAACTGTATGCTTTAAAAAGTGTTATGAGTTAGATTCAAATCATTTAGGTGCTTGCTTTCAATTATTTTTAAGAGCTATTCAATCTAAAGAATATTCAAAAGCATTTACTTACTTTGACCGCTTTTATAATAGTAATAATAAATATTATAATAATGATAGTAATTTCTATTTATATTTACTCAGTATGATAACAGATATTCCTGAAAAATATATAGAAATTGCTAAAAATTTGCAATTAGAAGATATTAGAGTTGATTTTAATGATAAACGTTTTAAGGATGTTTATTTTCAAAATAAAGTTAGAATATCTGCATTAAATCAAAGTTTTATTTTTGCTTTTAAACAACTTAATGAATTAATTAAACAAAATGGAAAATTAAGTAGCCAAGATATTGTTATAAATACATTATTATTTCAAGCAATAAAAATACAAACTGATGAAAAAAATAAAATAAATAATTTAATTAGGGAAAAAAAATATAAAGAAATTATATTTTATTTAAAAGAAGTACAAAAAAAACACAATTTAAGTGTTAAAAATGAATATATATTACTTCTAGCAAGAGAAATTTCTAAATTAGAAGAAACAGGGATTATTCCAAAAAAAGAAGTTATTTCTACAAAAAAATTATTTGAAGCTGTAAATGGCAAAAATTTTGAACTTGCTTTATCTTTAAGTAAAGATTACATTGAAAAAAATAATATAGATCCAGACGATAATGCTATATTTATGTTGCTTAAAGATATAACAGAATTAATAAAATTTAAAACTAATAAATCTAAGGAACAACCGATAGTAACATCAACTGTAAAAAATATTGAACCTGTTACTACTATTGATACTACTAATAATATAACTTTTCAAGTAAATTCTACTCCTATAACAAGTAATATAACTTTTGCTACAGTAGTTGGTTATTTAATGCAACAAGATCTTGATAATTCATTTAAATCATTAAAAGAATATTTAAGTATTATTAATAAAAGCGAATGGGAATTTTTAATCATTGATTTAATTAAAATAAGTTTAATAGAAAAAGATATAGCTTTCTCAAAACCAATGATAACTTTAACTTATTTAAGTAAAGAAAAATTTACATTTGATATTTCAGAATATATTCAAGATTTTTATGAAACATTAGCTCAAAATAGATTTACAGAAGCAAGAATATATTTAGATATTATTTCAAATTCAAATAAACTATGTCAAAGTTGTATTCTTACCGATAACTTAGAGCAAGTATTAAATACTACAGAAAAAATGTTAAATTATAAAAATAATAATGAGAATTTAAATAATGTTAATTTCTCTATAAAATCATTAGAAAAAGAAACAACAATTTATATGCCTACTCAGCAACAAACAATTGAGAGAACTATACAATCTTCAATTTCAAATACATCTATGCATACTGATGAAGAAATCATTGATACATCTGATGAAAAAACAATGGATAGTAATACTTTAACAAAAAAAGTAATTTCAAAGCCAATAATTATTGATTATGATGATTCAGAATTTATCAAGGGAAAATTAAATGAATTGTATGAAAAAGGTGTTATTTTATTAAGACCAATGGATGATAACAGAATAAATGAAATACATAATATAGTAAAAGATATTCCAGATGTGGTTTCATTTAGTATTGGTTCAGATTATAATAGACAAGTTGTTTTAAGATTTAAACCAGTTTTAAATGAATATATTAATTTTTCATCAATAGCAAAAGAAGGTAATAAAGCTTACAACAATGGTCAATATGATGATTGTATAGAATTATATAAAAAACTACTAAAAGTTGGAGATCCTAAATCATGGATATATGCTAAATTAGGATTAGCACATATGAAAAAAAATGATAAAAAAACAGCAATAGATTACTTAACAATTGCTACTGAACTTTCTAAGGAAGAACAAAATGGTCGTGACTTTACTGAATTAATTGCATCTTTAAAAGGGTTGATAAGTCCCCAAGATAAAAAACCAAGAGTTAAAATGACAATAGATGATTTTGATAATGATACTGAAAATTATTATGGAATAGAAAGTATAAATAAACTTGCAGAATTAATAAGTTCTGGTATAAATATTGACGATGCTTGTGTTACTTTAGAATTGAATGATGAACAAAAAGCAATATCACTTTTAATTTTGGCAAGAGAAAATTATACACAAGAGAATTATACAGCAGGTGACAAATATTTAAAAAAAGTAGAGAAAATGAAAGATAAAACTAAATTTGTAATTTCACTATTTGAAGAAATACGAAAAAACAAAAGATTTTATAAAAATAGAGTTGATGAAAATCACAAACCGTTATTTTTAACCTTAAAATATAAAAATAATTAAAAAAGCAAAGAAAAATTTCTTTGTTTTTTATATTTCAAAATTAAAAAGAAAAGTTAACAAAAAAATATATATAATATTATATACAATTATTGCGTTATTTTTTATTAGTAAGTGATTTTATATCATTTAGAAAATAACATAGTTGCAGATGTATAACTATCGTTTTTTTCTTGAAAGTTATATTCATAAATTTATATTTCTATACTATTTTTATAAAATATTTCTTATTAATTTTACATTTCTCCTCTAAAATTGTATAGTTTTTTTATCAATTTTGGATTATATTCTGGTTGTGTTAGATCAGTATTTTTATCATCAGCAATTTTCTTGGACAAAAAGTACATTTGCAATATAAGATAATATTCTTTCCAAAAATAATTTTCTTCTATATCTTCAGTATTAAAAATCAATATATTAGAATATTCTTGATTTATTAGTTTTATTAATATATTATCCAATTCTTTTCTTTGATGACATAAATATACAATATAACTATTAGGATATTGAAATAATAAATTACTTCTTCCATGACAAAATGAACCTTTATCGTGAATTACTGATGATGTTAACCCAGCTTCTGTTAAATTAGATTCTAACACACTTGCAGAAGATTTTGTTTCATATCCACTTATTATTTGAATTAGTGATGTATCTTTAAAATTAACATTCAATCTATCTATTTTCTCACTACCTCTTAATAACAGTTCTTTTATTTTATCATTCATTTTTTTTATTTCACTTGAGTCTAATTCAAGATTTAATGAAGTAGTAGAATCAAGAAGTAATGATATTGGACCTAAACTAGCAGCTAATGATATAAAACTTTTCTCTTTATCATATAATTCGTTTCCCCAAGATATTATTTCATAATCTGATTCTTTCATTTTTTCTGTAAGTAAATATTTATTACCTTTAAAATCTAATAGTGCCTCATCAATTCCATTTGTATTTCCACTTGCAGAAATAACTATTAAATTAGAAAACATTTTTCTATTTACTTTATAAAAGTAATCTCTTGGTTCAATTACCTCACAAATTATTCCTTTTAATCCTAATCTCTCAATAATTAATTGTAAATAATATGCAATAACTTTAGAGCCACCAGTTGCCATAATTAATGTTGGTTCATTATCTATAGTTAATTCATATAGCATTTCTCTTATATCATTGTATTTACCTAAATATGGATCATTAACCTGCATTATTCTTTCTCCTAATTTAGAAAAGTTTAATTCTGTAGGTTCAGTATATGTATGCTTAATCATTATAAACACCTCTTTCTTTCTAATTACATATTAGCAAAAGAAGAGGTAATATATATGTCAGTTATAAAAATTTTTTTAACTATTTTATTTGGAAAATTAAATAAATTTTTATTCTTATGTTTATTTAACCTGCTGTTATAAATCTTTTAAATAAATTTGATAATATCATTATTTTCTATTTTATTCAATGTATCAACTATATTTGAATTTTGATAAAAAAACAAATACCATTACAGTAGTAAAGAATCTCTAAAAATATTGCAATACTTTAGATACCTTCTTTCAACGTATTTGATAAAGTATTTAGAAATGTATCTAAATTTACCATATAAATATTATTTAATTTCTATTTTCTTTTTATAAATATAATTCCTAATATTATAGTAATTACAATAGTCATTAAGGGTGCTATCTTAAAATATATCCATTCAAATGAATGCCATAATGTACCGATAACAGACCATTCAGGATTACTATAATCCCAAGTTTGATATGGACTTCCTAATACTGCTAATAAAATAAATAATAAAATTAAACACACATCAGCAATTATTAATTTATTAACTATCATTTTTCTTTTTTGTTTTTGATTAATTGATAATTGTTCATTAATAACCTCTAACTTTTCAGATATTACTTTTAAGTCATTTTTTTCTTTTTCAACAATATTTTCTCCAAGAATTGTACTAACTGGAGTATCAAACACCTCTGATATAGATATTAGCATTTCAGCATCTGGCACTGATAACCCTTGCTCCCATTTTGAAATAGTTTGTCTAACAACATTTAATTTAATGCTTAATTCTTCCTGAGAAAGTCCCTTATCTTTTCTTAATGTTTTTAGATTGTCTTTTAACATAATAATTTTCTCCTTTCATCAAGTTCAGTTTATTATAAATTATCCGTTGCTACAAGCAATACATTTTAACATATAAACAAATTACTATTTATCTTTCTTATTAATTATATCATATTTTATAACACCATAACTATTGCAATAGTAAGGAATCTCTGATTGCATTGCAATAATATATTTTTTATTATTTTTTTCTTCTTGGATACCTTTTTACAATATATTAATAATGTATCTAATTAGAATTATTTGATTTTTATATAGAAAAAAGCCTTTAAATAAAGACTTTTAACTATTTACCACAACATTGTTTATATTTCTTACCTGAGCCACATGGACATAAATCATTACGGCCTATCTTTTTTACACGTTTTGGTTCTGCTTTTTTAGTTTTAGTTCTATCTCCTTTAGCTTCACCTTTTACTACTTGTTTTCTTTCTAAGTTTTGTCTTATTTCAGCTTTAAGTAAATAAATTGCTATTTCTTTATCTATTGCACTTAACATTTCTTCATATAGTGCAAATCCTTCTGTGGTATATGCTCTAAGTGGATTTTCTTGTGCATATCCACGAAGTCCAATACCTTCTCTTAAATGATCCATAGTATTAATATGATCCATCCAATGAGTATCAATAACTCTTAAAGATATAGCCTTTTCAAATTCATTAGCAACTTCTGCTGGAATATCCTTTAACTTGTCATTATATTCTTTTTCTAATTTGTTATAAATATAATTTTCAAGTTCTTCTTCTCCCATATCTTTTACTTCTTCAAATTTTATTTCTTTTTTTACTATATCATTATTAAGTAACTCAAGTATTTCACTATAATCTAATTCAGTTAAATATCCTTCTGGAGCAATATGACTATAAACTAATTCATGAGCAAAATCTCTAAATGTTTTTAATACTGTATCATGAATTGAAACAGAATCTAATATTTCATTTCTTCTATCATATATATATTCTCTTTGTTGATTTATAACATCATCATATTGAAGTAATGCTTTACGAGTATCAAAGTTATTACCTTCTACTGTAGTTTGAGCAGATTCTATTGATTTTGAAATCATTTTATTTCTTATTGACATATCATCATTAAATCCAATTCTTTGAAGTAATGATTTAGCTCTATCTGTACCAAATCTAACCATTAGGTCATCTTCAAATGAAACACAGAATTGAGAAAAACCAGGATCTCCTTGACGTCCAGAACGACCTCTTAATTGGTTATCTATACGTCTTGATTCATGTCTTTCAGTTCCTATTACGCATAAACCACCTAATTCTTTTACTTCATCTGATAATTTGATATCTGTTCCACGTCCTGCCATATTAGTAGCTATTGTAACTGCACCTTTTTCTCCTGCTTTTGCTATTATTTCTGCTTCTCTTGCATTGTTTTTAGCATTTAATACTTCGTGTTTTATTCCTTCTTTTTTTAGCATTGAACTTAAAAGTTCACTTGTTTCTACTGCTACTGTACCTACTAGTATTGGTTGACCTGTAGCATGTCTTTCTTTTATTTCATTTATAATTGCTTTATATTTTCCTGCTTTAGTAGCAAAAATTAAATCTCCATAATCAACTCTGGCAATAGGTTTATTAGTAGGTATTTCTATAACATACATATTATATATATCTCTAAATTCCTCTTCTTCTGTTTTTGCAGTTCCTGTCATACCAGATAATTTTTCATACATTCTAAATAAATTTTGGAATGTAATAGTTGCTAAAGTTTTTGTTTCTTGTTCTATTGAAACTCCTTCTTTTGCTTGTATTGCTTGATGAAGTCCATCAGAATAGCTTCTTCCTTGCATTAAACGTCCTGTAAATTGGTCAACTATTATAATTTGGTCATCTTTTACAACATAATCAAAATCACGTTTCATACTGAAGTTTGCTTTTAATGCTTGATTTATATAATGTACTAAATTTGTATTATCTATATCATATAAATTTTTAACATTAAAGAATTTTTCTCCTGCTTTTATACCTTTTTCATCCAATGTTACAGCTTTTGTTTTTTCATCATATATATATCCGTCATCTTCTTTTAATGTTTTTGCAAATTTATCTGCTTCTATGTATAAGTTTGCTGCTTGTTGACGTCCACCAGATATTATAAGTGGGGTTCTTGCTTCATCTATTAAAATCGAGTCAACTTCATCAACTATTGCAAAATTAAGTGGTCTTTGTACTCTATCTTTAGCATTTACAACCATGTTATCTCTTAAGTAATCAAAACCTATTTCATTATTTGTTGAATAAGTTATATCACAATTATATACTTCTTGTTTTTCTTTTGGGGATTGTTCTCTTAAATTTACTCCTACAGTAAGCCCTAGAAATTTATAAATGCTACCCATCCATTCAGCATCTCTTCCTGCTAGATATTCATTTACTGTTACTATGTGAACTCCTTTTCCTTCTAGTGCATTTAAATATGCTGGCATTGTTGAAGTTAATGTTTTTCCTTCACCAGTACGCATTTCTGCTATATTACCGTAATGTATTGCAAGTCCACCTAATATTTGTACATAGAATGGTTTTTCTCCAATTACACGGTATGCAGCTTCACGTGCTACTGCAAATGCTTCAACTTTAATGTCTTCTAATGTTTCTCCATTTTTTAATCTTTCTTTAAATTCTTGTGTTTTTCCCTTTAATTCTTCATCAGTTAGCTTAGACATTTCTTCATCTAATGCAATAACTTGATCAGCTATTTTTTTAAATTTATCTAATTCTTTATATTCATGATCAAATAATTTTTTAAATAATTTCATATCATGATCTCCTTCCATGCTTACATATACTATTTTATCAAAAAATATTGAAAATTCCTAGTAATTATAGTGTTTTTCTATAAAAATTTATACTTATTAAAAAAACTAACTAGTAAGTTAGCTATGTATATTATTAGGATTCTTATATTGTCTTATTGAATATTTTTTTATTAACTTTATTAGCTATCACATACATAATAATTATGAATAATAATAATATGATTGCTAAATATTTAAAGCTTTCAATTCCTTTTATTACAAAATATCTACATATAAATATTGAAATAAATGATGATATTGCTCTAACAATAAAATAAATATTATTTATTAATGCATATTTTTTCCTATCATTAGAAGAATAACTACTTATTAATGCACCCCATATTGGATCTCCTATAGTAGATGAAATTCCACTTAAAAGCATAACAATAATTATACTTATTTCATTTTGAAAAATTGATATTATTAATAAATATATAATATCACACAATGCACATACAGTTTCCCAAAATAATAGTTTTCCACTATCTTTAAATTTATTAATAATTTTGGCATTAATAACTAATAATGCTACTATTTCAAGTATAGTATAAATAGCATTTAAATATCCAACTTTTGTTGAAATAAGAGGAATTAATTCGTTAAAAGCAGATAATCCTAAGCACCATGCTCCTACTTCAATTCCATATAAAATAGTTATTATATAAATATTTTTCTTTTCTTGTTTTGATAATGGATTACTATTATCTATTGGTTTCATACAATCTTCTTTTGATTCTATATTTGGAATATTAGAATTTAAAATAAAAATTAATATACTAAATACAACAAATCCTAATATATAAAATACTGGATTTATATCATAAAGAAGTTGGCTTACTATTAATCCTATGGTTGCTCCTATTACACTTGATTTTTCTTCTTCGACTAAACAATAAGATTCATATTTTTCATTTGATGTATTTATTCTTGTAATACATGAATCACTAATTCCTGATAGAAATCCTAATAAAATTGTAAATAAATATATTATTATTATATTATGACTTTGAGATATAATTAAAAATATTAATCCTGTTACTAATAAATAGCATAAATAATATTTTTTATAATTTATATTTATTGCTATATTTATAAATTTTTTTAATCCACGTGATAGCATTTTTGCAAATTCAAGTACAACTGGCACTGATACAGCTATCCATGGTGTTACATTATTTGAAAGCATATAAACTACTACTATTTTTAAAAAGTATTGTAACAAAAATGAATTACTGGTAACTGTTCTTCTTATTAATTTTATGTAATTATTTAAACTATTATTTTCATCTAACTTCATTATAACACCTACATAATCTTTTATTTTTATAACAATTTATATAAATATATTATCATAAAAAAATAAATTAATAAATTTTATTCTACTTTAATAAAAAAACTAACTAGTAAGTTAGCTATATATATTCTCAAATTAAATTGAGTCATTTTTTTAAAATGGTGGCTCCGAGTGGAATCGAACCACCGACACAGGGATTTTCAGTCCCTTGCTCTACCGACTGAGCTACAGAGCCAAAATAAAAAAATGGCGGTCCCGACGAGAATTGAACTCGCGATCTTCTGCGTGACAGGCAGACGTGATAACCGCTACACCACGGGACCATGGTTGCGGAAGATGGATTTGAACCAACGACCTCCGGGTTATGAGCCCGGCGAGCTACCAGACTGCTCCATTCCGCGATATAAAAATATAATGGCGGAGAAATAGGGATTCGAACCCTAGCGCCGCTTGCGCGACCTGCCGGTTTTCAAGACCGGTCCCTTCAACCAACTTGGGTATTTCTCCAAAAAAAATGGTGCCTAAGGCCGGACTTGAACCGGCACGGGATTTGACTCCCGCAGGATTTTAAGTCCTGTGCGTCTACCAATTTCGCCACTCAGGCACATTTATATCAACAAATATCTGCTGACGTCATTAATTATATAATATTTTATGCAAAGTTGCAATACTTTTTTAAAAAAAATTGCTTTTTATATAAATTTTTATACAATAAATATTAAAAAAAGAATAAATTTTTATATTTATTCTTTAGTAATTCCATTATCTGTTAAGAATTTTGCAAATTCATCATATTCAGAATATCCAACCCAACCTTTAACAAGTTTTCCATCTTTTACTAGTATTACCATTGGAGTTGATCCAAAGTTTGTAGCTAAGAAGCTTTCATCATTATCTTTTGCTAATAATGCATTTTGTTGTTCTGTAGTTGTTATAGTTGTTATGTCTAAATATTTTGTTTTGTAGCCAAATTCTTTTTGTGCTTTTTGTAATACTGGTAAGAATTTTACGCAATATCCGCATGTTGAACGTCCAATATAAATTATTTGTGTTTCTTCTGAATCAAATAATTTTATTGTTTGTTCTAAGTCTACTGAATCAAACATACTAACATCATATTCAGTATTTCCTGTTGTTTCTTCATTTGTTTTTGAATCTGAAGTTATCTTAACATTTGATGCAAATAAAATAATTGTATTAATTGCTAATAATGCTATTATTATATATGCACAAATTAATATTTTATTTAATATATTTTCTTTTTTCATTTTTTAATCCTCCTACATATATTTTATCATAGCTATATTTTTTTATCAAGAAAAAACAGGCTACTTACATGTAAATCCTGTTGTTTCACTTGAAGTTAAAATATTTTCATATGTATCAATATAAATTGTTATTGGTTCATCTCTACCTTCTATTTTTGCACTTAAATTATCTTCATTTACTGTTACATTTTTGTTCTTTTTTAATTTTGAATAAGTATATATTGTTTTATTTTCATATGTATTATTTTTATCATCAAATTTACTTGTTTGTTTTATACCTTTATATTTTTTTATATCCGATGAAATATAATTTTTTTTATATTCATTGTATGCATCTTTTGTTTCAAATTTATATGTTATATTATTTTCATGTTTTGCTATTTTATCTTCTTTATCAAAGTAATATTTATTTTCCATTATCATTTGATAATTTTCAACGTTTGTTTCATTTGTACAAGTTAATTCTTTATAATATGTTTCTTTAAAAAATTTTATATACGCTAAAAAAATTATTATTATTATTTCTATTATTATACCAATAGTTAATATTAAATTTTTTCTTTTTCTCTTTTGATTTTCTTTTTTTTCTCTTTTTTCATCTTCTATTTCTAATTCATCTATCAAATTATCTACTTTTTCTTTCATTTTTGCATCATTTGTTTTTGATTCTACTACAAATTCTTTATTTTGTTCATAATTATCATTTTCGTCTTCTATTTCTATTTTTTCAATTTTATCTAATTCTTCTTTTAATGTTATTGGTTTTACAAATCCTTTTGTAAATATATCCATTTGATTAGTTACTTGTTCTTCTTTTTTTTCCATTATTATTCTCCTTTTATTATAAATATAATAACATTTTATTTTTATTATGTAAATTAAAAAGGCTTATTTTGCCTTTATTTTTTGGATATACCAATTTACTTTGCTAGACCATGTTTTGCTTGCTGCATATTTAGCATTCATAAGTTCTGGTGTTGTTAATCCTTTTGAGTAATAATTTTTATATAAAATATCTAAATATCCTTTAATACCTTCATCTAAAGAATTAAAATATAAATATTTTCCATTACTTCCTTTTAGACCACCAAGATTATTATGTGTTTTTACTAAACTACTACAGTTATACGAACATCCTGTTTCATGAAGTACGATTGCTAATGCTAAATATGGGTCTAGTCCAAGTTCTATTGAATAAGATGCAAATAATTCTCCTTTTCCTTTTAAGGATGAATTCATTGATTTCTCTAGTTTTTCTGATAATTCTTCCATTGTCATATTATCATATACGATTAATGCTTTTCTTGTTTCTTCTTTAACTTTTACGTCTACTTTATTTAAAGTATCTTTTACTATTAAAGAACTTGTATCATATATATCAGAATTATTTAATACTTTTGCTGATACTTGATCTTTTGTTTTTAAAACTCTATCAAATACTAGCCAAGCTATCAAAATGTCTACTATTAAAACCAATAAGATTAACATCTTTTTCAGGTCTATTTTCACAATTTTTCACCTCTTACTTTTTTTCAAAGTAACGCTATCTTATCATTTTTATTTAGTTGTGTCAAATTTTCATTTTTTATTTTCTTCATAACTAGATGAAAATTTTTCTATTGATGACCTTTTTTTATTTATTTTATCTGAGTATTTTAATACCATTTTTTTAATTTTATTTATTTTATTTTCATTATATTCATTAAAATATAATTCTTCTAAACATATAATCGCAACTACATCTGCAAATCTTCTAAGTGGACTCGTTATATGTGAATAACATTCTATACCAAGTCCATAATGTCCTTCACAGTTTAAACTGTATACTGCTTTTGGATATATATTTTTTACCATTTCTATATATTTATCATATTCTTGTTCTTGTTTTGTATTATTATTTTTTATTTTTTCTAATTTTGATATCATTTCTTCATCTATTACGTGATTTCTAAATATAAATGGTAATTTGTTATCTTTAAAGTATTTAGCAACCATATAATTATTAAATACCATTGTACTTTCTACAACTTTTTCACCATCTGATATACCAGTTATATTAGTATTTGTTATGTTTTTTTCTGTTCTATTTATTTTAGTATATAGTTCATCCTCGTTATAATATTTGTTTAATAATGTAGATATTTCGCTTAATTTTGTTATTGTATCTTTTTCTTCTTTTTCTGTTTTACTCAATAATATTTTATTAAAATCATTATATGTCATATTTTTATTTACTTTTATTATTGTTTTATAGAAATTGCTTTTTAAAACTCTTCCTTCTTTATCTATTTCATAATAGTATGATATAGCATTTCTATAGTTACCTTCTATTAAGCTTAAAAGATTGCATGATAACTCATTTGGAAACATTGAATATGTTTGATCTGATAGATATATTGATGTTGTTCTTTTTACTGCTTCTTCAAATATTATACTTTTTTTATCTATCAATGATGTTGGATCTGCAATATGAATTCCTAACATATAATTACCATTTGGAAGTATTTTTATTGATAATGCATCATCTATTTCTTTAGCATCTACTCCATCAAATGTTAAGATATAGTCATCTACTATTTTTCTGTCTTTTTTTAAAGTATAGTTATTTATTATTTTTCTTACTTCACTATTTATTGCTTCATTAAAATATGTTTTTATATGATATTTGTATTCTAGATATGAATTTGTCTTTATCTCTTCTATTCCCGTTATTTTTTCTATTAATATATTTAAATAAAAAGTTTTTCTATCTTTTTCTATTTCAAGTGTTTTTATTTTTTCTTTTATTAATTTTAAAATTCTTTGTTTATCTATTACATCAAATATTATTTTAGGTGAAGATAACATTTCATTTATTACTTCATCGTAATATATTATGTTATCTATTTCTGAGTCTTCTTTTTTTGATACTACCTCTTCTATATATTTTTCTATAACACTTAATATAAGTGATTTATCATTTGAGTCAAATGTATTTACAATATATGGAAATCTTTTAATTGCATCTTTTATAAAAGTTATATTTTTTACTTCAAATATCATATATTCAATTAGTTTATATTTTGTTTCATCATACTTATCAATATAGTCATATAATAATGTCATTTGAATTATTTCTATGTTATTTATAATGTTTTTTAAGTTTTTATAATTGAAATTTGTTTTATCTATATTTCCTGGTTTTTGAACTAAATAGGTTTTTATCTTTTGATGAATTTTAGTTAATTTTTCATTTATTTCTTTTTTATTATTTTCTATATATTTTGGTAATATTTTTATTAAATAGTTTAAATAATCTATATTACTTTCATAATTAAAATTATTTATTTCTTCTTCTAATATGTTTATTAATTTATTTACTAATATATTATTTTTTATTTTGTTTAATTCGTCTATATTTTCTTCTTTTAAACATTGTTTTATTTTTTCCATATTTCCTCCTATTTATTTGTATTATTATAATAATTAAATTCTGCAAGCTCTTGTGATAAATTATCTAAATCTTCAAAATATTCTGTATTTAATATCTCTTCTATTTCATATATTAAACTTTCTATATTAGTATATTTTAAATAATCTATTGAGTATTTTTTTAATATTGATATTTGATCTCTTCTTAGCATCATACCATTTGATTGTTTTTCTAAAAAGTTTGTTCCTATTTCTTTTATTATTTCATTTATTTCTTGTTCCATATTTACCTCGTTTTATTTTTATTTTTTATTTTACATTCAAAATATAGTACATTATATTTATCCTTTTCTATTAAATTTCCACCAAATTTTTCTATTGTTTTAATTGAAGGAATATTTTCTATTGTTGTTGTTATTATTATTTTTTCTTTGTTTAATTCTTCTATTTTTTTGCTTATTAAGTTTAATGCTTTATATGCATATGAATGATGCCTATATTGTTCTTCTATTAAATATCCTATATCTCCTATTCTTTTAATACTGTTATTGTTTCTATAAACTATATATCCTATATTTATCTTAGTTTTACTTAAATATATATCATAATAATATTCATCTTCATTAGATTTATTTTCTATGTAATATAAATCTATTGATTCATCTTTATATGTTGGTCCTTTTATAAACATTAATTCATTTTGTAATCTTCTTATTTCATTTGAAATTTCAAAAACTCTTGGTAAAAGGATAATTGATTCCATAAATTTACCATTTCTATCTAATTCATTTATCTTTTTATTTATTTTTTCTTCTTCTTCTTTTAATTTCTTTATTTGTTCATTATATTCTTGGACATTCATATAATCACACACTTTTCTACTTTTAATATATCATAAATAAATAAAAATGGAAAGTTATTCTTCCCATTTAAAATTTCTAATCTCTTCCATATCAATTCCATTTTCATTTATATATTTTTTATGTTCTACTAATTTTGTTTTACACCATTCTACTAAAGATGCTCCTCTATTACCTAGACTTGGTAAATATTTTATTGCATCTATTACTAAATGATATCTATCTAATTCATTTTGAACTCTCATATCAAATGGAGTTGTTATAGTTCCTTCTTCTTTATATCCATGTACATGTAAATCTTTATTTTCTCTATTATATGTAAGTTGATGAATTAATGATGGGTATCCATGGAATGCGAATATTATTGGTTTATTTTTTGTAAATAACATATTATAATCTTCATCTGTTAATCCATGTGGATGTTTTAAATTTGATTCTAATCTCATTAAATCAATTACATTAACTACCCTTATTTTTAGTTCAGGAAAATTTTGCCTTAGTATTTTAGTTGCAGCAAGTGTTTCTAATGTTGGGGTATCTCCAGCACATGCCATTACTATATCAGGTTCTTCATTTTGATCGTTACTTGCGAATTTCCATATTCCTACACCTTCATAGCAATGTCTATATGCTTCGTCCATTGTTAACCATTGTGGTCTTTCATGTTTACTTGCGACTATCACATTTATATAATTTTTTGTTTTTATACAATGATCAAAGCAAGCAATTAAACAGTTTGCATCTGGTGGCAAGTATATTCTTACTGTATCTGATTTTTTTGTTACAATATGGTTTAAAAATCCTGGATCTTGATGTGTATATCCATTATGGTCTTGTTGCCAGCAATGAGAAGATAATATTAAATTTAATGATGCGATTGGTGCTCTCCATGGCAATTGTTTTGTTACTTTTAACCATTTTGCATGTTGACTTACCATTGAATCTACTATTCTTATAAATGCTTCATATGAATCAAAAAAACCATGACGTCCTGTAAGAAGATAACCTTCTAGTGCTCCTTCACAAAAATGTTCTGATAAATATGAGTCAATTACTCTTCCTTCTTTTGCTAGGTAATCATCTCCTAATATTATTTTGTCATTCCATTTCCTGTTTGTTACTTCAAATACTTTTGTTAATCTATTAGATGCAGTTTCATCTGGAGCAAATAATCTAAAGTTTTTATTTCTTTTGTTTAAAACTAATAAATCTCTTACATATTCCCCTAATTTTCGCATATCTTCAGCATCTACACTACCTGGTTTTTCTAGTTTTACGCCATATTTTCTAAAGTCTGGTGTTCTTAATTCTTCTAGTAATAATCCCCCATTAGCATGAGGATTTGCACCCATTCTACTTCTTCCTTTTGGTGCTAATTCTTTTAAATCTTTTCTTAATTTTCCATTTGAGTCAAATAGTTCTTCTGGTTTATAACTTTTTAACCATTTTTCTAGTAATCTTAATTTTTCTTCATTATCTATTGTAATAGGTACTTGATGTGCTCTAAATGAATTTTCTATCATTAAATCATCTACATATTTTGGTCCTGTCCATCCTTTTGGGGTTCTAAGTATTATCATTGGCCAAAATCTTCTCTGACTTATATTATTGATTCTAGACTCTTTCCAAATAAATTTTATATCTTTTATTACTTGATCCATTACTTCCATCATTTTTTGGTGCATTATATATGGATCACTTCCTTCAACATAATAAGGATTCCATCCTAGACCTCTAAAATATGAATCTAATTCTTTTTTTGATATTCTTGATAATACTGTTGGATTAGCAATTTTATAACCATTTAAATGTAAGATTGGTAAAACTGCTCCATCTGTTTTTGGATTTATAAATTTATTTAAATTCCAACTAGTTGCTAGTGGTCCTGTTTCTGCTTCTCCATCTCCTACTACACATGCTGCTATTAATTCTTTATTATCTAGCACTGCTCCAAATGCATGTGAAAGACTATACCCAAGTTCTCCTCCTTCATTAATTGATCCTGGTGTTTCTGGGGCTACATGGCTTGAGATCCCCCCCGGAAAAGAGAACTGTTTAAATAGTTTTTTTAAACCTTCAGTATCTTCAGTTATTTCAGGATATATTTCACTATATGTTCCTTCTAAATAAACATTTGATACGATGGCATTTCCTCCATGACCTGGACCTGATACATATATCATATTTAGTTTATCTTTTTTTATTACTCTATTTAAATGTACATATATAAAGTTTTGACCTGGAACAGTTCCCCAGTGTCCTACTATTTTTTTCTTTATATCACTAAATTCTAGTTTTCTTTTTAAAAGTGGATTATCTAATAAATATAATTGACACGCCGATAAGTAATTAGCTGCTCTAAAATATTCATCTATTTTTTTTATTTCTTCATTCATTTATACCCCTCCTATTTTCTTATTTATTATATAACAAATATAAAAAAAAATAAAGAGACTAGTCTCTTTATTTTATTTCAATATTTTTTTTAGTTTCTTCTTCTAATTTTTTAGGTACTTTGATTTTTAATATTCCATTTGTAAATGATGCTTCACAAGCTTCTTCATCTACTTCTCCTAAATAAAATGATCTTTGATATTTTCCATAATATCTTTCTCTTCTTAAATAGTTTTTATCCTTTTCTTCTTCTTCATCTTTTTTTTCGGCTGTTATTGTTAAATTTCCTTTATTAAATTCAACATTTATATCTTCTTTTGAAAATCCTGGAATATCAGCTTCTATATGATATATATTATCTTTTTCATATATATCACATTTCATTTTATCACTTTCTTTAAATTCATCTAAAAAATTATCAAAAAATATTCTACTTGGTAACATAAACATTCCTCCTTTATTTTATCATTATGTCACATATTAGGTTGCTTATCTCTGTTGGGTTTTCTATTTCTAAGCCATCTATTAATTTTGCCATATCATATAATACTTTGGCATAATTTAATAGTTCTTTTTTATCGTTTTTGTATAATTCTTGTAATTTGTTTTTTATTTTATGATTTTCATTTATTTCAAGTATTGTTTCTGCTTTTACATTTTCACTATTTGGCATTGCTTTTAATACTTGTTCCATCTTAGTTGAAATTTCTCCTTTTGTTTTTAAACATACAGGATGACTTTTTAATTTTCCTGTAAATCTTACTTCAGATATATTTAATTTTTCTTTTAAATAATCTAACATTTCTTTATTTTCTTCATTTAATTTTTTTGTTGTTTCCTTTTCTTTTTCTGTTTCTAAATCAAGATTTTCATCACATACGTTTACAAATTTTTTATTATCATAATTATTTAACATATTAATTGTAAATTCGTCTATGTAATCTGTTAAGTAAAGAATGTCATAGCCTTTTTCTTTTACTTGTTCTACTTGTGGCATAGAGTCAATTTTAGATATTGATTCTCCACTTGCATAATATATAAAGTTTTCTTTTGATTCTTCTGTATATTCTTTTAATGTTATTAATTTTTTCTTTTTATTTGAATAGAACATTATTAAATTTTTTAATTTATCTTTATCTATTCCATAATTATTATAAACACCAAATTTTAGTTGTATACCAAAAATTTTATAAAATTTTATATATTCTTCTCTTTCTTGTTCAAGCATATTATGAAGTTCTTTTAAAACTTTCGCTTCTATATTTTTTTCTATTACTTTTAAACTTTTTGTTTGTTGCAACATTTCTCTTGATATATTTAATGATATATCTTCTGTATCTACAACTCCTTTTACAAATGATAAGTAGTCAGGTAATAAATCACTACATTTTTCCATTATAAGTACACCATTTGAATATAAATTTAATCCTTTTTCATATTCTTTTGTATAAAAATCATATGGTGCATGTGATGGAATAAATAATATTGAATTATAACTTATTACACCTTCAACATTTGTATGAATTACTTTAAGTGGTTTTTCATAGTCATAAAACTTATCTGTATAAAAATCATTATATTCTTCTTCTTTTATTTTGTTTTTATTTCTTTTCCATAAAGGAATCATACTATTTAATGTTTCTTGTTTTTCATTTATATCCATTATAATTGGATAACTTATATAATCCGAATATTTTTTTACTAATTCTTTTATTTTATATTCCTCTAAATATTCACTATATTTTACATCTTCTGTATCTGCTTTTATATGTAATATAATATCTGTTCCAATATCTTCTTTTTGTTCTTTTGTTATTTGATATCCATCTATTCCTTTTGATATCCATTTATTTGAATTACCATCTAATGATTTTGATATTACTTCTATTTCATCACTTACCATAAATGCTGAATAAAATCCTACACCAAATTGTCCTATAATATCAATTTTTTTAGAATCATTCATTTCTTTAAAGGATAGTGAACCACTTTTAGCTATAGTTCCTAAGTTGTTTTCTAACTCTTTTTCATTCATTCCTATTCCATTATCAGATATTTTTAGCAATCTATTTTCTTTATCTATATCTATTTTTATTTTTAGATCACTTTTTTTTATTTTTATATTTTTGTCAGTTAAGGAGTGATAATACAATTTATCTAAAGCATCACTGGCATTTGATATTAATTCTCTTAGGAATATATCATTATTAGTGTAGATTGAATTTATCATTAAATCTAGCAATCTTTTTGATTCTGACTTGAACTGCTTTTTCATCTCATTCCTCCTTTTGTTGATCCTCCTATCAACAATTATGTTATACCACTATTTTTAGCACTTGTCAATAGTGAGTGCTAAAGAATGTAAAAAAAATAAAGATTTTATCCTTTATTTTTTATTTTACTATACTATATTCAATACTAGCTGCATTAGTTAAATCTATATCAGATTTTGTTTCTATGGTTTTTGTTGTTCCATTTTCTACTGGTTCTTTTACAGAATCTGTTATTTCTTTTATTATATTTCCATTATTATCTATTATTTTCATTGTAAATTTTGAACCTTCATAAGTATATCCTGTATTATTTATTATTGTAGTTTTTATTATATTATTATTTATTCCTACATTTATAAATTCCAATCCTTCGTATTTTTGATCTTTTACCACTGTTTCTTTTTCTACGTTTGGTTTTGGTGTTGATTTTTTATTACATCCACATCCTGTTATTAATATTAAACTTAAGAAAAGTGATAGTGTTATTATTACTTTATTTTTCATATTTTATTCTCCTTTTAAGGTAATACATATGGATCACTACTTGTTCCTGTACCAGTTGCTGTTAACCCTGACTTTAAAGTTAATATTGGGCGAACTGATAATTGTTGAGAAGCTGATCCACCATTTAAAATAACATTACCAATATCTATATTTCCACTCATTATACTTCTACTAGAAAAATACCAATCTTGATTATCAGAACTCTTATATTCATAATAACGAGATGCCAACCAATAGTCTCCTTGTTTTGTTTTATTTGAAATATTTGCTTTTAAAGTTCCTAATGCTTTATTTACTAAATTAGTATCATTTTCATATAATGTATCTCCACCACCTTGACTTTCTTTTGGATTACAACTTTCTCCGGTTGAACATGACCATGGCGCAACAGTAATTGTAGAGTCAAAAATACTTGTTGTATCTGTTAAATATTCTGTCTGGCCATTGTATCCCATATGTCTTGTACTTTTTACATATTTTGTATTTGTATATTGGCTTGCTATTTCGTTTAAATATCCTACATAGTTAATATATCCAGTTTTTGATTGAAAAGCTATAGTTAAACTTGATACATTTTCTGATACTACTTCTATTGTTCCATCATTATTTATTTTTATTACTCTCCATATATTTAATTCACTTGGATTAAGTATAAAATTCCCACCATTTCCTGTTTTGGTTACATCAATCGTATATGATGTGGATGTTGGAGTCATTTTTACATAATCTCCAATTTTTATTTTGTCAGATAATGTAGGATTTCTTACTGTTATGTTATAATTTTTACTTACAGAAGTATAATTTTTTGAAGACGCTGATGTGATTGTTATGTTAGCAGTTCCTACTTCTATTCCTTTTATTGTTATCGTTGTTTCATTTATAGAACATGTTGCGACTGTTGAATTGCTTGTTGAACAGCTTAATTCTCCAGAGGCATTACTTGCTTTAATTGTTGTAGTTAAACCTTTTGATATTGTTCCGTTTGTTTCTGATATTGCTAGTGTTCCTTCTTTTTTATTTATTGTTACTGTCTTACTTCCAGTTACTGTTTTATATCCATCTTTACTTACTTCATAATAAATTTTATATGTTCCCGCATCTATATATGTTGGGCTTTCTTCTAAATTATATGTTCCTTCCTCTACTCCATATTTTATTGTTGCTCCACTACTTGTTACTGTTATTCCATGAGCTTTACCATCATATTCTCCTACATAATCACTTGCTGTTATACTTAATAATCCTTTTGCTGTATTTACTAAATATGCTGCTTTTCCCTCTGTATATTCTTCTGTTTCTTCTGATTTTATTGTTAATGTTGCTTGACCTTCTTCTTTTCCTGCTGTTATTGTTATTATATTTTCTGTTACTTTGCAAGTTGCTACTTTTTCATTATCTGATTCACATGTTATTTTTCCTTTACTTGGATTTTCTAGCACTTCTATTGTTTTGCTTTCTGGATATGTATATTGTCCATTTGTACTTGATAATACTACTTTTCCTGTTTTTTTAAACGATTCTTTTGTACATGTTCCATTTACTTCTGCTTTTTTTGAATCATATTCTATACTATATCCATCTATACATAAATTTGATTTTTTTACTCTTCCTTTTTCTATTGTTATTATTCCGCTTGTGGGTTTTGTTCCTTTTAAATTTACTTTATCATTTATTTTAGTAATATCTATATCATTTCCATCTTCTATTAGTGGATATTTATTTTTATTTATCATATTCATCGAATTATTATATTCAACTGCTTCTATATATCCGTATGCACTATCTACTGCTGCACTTTTTCTTGCATTATTTATCATGTTTAATATTATTGGTGTTGCAATTAATGCGATGATTGCTAGTATTACTATGACCGCTAAAAGTTCTATTAATGTAAATCCTTTTTTATTCATTTTATCACTCTTCCTATTATATATAGTATAGTAAAGAAAATAGCTTTTTTCAAGCTATTTTTTATTTATTCTTTATTTTAGATATTACCATTTTATAAAATAACCATAATGTAAATATAATAGATAAAATTATATATATATAATAAATATTTGATTCTCTACTATTATCTAACATTGTCATTATACTTATTCCAAGAATAAGTGCTACATCTAATATTGTAATTATTATTTGATATAAAATATTTTCTATTTTTTGTAATTGATGTTTTGAATCATTTAACTCTATATTAAATTTTAATTCTCCATTATTTATACCTTTTAAGATACTTAATGTTTCACTTGGTATAGATATTATATCATTACTACCTTTTGCTATTTTATAACCAATTTCTTTTATATTGTCTTCAGTTATTATTTTGTTTAAACTTAGTCTATTTTTTAAGACTTCTATTAAGTTAACATCTGGATTTATTTCCTCTATTGTCCCTTCTATTACAACTATTCCTCTAATAAGCATTGTAATATCTTTTGGTAGTTTTATTTTATTTTCATTTAATAATGAAAACATTTCTTTTGCAAATTCTTTTATATTAATATTTTTTATTTCTGTTGTTTTATTTTTATCTAATACTAACTTTATATCTGATTTTAATTTCATATAATTAATTTCTTCATCTTTTACATTTAGTATTTTTAAAATATGTGCAATATCATCTATATCATTTTTTAGAATTGCTACTATACACTTATTTAATAAATCTTTATTTCTATTTGATAGTCTTCCCATCATTCCAAAATCTAAATAAACTATTTTTCCATCTTGTATTTTTATATTGTCTGAATGAGGATCTGCATGATAAAAGCCATCATCTATCGCTTGTTTTATATAATTATCTGCTAGTTTAAGTGTTACTTCTTTTAAATCATATCCTAACTTTATTAATTTTTCTTTTTCACTTATAAGAGGGGCATCTATAAATTCCATAACTAATATATGTCTTGTTGTATATTCTTTATATATTTTTATTCCTTTTATATAAGATATATCTTTATTATTTTCACTAAATTCTTCTATATGTTTTGCCTCTATTAAGAAATCCATTTCTTCTTTAGCTGTTTCATACATTTCATCTATTAAACTTTTTATATCAATAACATTTCCTAATATTTTATCAATTTGTAATATTGATATAGCTTTTTTTAAAAGTTTAGAATCTAATGTCATCATTTCATATATGTTTTTTCTTTGAATTTTTAAGGCAACTATTTCTCCATTTTTTAATTTTGCTTTGTGAATTTGAGCTATAGAAGCTGATCCAATTGGTTTATTTTCTATTGCTAAAAATATTTCATTTTCTTTTCCTTTATATTCTTCATTTAATATTTCTTTTATTTGTTCTTCGTTCATTGGAAGTACAGAACCTTTTAATTTTTTTAATTCTGTTATCATTTCTTCATTTAAAAGATCATTTCTTGAAGATAATATTTGACCCATTTTTATAAAAGTTGGACCTAATTCTTCTATTGTTTCTCTTATATTTTTAGGGCTTCTATCTTTTATTATGTTATGTTTTTTTATTATTTCTATTATTTCTTTTAATCTTTCTGTTTCGTTTTTCATACTATTTTTCCTTTAATTGGTTTAATAATTCTTCTTTTTCTTTTTTTGACATTGAATTTATTTGTTTTTTTATTTCTTCTTTCGTTAATTTATTTTTATTTTCTTTTGATTCTTCTATTTTTGATTCTATATTATGTTTTAATTCTTCATTTAATATTTTTCCATTATTATAAATTTCTGTTCCTTTTTCTAATAATTCTTTTTTTAATTCTTTTGCCTTTTCATTGGTTAGGGACATTGCTCCTATACCCATAAGTATTATCTCTTTTAATTCTTCTTTCACATTATCACCTTCCACTTTCATTATATTATTTTTTATTTAATAGTCAATTATTCATTTTTATATTTGTCACTTTTTGACATTATTTTAAAAGTAATGCTTCATATAAAATATCAACTATATAATTAGTTTCTTCTATATTATATTTTTTCATTATCTTTTCTATAATATCATCACTATAAGGTATACCTATATAATCGGATATATCTTTTTTTATGTTATTTATATTTTCTAAATATTTTAATGTATATCCATTATTTAATATAAGTAATGGATAATCACCTACAAATTCTTGAAAATCTTTCAATATTTCTTCCTTTGTATTTTTATATATAAATTTATCTTTATCATAACTTATCATTTCTTTTAATTGTTTTAATGGAATTTTATCTTCTATTATTCTATAATCAAATCTATCAATTAATTTCAAGTTTTCTATTTTTAGAGCTGATAATTGTATTATTTCTCCATATTCTGGATTACTACTAGTTGGTATTAATTCTAATATTATATATTTATTCATTTTTATCACCATAATCATTATAACAAAAAAACTTTAAAATAATTAAAGTTTACATGTATTCTTTTAATTTTTCTATTTCTTTTTGATGATAATCTAAGTAATCTTTTGCTAATTTGTATATTTTTTTATCTACAGAATCTTTATAATTTTTTATTTTTGATTCTATATCTACTATTCCCATTGTTATTCCTTCTGTTATCATATGAGCTATAGCGGCATCACTATTATCTTTTCTTACTTCTTTTTTTATTCCCATAGATGATCCCATTTTAGCCATTAAACTATTTTCTTTTAACTCATAATTATTTTTCTTTATAATTTTTTTACATTCTTTTAGGTATTTTTCATATTCTTTTATTTCATCATCTATTAATTTTTTAATTTTATTTTCTCTATTGCCTAAATCACTTAGTAATTTTTTTAATGTATAAGTACACATTTCACTATTTTTATAGATATATTCTAATAATTCTATATTTTCATCCATTTTATCATTCCTTTCATTTTTATTTTGGAATGTTTTTATAAAATAAATACTATATTATTTTTTTTATTTTATTTTCTATTATTGAATATAAATATAGATTTACTTTTTTGTTTGTTATTTTTTCTATATATTCTTTATATCCGTGTAATTGATTTATATAAGCATCATCTATTATATTTTTTAATTTATAATCTATAATATCTATATATTCTTCATATTCAAGCATTAAATCTATTATTCCATGATATTCTATATCTTCATTTTGATATATAAATTCATATTCTTTTATTATATTAGCATCTTTTATATTTTTAAATATGCTATGTTCTAATAGTTTATTTATATATATATTTTCTTTGTTTTCAAAACTATTTAATTCAAATATTTCATGTATTTTTTTTCCATAATTCATAGTTTCTTTTTCTTCTTTTGTTATTAAACTATGTTTTGTTTTTGAATATGTATTTTCTTTTAACTTTTGCTTGTCATTTTTTATAATTTTTTCTTCTATTTTTTTACTATTTGTAGGTATTAAACTATATATATCTATATTTTTTGGTATTTCATAATTTTTGTCTATGTTAATATTTTCTATTTTTATTTCCTTATAATATTTTATTATTTTTACTTTTATTGAATCTAATATATCTTTAAATGATCTATATTCATAATTTGTTATGTCTATATTTCCTTCTGTTTTTGGTTCTACAATTATCATTTTTTCACGTGCTCTTGTTAGTGCAACATAAAATAATCTTATCTTTTCACTTATTTCTTCTTTTATATACTCTTCTTTTTCTAAATCTTTATATATAGTTTTTCCTATTCCCTCTTTAAAGTAAGGTAATATTAATCCATATTTATTATTGTAACTAAATTTTGTTGTTATATCTTTTATATTAAATGGACTATATAATCCTGCGTAATAACATATTGGATACTCTAATCCTTTTGATTTATGTATAGTCATTATTTTTACACTATCTTCTATATTTTCTTTTAATGTATATTTTATTTCTTTATTATTTTCTGTTAGTTCTATTAAGTAATTTATAAGATCGTCTAATCCATATCCCATTTGTTCTAATGATTTGGTTATTTCTCTTATTTTATCTATTCTTATTCTTGATGCATTTATATTTGATGTACTAATTATTTTTTCTAAGTAATTAAATTTATCTAATATTTCTTCTATTATTTCACTTAATGAACTATTTTCTATGTTTTCTTTTATTTGTTCGCATATTTTATATAACTTACTTTCATTATAATTATTATTTAAAAAATATTTAAATATTTCATTATCATCTTCGTTTATTAAAAAACTTCTTTCTATACTTATAAATGAATATTTAAATTCTTGATCTATTTCTTTATCATTTATTTTTTTGATTAATTTTAGAATGTTTTTTATTATCAGTATATCTATATCATCATTCATATTTAAATCTTTATTTTGACTTAATGGTATATTTAAATATGTAAATATTTTTTTATATAAATCAAAGTTTTTTGATCTATCAATTAAAATTACAAAATCATTATATGTTATATTTCTTAATTTATTTGTTTCTTTATCTAGTACTTGATAATTATTATTTATTTTGTTTTTTATATCATATGCGATTATAAATGCTTCTATTTCTTCTTTTTTATAAGTTGTTTCTTTCGTATAATCGTAATCTAATATTTCTAAGTCATTATCTAGTGTTTTATTTTCAATATAAGTATTATTTCCAAATATCATATTATGTTCTTTTTTATAGTTTGCTCCACCTATTTCATCACTCATTATAAGATCAAATATTTGATTTATATTTTCTATTACTTCTTTTCTTGATCTAAAGTTTTTATTTAAATCTATTTTTATACCACCATTTTTATTTGAATAATTATCATATTTGTTTTTAAATATACTAGGATTTGCATTTCTAAAACGATATATTGATTGTTTGATATCACCTACCATATAGACATTATTGTTGCTTATTTCATTTATAAATGTTTCTTGAATATCATTTGTATCTTGGTATTCATCTAGTAATATTTCTTTAAAAGATGTTTTGATTTCTTCTTTTATTTCTTTATTTTCTTTTACAAGTTTTATTGCAAGTAAAGCAATATCATTAAATTCATATAGATTTTTTTGATTTTTAAATTCTTTTAGTTTATTATCTAATTTTTCTATTATTTCTAATATGATAGTTGCATATTCTTTTGTCATTATTATTGTATTTTTTATTTCTTCTTCATTATCAAATCTTGTTAAATTTTTTATTTCTTTTATAGTGCTTGTTATTTTTTCTTTTATTTGTTTTAAATTTTCTTCACTATTTTTAGGAACACTTGGTAATTTAATATCAACATTATTTTTTATTTCTTCATATGTCATAGATTCTAATAAATTTGATAGTTCATTAGATATTTTTTCGTAGTATTCTCCTTCGGCTTCTATTTTTATTTCATCTGTTAATAAAGATATAATATTTATTTTTTTGTGGATAAGTTCTAAATATTTTTTTATATCTTGTTCTATTTTTAATTCATTATAAAAGTTTTCCACATAATTGTGGATAAATTCTTGCTTATCTATTTTTAAATCTAATGATTTTGAAATACCAAGTATAGCATTTTTTATTTCTGAATCATCTTTTACACAAAAGTCTTTTATTAATTTTATAAATCCTGAATCTTTTTCCTTATAATATTCTTCTAATATAGCATCTAGTATTTTACTTTTTTCTATATCTATAATTGTACTATCAACTATATTTACATTTTTATCTATATTTAATATGTAGTGATATTTTTTTACTAATGAAAGTGAAAATGAATCAAATGTTGTTATATATGCAGAATCTATTAAATCTAATTCATTTATTAAATCTTTTTCTTTTTTTATTTTATTTCTTATTCTTTCTTTCATTTCATGAGCTGCAAGTTTAGTAAATGTTAAAATTAATAATTCATTTATATGAACTTTTTCTTTTAATATTCTTATAACTCTTTCTGATAAAACAGCTGTTTTTCCACTTCCTGCTCCTGCACTTACTATAATATTACTGTCTTTTTTATTTATGGCATCTATTTGTTCATTTGTCCATTTTGTCATTTTATCACTTCCTAAATATTATCTAAAAATTCTAAATTTTTATATTCTTTTAGTTTTATTATATTTTTTTCATTTTTATAACATATATCTTTATATTTACAATAAACACATGATATATTTTTTCCATTTTTTTCTTTTGGATCAATTATAAATTTTGCTTCTTGTATTCCTTTTATTGCTTCTTCTATTTTTTCTTCAACTAATTTATCTATTTTCTCTATTGTTTTTTTATTTATTACTTTTGAATAGCTATAAAATCCTTTTTTTGATAATTTTAAACTTTTTATTATTTCACTATCACTATATGTATCATCTATTTTTTCTAATAAATTTATATCATCTATACTATATCCTTGTAGTTTTAAATTTTCTTCCTTTTGTTTTTGATATTCTTTATCTTTTTCTATATTCATTTTTTTATTTAATATTTTTTGTAAATAAAATCCTAAAACTTCTACATTTTTTAATTTTTTTGTTCTTTTAGCCAAATATATATATATAGGTAGTTGCATGTCAATACCATATATAATATTATTTAAATCTAGATTAGGATCTCCTGTTTTATAGTCTATTATTGCAACATATGTTATATCATTTTCTGTTGTATATAGTAGTTTATCAATAACTCCTTCAAATGTAATATTTAAGTTTTTATTTATATATATTTTTTCTTCATATAAAGCATTTTTTAATGATATATGTTCATATTGTTTTTTTATTGTTTCTATTACAAATTTTATTTCTTCTTTTAAGTTTTCTAAAAATACTTTTTCTTTATATGTAAATTCTTTTTTTAAACTATTTAAATAATTATTATATTCTTTATTCAAATCAAAATTTTTATTAAATGCTTTTTCTAATATATGATGAAATAAGTTTCCTACTAATTTAGTAAATTTTTCTTCATTTTTATTTAGTTTTAATATATTTTCAATATAGTATTTAAATTTACAATTATAATAATTATTAATAGATGAATAGGAAAGCAATAGTTTATTATCTACATATCTATTTAATAATTCTTTATTTATATATGTAAAACTATTATCATATGTGTTGTATTTAATATCTTTATAATTATTATATAAAATAGATAATTTATTAGATTTTTGATTGTATTTTTTTAATAAATCTAATTCCTCTGACAACATTAATTTATTATTTAATTTATTATAAAATGGTATTTCATATTCTTTATTTGGTATTAATTTTAATTCATCATTTAATGTTGAAATATAGTATTCTTCTACTTCAAATGTTCTATATGTTATAAATAAATTTTTTATAGATTTTATTTTTCTTAAATATATATTTTTTATTTTTTTATTTATTTCTAATGTAGTATTTAAATTTATCTCTTGTTTTACATTATCAGTTATATATTCATTGTCTTCTTTTATTTTAGGATAATTTCCTATATTAAACCCTGGCATAAAAATGTATTTATCATTTAGTATTTTTGTATTTTCTAAATTTATAAATTCTATTTTTTCTTTATAATTATCTTTCAAAATATATGTATCTTTTAATTCATTTATAAGTATTTCTTTTACTTCTAATAGATTTTCTTCAAATGTATATTCATTTATTATATCTATTATTTTATTATATATTTTAATATTATTTTCATTATTTAAATTTATTTTTTCTTTTATTATATCAATAATTTCATTTTTGTTTTTATTTAAATTATTTAAAAATAATTTTACTATATATGTAGAATAGATATTTGTTTTTTTATTTATATTTATATTATACATTTTGAATATTTTTTCTATTTCATTACTATATTCTTCATTTGGTATTATTATCTTTATGTCATTTAATGAAATATTTTTTTCTTTTAATTCTAATATTTTAGTTGCTAAAAAATTAATTTCTTCTGTTTTTGTTTTAAACTCATATAATTCTTGATTATTATATATTTCTTCTTTTTCTTCTATATAATTAACTTTTAAATCGTTTAATATTTTTATATTATTTTTTTCAATATAATCATATCCATAAATATATATTTTTTTATTTTGAATATTTTTTTTAAATTGTTCATCTATTATTAAAAGATTATTTTCTTCTAATTCTTTTTTTATATTCACTAATTTATTTAATTTTGAATTTTTATATTCTTTTTCTTCTATATAGTATAAATTTGTTAGATATGTTTTAGCAATTCCATATTTTATATTATATTTTTTCATTAGATAGTATATTGTTTTTTTATCATAATCAAAGGTATATCTTTTAATAAATTCTTCTAATGTCATTACTTTTATATTAATAAGTTTATTATTATTTTTTATAATTTCTTTTTTTTCTTCTTGTGGTACTAGTAATATACTATTGTTTTCTATTATATCTAACATTTTATCACCTAATTCATTATAAAATAATTTTTATTAAATATCAATTATATTCATATAATTAATTGAGATGATTTTATGCGTATAATTCCTGATGTTTCACCTGAAGCATTTACCTTTTCTGCTATAATTATTGGATATTTGCTTATTGATGATACAACAGCAAATGAACAGAATGCTCTTGGTAACTGGCTTATGTTAACTGCCCAAGTTTTATGTACTAATGCATATTTTATGCAAGTACAAAATGAAAGAAGTAACATAGAAAAATTTGGTAGATCTTTTACAGATGTTGGAACAAATAATAATGTAAGAAGAAGTAATATGAATAATTCCAATGATACAAAAGAAATGCTTGAAAAATTAAAAAAAGCTATTGATATAGAATTAAATAATTTAAATAATCAATAATTTTACCTATTTAATTAAAACTTGTATTTTTTTTCTACATAATGTATTATGTTTATAAAGATATATGGTGAAAGGAGTTAAACATATATTTAGCGCCAGAACCTTTAATGGTTGACGAGGATAGTAGTTATCGAAATTTCGGCGGATACTACTACGGGTTAGTGTACTCGGTAGATATATTTTAAAAAATAAAATCAACATTATAACAAAGAATATGTCATACACTTTTTTTAGGAGGTTTTTATGTGTGGAATAATTGGTTATAATGGAAAAGAAAAAAAAGCTTTACCTGTTTTAATTGATGGGTTAAAGGCTTTAGAATATAGGGGATATGATTCTGCTGGAATTGCATTTTCTATTAATAATAAGTTAAATATTATAAAAAGTATTGGAAAAATTAAAAATTTAGAAAATAAAATTGATTTTGATATTAAATCTAACATGGGTATTGGACATACTAGATGGGCAACTCATGGTGAAGTCAATTTAAATAACTGTCATCCACATCAAGTTGGTGATGTTACTATTGTACACAATGGAATAATAGAAAATTTTAACGAAATTAAAAGTGAGTTAATAAGTAATGGATATAAATTTAATTCAGATACAGATACAGAGGTTGCATGTAGCTTAATAGATTATTATTATAAAAAATATAAAGATATTAAAACTGCTTTAATACACTTTAAAAATAAAGCTAAAGGTTCATATGCTTTAGGCATTATTTTAAATAATTGTGATAATTTATATGCTTTAAGAAAAGATAGTCCTTTAATAATTGCGAAAGAAGAAAATGGTAATTATATTGCTTCAGATGCGATTGCAGTTAGTAAGTATGCTGATGAAATATTGTATTTGGATGAAGGATTGATAGCTGAAATAAGTTATAATACAGTTAATTTATATGATGAAAATTTAAATTTAGTAGAAACAAATTTTAAAAATATAGATAAAAAATTAGATAATTATGATAAGGATTTTTATGAACATTACATGTTAAAAGAAATTCATGAGCAACCTAATGTTTTTAAAGAAACTGTAGCAACATATTTAACTAGTGACTTAGATAGTTTGACTAAAACAATGCCTGATTTTTCTAAATATAATCGTATTGATATTGTTGCATGTGGTAGTGCATATCATACTGGATTAGTTGGTAAAAATTTAATAGAGGAATTTGCTAATGTACCTGTTAATGTAGAAGTTGCTAGTGAATATAGATATAAAAATAACTTTTATGATAATAAAACATTAGTTATAGTTGTATCTCAATCAGGAGAGACTGCTGATACTTTAGCTGCTCTTAGAAAAGCTAAAAATGACAATATTGATACACTTGCAATTGTAAATGTAGAAGGAAGTACTATGGCAAGAGAAGCCAATGTTGTTTTAAAAATTAAAGCAGGAAGAGAAATTGCTGTTGCTACTACAAAGGCTTATTCTGCTCAAGTTGCTATGTTAAGTTTAATTGCCCTTAACTTAGCAAATAGTAAAAATAATATAGATAAAAAAGAAATAAAAAAAATTCTTAAAGATATAAAAGAATTACCTATTAAAATTGAAAATACAATAAATAATAACTATGAAGATATAGCTAATAAAATATATGACAAAAATAATATTTTCTTTATTGGTAGAGGTATTGATTATGCTTTAAGTATGGAAGGATCACTAAAATTAAAAGAAATTTCTTATATAAACAGTCAAGCATATGCTGCTGGTGAACTTAAACATGGAACTATTTCTTTAATTGAAAATGATACACCTGTTATTGGTATTTTAACAGAAGAAAAATTAATATCAAAAACTATTAGTAATATGGAAGAAGTAAAATCTAGAGGAGCAACTACTATTGGTATTACTTCAGAAGATATAAATACAAATTTTGATTATATGATTAAGGTTCCTAAAGTTCATAAATTATTACAACCATTACTTACAATAATACCTTTACAATTGATAGCATATCACACTGCTAAAATTAAAGTTTGTGATATTGATAAACCTAAAAATTTAGCTAAATCTGTAACTGTAGAATAAAAACTGATTAAAAAATCAGTTTTTATATTTATTTACTATTCTATTTAAACCTAACATTTTATTATCTAATGTTTTAATTGCAACTGAGCAATCATACATTTCTTTTTTTACTTCATCTGGAATTATATCGCTAAATTTATATTGTATTTTGTGATCTAAACTTGCCCAAAAATCCATTGCCATTGTTCTTATTTGTATTTCTGCTTCTATATATTCTACACTGTTTTCTAAGTAAATTGGTACTAACACAATTAAATGATAACTTGAATATCCGGACTCTTTAGGATTTTCTATATAATCCTTTTTTTCTTTGATTTTTATATTTTCCGATTTTTCTATTATATTTACTATCTCATATACATCAGATAAAAAAGAACATACTATTCTTACCCCAACCATATCATGAATATGACATTTTAAATTTTCTACAGTTACTTCATATCCTTTTTTTTCTAGTTTTTTAATAGCACTTTCTCGTGTCTTTATTCTAGTTTTTATATGTTCTACTGGCTGATATTTATTATTAAATTCATATTCTTTTATCATTATTTTTAACTCTGTTTCTACTTTTTGTAATGCATATTCATATTTTAACATTAAATGTTCTATGTTTTCATTCATATAATCACCCTTTCTATCATTAAAAAAAGAAAACTACATAGTTTTAATTTTTTCTTCATATTTTTTATAATTTTCAATATTTGGAAAAACTTTTATATGGTCATAAAATCCAATTAATAATGTTTTTTTATCTATTTCGTATTTCTTCCTTATTTCCATCGATAATAATGCTCTACTTAAAGAATCTATACTACCTGGCACAATGACTTGATCAAGTAAATCAAATAGTGTAATATCTATTGATTTTTTCTTTTGATTATCATAAGTATTTATATATATTTCTTTATATTTTTCTATTATTAATTTATATTGTTCTAATTCAAATATTTTAAAATTATATTCAGTATCTTTTAAATATAAGATTTCTGTATCTGGTTCTATCAATTTTTTAGGAATAATTACTCTTCCTTTAAAATCAACATTTCTTTCATATTTCCCACATAATAATTTTTCCATTTTATCACCACTGGGTCTGTAGTATATCACAAATTGATTTTTTTTACAAATTTATATTTTTTTATTTCTTTTATAAATATTGACTCATTTTTTTTAGGTGTTAATATATATACATTATTTTTTGTTCTAGTAAGTGCGACATAAAAAAGTCTTCTTTCTTCACTATATGGATATTTTTCATATTGTTTTGATACAAATTTAAGCATTTTATTATCTTTTATTTGATTTGGAAAACCTGTTAGTTTATTTTCCATGTTTATTATTATTACATTTTCTTCTTCTAATCCTTTTGATTTATGTACTGTAAGGTATTTAATTTCTTTTGTTTTATCTTTTAAATATATTAATTTATTATTTTTAATGGTTATTTCTTTACTATGTAATAAATTTATATCATTATTATTTCTACCAAGTACAAGTATTTTTGTATCTATTTTTTGTATAAGTTTAAGAAATACTTGATTTATATTATCATAGTATATAATTTTAATAGGATTATTTAGTGTTTTATCTGATTTCAATTTTTTCTTTATCTGTTTTTGATTTTTCATTATGAATTTACTTGCTACTTCTATTAATTCTCTACTATTACGATATGTATTTTGTATTTTCATTATTTTAGCATTTCTAAAATATTTTTTAAAATCTAAAAAAAGAGATAAATCACATCCTGTAAAACGATATATTGATTGAAAGTCATCACCTACTACCATTAAATTGGAATTTGTTTTTTCTATTATGTTTTTTACTAGTAAAAATCTAACATATGAAGTATCTTGATATTCATCTATTATAATGTATTTGTATTTCTTATCTATTCCTTTTTCTTTTACCTTATTTGTTGCTTTTATTATCATATCGTCAAAATCTATTTCATTATTATCTAATTTATATTTTTCATATATTATATATATATTTAATACTATTATTAAAAAGCATTTTATATGATTATATTTTAATATATTTAATTTTGCTTGTTTTTTAAATTTAAGAAAACTTTCTAATTTATAATTATTACATTTAAATAAATGAATAAATGTTTCTATTAATTTTTCTAGCATTTCTATATTTTTATTGTTTTCTATAAAGTTTATATAGTGTTTTTTATTTTTATATTTTATCTTAAAATATTTTAGCATTATTTGCATATGTTTTTTGTTTTTTAATACATCTATAAATATATATTTATGTATTATATTTTTTAATGTATTTGTATCTGTTATTTTATAATTTTCATTTTTTAATATTTGAAGGGCTAATTTATGAAATGTATATACTTCAATATCAATATTAAATTCTTTTTTTATTTTTTCTTTTAAATTATTACTTGATTCTCTTGTAAAAGATATACATAGTATCTCTTCTTTTTTTATATATTCAAGTAAATATTTTATTTTTCCTAATATTGTTAATGTTTTTCCACTTCCTGCTCCAGCTACTACAAGGAGATATTTACTTTTATCTAACACTATTTGTTGTTGTTCATTATCTAAATAATAGTTTGATATTTTTATATTCATCAAATCACCTTTATGAATATATATAATATTTATTATTTTGTCTATTTACTATTTTGTGTTTTTTGATATTTTTTGTTTTCAAAAAATAAAAATTTATAAATATAAATTTTTATTGAACTTTAATGTTGATATGGAAAAAAATCAATTTATATAGTATAATTTTTATAGTTTAAATTTTGGAGGATATACATGAAGATAGGAATAGATATAGACAATGTAATATCAAACTTTAATGATACTCTATTAGATGAATATTTATTGTATGATAAAAAGTTAAGAAATCAAGGTATTATAAATAAAAATGCTGATTATATAAGAAAAGGAATGTTTGATTGGACTGAAGATGAGGAAATAAATTTTTATAAAAATAATATAAATAGAATAGCAAGTAATTTAAAAGTTATTGAAGGTGCCAAAGAATATATAGATAAACTTCATAATGATGGTCATTTAATTTATATTATTACTGGAAGAGATAATGGAGATTATATAGATCCATATAATATGACAAAAAAGTGGCTTTACGAAAATAATATTTACTATGATAATTTAATTTTTACAAATGCTCATGATAAACATGAAAAATCTGTAAAATGTTTAGAATATAACATTGATATTATGATTGATGATTCTTATAAAATCTGTAATGATTGTATTGAAAATGGAATAACAACCATTTTAATGGATACACCTTATAACAAATGTTCTAATATAAAAAGAGTAAAAAATTGGAAAAAATTTTATGAATTTGTTTCAAATTATAAAAAAGAAAAAATTAATATAATATTAGATACTGATACTTATAATGAATGTGATGATCAATTTGCATTATCATATTTAATAAAGTCGAATGATTTATTTAATATCGAAGCAATTACAGTAGCTCCATATTCTCATGTCAATAGAGGTGTAAAAGTAAAAGATGGACAAGAATTAAGTTATAATGAAATTTTAAAAATATGTAACTCATTAAATTTTGATACAAATAATAAGGTATTTAAAGGATCAATGGATTACATTCAAAACGGTTATAATGAAAACAATGATGCTGTAAATAAAATTATAGAAATCGCTATAAAAAATAACAAAACTTATATATTAGGAATTGGTGCAATTACTAATATTGCTTTAGCAATCAAAAAAGAGCCTAAAATAATAAATAAAATTGAAATTATTTGGTTAGGTGGCAATGAACTAGGCTATAAAGATAACCTTGAATATAATTTCAGACAAGATGTTGAAGCTGTAAAAATAGTATTTGAATCAAAAGTGAAATTAACCATACTTCCTTGTAAAAATATTGTTTCAAAATTAAGAATTGATATTAATACTTTAAAAAAACATTTAGAAAATAAATCAGAATTATGTAATTATTTACTTGAAAGATTCTATAACGATGGATATCATGGAATACAAGAATCAAGAGTAATATGGGATATATCAGTAATAGCTTATATGATAAATAATAGTTGGTTTGAAACAAAAGAAATAAGTTGTCCAAATATAAAAGAAGATACTTCTTATGAAATAATAGATAATAAACATAATATTACTTTTATTACTAAATTAGACAGAAATAAAATATATGAAGATTTATTTAGAAAGTTGGGATAATATGAAATTATATGTAATTAGACATGGAAGAACAAATTGTAATGATCAGGGTAAATATAATGGAAAATTAGATGAAGATATTAATGAGACTGGTATAGAACAAGCAAAATTAGTAAGCAAAGAAATTGAAAAACTAAATATTGATCTAATAATATGTTCACCGTTATTGAGAACCAAACACACTTGTGATATTATAAATATTAATAATATACCTGTTATCTATGATAAAAGATTAGAAGAAAGAGACTGTGGCAAGTTAACAAATGAAAATTTAGGAGATTTTTATTTTACTGATTATTGGAATTATTATTCAGATAAAAAAATTGAAGGATTAGAAACAATTCCTGAATTATTTGAAAGAATTGCAGTTTTCTTAGATGAGATTAAGGAAAAATATAAGAATAAGAATATTTTACTTGTAACTCATGGTGGTATTGCAAGAGGTGTATATTTTTATTTTAATAGAATTCCTGAAGATGGAGATTTAAAGAATTTTGGTTCAAGTAATTGTGGAATAAAGGAGTATGAATTATGAAGTTAACTAGTGAAGATGCAAGAAATTTATTAGAAATAGAAAGAAAAAATGCTAAAGATGATAGATGGATAGACCATTCCATATCTGTTGGAAATAGTGCTGGAAGGATTGCCAAGGCATTAAATGAAAAAGGAATAAATGTAGATGTAGATAAAGCTATCACTTTAGGTTATTTGCACGATATTGGTAAATATACTGGTGAGTCACGTGGACATGTTATGAGAGGATATGAATATCTAAAAAATAAAGGATATGATGATGAATATGCTAATATTTGTCTAACTCATTCATATTTAAATAATGATATAGTATGTACTGCTGGAGGAGTTCCAAATCCAAACGATAATCCATTTTTGACAAATTTTATAAAAAATCATAAATATATTATAGAAGAAAAATTAATTAATTTATGTGATTTAATGTGTCCACAAGGAAATAAAATATTTTCAATTGATAAAAGATTGATTGATATAATGATTAGAAGAGGTGCATATTCTAACACTCAATATCATATAAAAGAAACATATAAATTAAAAGAATATTTTGATAATTTATTAGGATATGATTTATATTGCCTATTTCCAGAAATAAAAGAAAATTTATAAAACCTATAAAAGAGGATTGAATTATTTTAATAATTTTTTCTTCTTTTTTTATATAAAAAAAACTTACAAACAATTAAGTTCGTAAGTTAATTTCGATATGGGGCGCGATGTGGGGATCGAACCCACGCATAACGGAACCACAATCCGCCGTGTTAACCACTTCACCAATCACGCCATCTAATATTTGTTACGTACTATATTTTATCAATATTTTTTATTTTTGACAATACTTTTTATATAATTTAATTAAATTATACTAAATTAGTCATTAACCTATACACTATATACCTAATTCCATAACATATATCAGGGAGGAAAAATATGTACGAATATGATTATAGAAATAATTTAGATTATTATAATTATTCAAATAATAATTATAATAAACCAATGTTTACTAAAGATGAAAGCCCAGCATCTTTATATGATCCTTATAATGGTTTTATAAGAGGAAATATGTTTCCAAGTTTATATAATAGTTATAAACTAAACAAACCACTTGATATAACACCACAAAATGATAAAGAAGCTTTACTTTTATATTTGAATGCAACATCATTTGCTGCACATGATATTAATCTTTATTTAGATATTTATCCAGATGATAGAGATATGATTGAGTTATTTAATCAATACAAGATGGAAGCAAATAAATTAATGGAAGAATATCAAAATAAATATGGTCCATTAGTTGTTAATAGTGAAGCTACTAATAAAATTCCTTGGAGCTGGGATGATAATCCTTGGCCATGGGAAAATTAGGAGGTATATATGTTTAAATATGAAAAAAAATTACAGTATCCTGTAAATATTACTAAAAAAGATTTAAAAATGGCTAAATATTTAAATTCTCAATATGGTGGGCCTGATTCTGAATTAAGTGCAGCTTTACAATATATGAATCAAAGATATTCTATGCCAGATATGAAAGGAAAGGCATTACTTACAGATATTGCAACTGAAGAATTAGGTCATTTAGAAATGATAGCAACTATGATTTATCAATTAACTAAGGGAGCTACTATAGAAGAATTTAAAAAAGCTGGTATGGGTGGAAATTTTGCTATTCATGATGGAACATTTTTCTTAAATGATCCAAATGGTGTTCCTTTTACTACTTCTTATATTAGTACTACAGGCGACCATATAACAGATTTAGAAAGTGATATGGCTGCAGAACAAAGAGCTAGAGCTACTTATGAACATCTAATGGATTTAACTAATGATCCAGATGTTTTAGGTCCACTTGATTTCTTAAGACAAAGAGAAATTGTTCATTACCAAAGATTTAAAGAACTTAGAAATTATTATTTAGAAAATCAAATTTAATTTGATTTTTTATTTTGTATAAAAAATATTATCTGGTTTCATATTAAATATAGAAGCTATTTTTATTGACATATCATAATACAGTTTTCTTTTACCAGTTTCAATTAAATAATAATATGCTGGTGTTATATTTAATAATTTTGACATATCATAAATTGTTAAATTATATTCTTTTCTTTTTTCTTTTAATTTTATATACATATTATCACCTAATTCATTATATCTTATACTGGACTATTAGTCTATAACAAATAATATATTTTTGTGAGAAAATAAAGGTGGTGATAGTATGAGCAGTAATAATACAAACATTTATACAATTATAGGTAAAAATATTAAAAAATATCGTAAGAAAAAAGGTTGGACTCAAAGACAACTAGCTGAAAGTTTATTATTAAGTGATAGCTTTATTGCTAAACTTGAATCTATAACTCATCAAACAATTTCTATAGATACTTTAGAACAAATTGCTAATAAATTAGATGTACCTATAACTAAATTCTTTGATGAAAACGAAAAATAGGAAGTTAATTCCTATTTTTTCTTGCTATCAAATTTTTTTCTTTCATTTGTATTTAATATTCTTTTACGTAAACGGTAATTAAGTGGAGTTACTTCTACTAATTCATCACTATTTATATAATCTAGACAATATTCAAGACTCATTAATCTTGGTCTTTTAAGTACAACTGTATGATCTTTTCCTGCACTTCTTGTGTTTGTTAAATTTTTACCTTTTACAACATTTACAGCTAAGTCATTATCATGAGTATGTTCTCCTACAATCATACCTTCATATACATCTGTACCTGGTTCAATAAACATAATTCCTCTATCTTCAAGTTGACCTAAAGCATATGCTGTTGATTGACCATTTTCCATTGAAACTAATACTCCTAGTTTTCTTTCACCTACATTATTACTTGCCATTTTACGATATTCTTTAAATGTATGATTTAACATTCCATATCCTTTTGTCATAGTCATAAATTCAGTTGAGAATCCAATTAATCCACGTGATGGTACTACATAACTTAAACGAACTTGATTTTCATGATTTGACATATTTTCCATTATTCCTTCACGATTTCCAAGTGCTTCTATAACTGATCCTACATATTCTTCTGGAACATCTATTTGTACATCTTCAAACGGTTCACATTTTACACCATCTATTTCTTTTATGATTATTTCTGGTTTTGATACTTGAAGTTCAAAACCTTCTCTTCTCATATTTTCTATTAAAATCGATAAGTGAAGTTCACCTCTACCTGAAACTATAAATGATTCATTATCATTTGGTGCTATTTTAAGTGAAACATCTCTTTCTGTTTCTTTCTTTAATCTTTCTTCTATTTTTCTTGCTGTTACTAGTTTTCCTTCTCTTCCTACAAATGGAGATGTATTTACTCCAAATGTCATTTGTAATGTTGGTTCATCTATTCTTAAAGGTGGAAGTGCTTCTTCTTTTCCAACTTCACAAACAGTTTCTCCTACATTTATATCTGGAAGTCCAGAAATAGCAATTATATCTCCTGCTTCTGCTTCATTTATTTCTATTCTTTTAAGACCTATATATCCAAACATTTTAGCTATTCTAAATTGCTTTATTGATCCATCTAATCTAACACATGAAACCATTTCATTTACTTTTATTTTTCCTCTTTTTACAACACCAATTCCAATTCTTCCAACAAAATCATTATAATCTAATAGTGCTGGTTGAAATTGAAGTGGACCTTCTACTTCTACTTTTGGTGCTGGTATATAATTTACAATCATATCTAGTATTGGATCCATTGTATGTTTTTGTGTTTCTAAATTTGGATCTAAACTTGATGTTCCATTAATTGCTGATGCATATATAACTGGAAATTCTAGTTGATCTAAGTCTGCTCCTAATTCTATAAATAAATCTATTACTTCATCAACTACTTGAGCTGGTCTTGCTGTTGGTTTATCTATTTTATTTACAACTAGTATAGGTGTTACTCCTGCTTCTAACGCTTTTTTTAATACAAATCTTGTTTGTGGCATTGTTCCTTCATATGCATCTACTACTAGTAAAACACCATCAACCATATTCATAATTCTTTCTACTTCTCCACCAAAGTCGGCATGTCCTGGTGTATCTAGTATATTAATTCTGCATCCGTTATGGTCTACTGCTGTTGTTTTAGCAAGTATTGTTATTCCTCTTTCTTTTTCTATTGCATTTGAATCCATTACTCTTTCATCTACTTGTTCATTATCTCTAAATGTACCTGATTGTCTTAGTAATTGATCTACTAATGTTGTTTTTCCATGGTCAACATGGGCAATTATAGCTATATTTCTTATATTTTTCATTTTTACACTTCCCTTTGCCAGCATTTAGTATATCATAAAAAAAGCTTGTATGTAAAGTTTTTTTATATTATAATTAATTTGAGGTAGTTTATGAAAAGATATATATTAATTTTTACATTATTATTTTTTTGTTTTCCTATTAATATTTTAGCTAATAATAAGGTATCTGTTTCTTTCAGTAAATGTGTTGATGGCGATACTGCTAAATTTATATTAGATAACAAAGAAATTACTGTTAGATTTCTTGCTATTGATACTCCAGAAACTAAAAATCCTAAAAAAGGTGTTGAACCTTATGGAAAAGAAGCTAGTTTATATACTTGTAATAAACTCAAAAACGCTAATAATATTGTATTAGAATTTGATTCTAATAGTGATAAATTTGATAAATATAATAGGTATTTAGCTTGGGTATTTGTTGATAATAAGTTATTACAAGAAGAATTAGTAAGTAAAGGATATGCCCGTGTTTATTATATATATGGTGATTATAAATATACAGATAATTTATATAAACTAGAAAATATAGCAAAATCTAATAATTTAGGTATATGGAAAAATGATAATAATTTTTTAGATTATATAAAAAATATGAATTTTATTTATAAATTTTTAATAACAATTATTATTATTGGGGCTGTTATAATTTATTTTTATTTTGATAAAAAAGCAATGGAAAAATATATTAGAAAAGGTAAAAAAAAGATTAAAAAAAATTTAATTAAAAAACTGAAATAATTTTTTCAGTTTTTTTTACATCATATTTATAATATTTGTTATATAGTTTATAAATACTTTATTATATAAATTAATTAATATTAAAAGTATTGTTGCAAATGGTAAAAGGTAAAAGCAGTAATATGTTACATAATTTCTACATTTTAATCTATTTACTATTTTAAATGATATTTTTTTGGCAATTACATATGGTACTGCAAATATTAATGAATATATTAATGTATTTAATGTCAATTCTGATATTTTTATATTTCCTTCTATAAGTGATATGATTAATGTAAATAAAATTGTAATTATAAATATTACGACCCATGATTCAATGGATTTTTTTTCTTCAAAATTAAATGCCACCATACTTATAAGTGCAATTACAAGTGACCATACTATTATAGATGGTCCATTAGGTTTAAAAAGAGTATTTATTGGAACTCTATTGAATGACAAAATTATTTGGAAAATTATTATCCCTATTATATATATTAAAAGTGTTAATACACTTGCTGCTATTGCATCTTTGTTATTTTTGTCATACCCTTCTTTTGTTATTTCATCAATATTTAATATTTCCATTTTTGGATATGTTAAATATTTATTTGATATTAATTTTATATATTGATCCTTTGTAAGTACAATTTTTTTATTTGATATTTCATTAAATGTTTTATTTTCTATTTTTTCTTTTTCTAAATATTCAAATTTATTTTTTAAAACTATAGATAATTCAAAATCTTTTGAGATAAAATTTTCTATTAGTTTTTTTATTTTTAAAAGATCTTCTTTATTTGGTAATACTAATTTTTCTTCTATTAATTCAGCTAAATATATACTTTTTTCTTGTTCTATTATATCTTTTGTATATAGAACAAATTCTTTTATTGTACTACTATTTCCATATTTAAAATATGTTAATATTCTTATGTTTTGTTTTGTATTATTATAAATTATTTCCATAGTATCACCTATATTAATAATAGCATTTTTTATTTAGTTATTCAATATTATTCTAGTACTTTATTAATATGCATTTGTTCATTTTTTTCATAAATAGTTATTTTTTCATTTATATCTAAGGTTGCAAGCATTATTTTTTCTTTATTTTTATATCCTCTTATTTTTAATTCTTTTTCTAACCACTCTTCTGTTTTATTCATATTTAATAATGATTCTTTTATTACTTTAGTATCTATTATTATATTTGCTACTAAATCTTTTTTATTGACTTTTATTTTCATATCATTTGGTGTTACTTTATCATATTCGCTTTTAGGCATAATACTAAGTTTTCCATTTGCTTCTACTATTGCATATTCTATTTCACCTATATCAAAAAAACCTCCTATTCTTGTTTGTTCTAATAAATCATTAATATCCATTTTTAATTTTTTTAGATTCGTTTCATATATTTTTCCATTTTGAATTACTATTGTTGGTGTTCCTATTATAAGTTTTCTTAATTTAATACTTTTCATTGTAAAATATGATACTAAATAGGCTACTAAACCAAATGTAATGATTGCTATTACACCATATAAATATGGTGTATCTAAGTTTATAATCATTTCTGCTGCAAAATTTCCTATTGATATTCCTATTACATAATCAAATAAGCTTAATTCTGATACTTGTTTTTTTCCTATCATTTTTGTTACTAAATATAATATTAATATTGATAACAAACTTCTTGGTATTATCATTAATGTTTCATCTAATTTCATTTTATCACCTATAGTTATTATTCCATTTATATTTATTAATATACAAAAAAAGACCATTAGGTCTTTAATTGTAATATCATTATACAAAATTATCAACTATTTTGTATTTTTTGATTTTTTAAATTTTTGTTTTATTGCTTCTCTATCAAATACTATATTTGTTTTTAATACTACTATTAATACTAATACTAATAGTATTCCATATACCAAATATCCTATTTCTTTATCCTTTAATACATATAATATTGATGCGAATGCAAATAATGCATCAATTATATATATTATTATTACTGTTTGTTTTTGAGAAAAATTTCTATTTAAAAATTGATGATGAAGATGAAATTTATCACCTTTAAATAAAGGCTCATGTTTTAAAAATCTTCTTATTATTGCAAATAAAGTATCTAATATTGGAATTGCTAATATAATTAATGGAATTATAAATGATGTCATTGTTACATTTTTAAAGCCTAATAATGCTATTACAGCAATCATAAATCCCATGAAATTTGAACCACAATCTCCTGCAAATATTGATGCAGGATTGAAATTATAAATTAAAAATCCTAATGTAGCTCCTAACATTGTGAAAGTTAATACAAAATCTAAACCTGTTTTTCCTTGAATAATTGCTATAATTCCAATTGTTAAATAATATATAGAGCTTATTCCACCTGATAATCCATCTAATCCATCTATTAAGTTTATACAGTTTATACATCCCACTATAAAAAATATTGTAAGTGGATATGATAAAAAGCCAAAGTTTACATAAAGGCCAAATGCACTTAAATCTTTAATTAATAATCCTCCATAAAAAACAATTACACATGCTGCTGCAAGTTGTCCAATAAATTGTGTTAAAGGTCCTAATTCTGTTATATCATCTACTACACCTATTAATATAATTATAAAACTTCCTATTAATACAGCATTCATAATTGAACTATGTGTTCCAAAAATCATATATCCTAATAAAAAACCAAAAAATATTCCTAGTCCACCAAGTTTTGGGGTTGGTTTTTTATGGATGTGTCTTCCGCCTGGTATATCTACCGCATTTATTTTAATAGCTATTTTTTTTATTAATGGTATTATTAGTAGTACAAATAGAAATGGTACTAATATCATTCCTATTATTTTTAAAATTAAATCTTGATTCATTTTACCACCAATTAAATTATATCATTTTATAAATACTATGTCTATAAATTATCTATCTATTAAATTTATATTATTTAAAAGTATTCCTGTACCTTCTGCTACACAAGTAAGCGGTGATTCTGCTATTAAAACAGGTATTTTTAATTCTTTTGATAACAATTGATCTAATCCAACTATTAATGATCCTCCTCCAGTTACAGTTATTCCTTTATTTATTATATCTGCTGATAATTCAGGTGGAGTATTTTCTAATACATTTTTTACTTTGTTAACTATCATATAAGCACTTTTTCTTAAGGCTTCTTCTATTTCTTCTGATGTTAATTTTATAGTTGAAGGTAATCCTGTTACTAAATTTCTTCCCTTTACTTCCATTTCTTCTTTTCTAGTTTTTGGATAAACACTTCCTATTTTAAATTTTATTTCTTCACTTGTTCTATCTCCCACTAATAATTTATACTTGTCTTTTATATATTTTTTTATGTCACTATCAAATGTATCACCGGCTACTTTGATAGATGCACTTGTTACAACTGAACCAAGTGATAAAATTGCAATATCTGTTGTTCCTCCTCCTATATCTATAACCATATTCCCACTTGGTTGTGATATATCAAGTCCTGCTCCTATTGCAGCAACTTTTGGTTCTTCCTCTAAAAAGACTTTTTTTGCTCCTGTTCTTTCTGCCGCTTCCTTTATAGCATTTTTTTCTACTTGTGTTATATTTGATGGACAGCATATAAGTATTCTAGGTCTTTTAAAAAAGTTTTTTCCATTTACTTCTTTTATAAAATGATTAAGCATTATTTCTGTAGCATCAAAATCAGCTATTACTCCATCTTTAAGTGGTCTTATTGCTTTTAAATTTCCTGGTGTTCTTCCTAACATATCATGTGCTTTACTTCCTACTGCTAATGTTTTTTTCGTATCTGAATCTATTGCCACTACACTTGGTTCATTTAGTACTATTCCTTCACCTTTTACATATATTAGTACATTCGCCGTTCCTAAGTCTATTCCTATATCTTTTGAAAACATTTTATCCCTCTTTACTATTTAAATATTTATTTTTAGTTGATTCTCCTCCTCTTATATGTCTTATATTTGTATGATATTTTAATATTTCATCTACTAAATTATATTTATTTTTATCTATTTTTAAAAGTCTTTCATGTAAATCTTTATGTACTGTACTTTTTGATACATTGAATATTTTTGCTATCTCTCTTATAGTATATCCTGTTTTTAAAATAACTTGCGTTTCTTTTAAAACTCTTTCATTTATATTTTTCATTTTACACCTCTGATATATTATATAAATGACTTTTTTGTTTTATACCGAAAAAGAGGGTTTTATCCCTCTATTTCTTTTATTGTTTTTCCATAATAATTTTCTGGATTTACAGTTTCATTTTTTATCATTAATTCAAAGTATACATGATTCTTTATATCTTTTTCAAGATTACATGATCCACTTGTTCCTATTACTTGACCTGATAATACAGTATCTCCTTTATTTATTGTTGTTTCATTTAAGCATTGATATAAACTTGAGATATTATCGCTATGTTTTATTTTTACTACTTTTCCTAGTAATTCATCATCTTTTACTTCTTCAACAGTACCTGGCAATACTGATATTACATCAAATTTTGTATCTTTTCCATATGATACACCACTATTTTGCATATATGTATTTTCATAATATATTATAGATCCTTGTTGAGATTTTTCATCTGCTTTATAGTCATAATATGTTTTTATTATTTTTACATCATCTGCATTATATGGTTTAATCATTTTTTCTTCTGTTTTTATTACTGGTATAACATCATCAAATATTGTTTTTGATACATAACTATATTCTTGATTTACAAATTGTTTTTTTGGCATATTTGATTCAACTAAATATATTGTACCTATAAGTGCGATAAGTCCTAAACTATAAATTCCATAAATAACTGATTTTTTTATTCTTCTATTTGTCATTTTTTCACCTCTATTTAAAGTGTGGACAAATATTTATTTTTTATACTATATTTTTTTTATTTCTACTCCTGTATAGTAATGTTTTAATATTTGAGTATAATTATATCCTTCTTTCGCCATTCCATATGCTCCATATTGACTCATTCCTACTCCATGACCATTTCCTTTTGTTGTTATTATGATTTCATCATTTACATTTTTTATTGTAAACGATGTTGATTTTAATGATAATTTCGACCTTATGTCGGTACTTTTAAATGTTTTACCGTTTATTTTAACTGTTTTTATACTTCCAGCTGTTGTATAATTTAACACTTCTATTTTTAGATTTTCATCATATTTTAAGTTTAATTTTTTATAAAATTCTTCTTTTGTTAATTTTTTTTCATTGTTATATACGGGTGATATATTAATATCCCATGATGAATCAACACTTTTTAAATACGGTAACTTTTGAACAAATACTTCTTCACAATTTTCTGTTTTACCATTACTTGTTGAAAAGAAAAAAGCATTTATAACTTCTCCATCATATGTTAAATATTCTCCTTTTGTTTCTATTATGGCTTGTTTTAATTTATTCATGTTTTTTTCGTAATTATTTTTCCAATTTTTTTTAAGTGTTTCATCATCTAAATATACTTGATTTTCAATTGTGTCTACTACATCATAGTCTTTATCTTTATTATTTGCCATTTTCTTTAATACATAACTTCTAGCTGCTACTGCTTGTGCTTTTAATGCTTCAATATGAAAGTTTGCAGGCATTTCTCCTGCAAGTACTCCTTTTACATATTCTTCAAATGGAATATTATCTATCTCATTTGTTTTTTCTCTTTTTACTCTTACAAAATTATTTGAAACAAATTTAAATTTTATTTCTTCGTCTTTTATAAAAAAGGTTACTATTATATATGGAATTAATATTATAAATATAATTGTTATTAATATTTTCTTCATTTTATCACCTTTATACATTATATTTAGTAAATTTTTTTTAATTATATAAAAAAAATGACAATTTTTTTGTCATTTTATAGTAATTTTGTATAGCTTGTAAAATCTATTATAAAATTTACTAATAAATAAGTTATAATTAATGTTAATATCAAATAAAGTAGTCTTGCTTGATAATATTTATTATTTTTTAATATTATATTTATATTCAATGCATCAAGTGCCCATAGTACTATTGGCGCTACTATTATATAAAGTATTGTTTTTATTGTCATTAATCACCATATGTATCTATTAATTTTATTCTTCTTATATGTCTTTCTTCTTCGCTAAATTTCATTTCTAAAAATGTTTTTAATATCTCTTTTATTTCTGTTATATTTTTTACATAACTAATTGCAATTACATTGCTATCATTATCTAATCTTGTTAATGCAGCTTCTTCTACATTATCTACTTTGGCACATCTAACATTTTTTACTTTATTACAAGCAATACTCATTCCTATTCCTGTTCTACAAATTAATATTCCCATATCTATTTCTTTATTTTTTATTGCTTCTCCTACTTTAAATGCATATATCGGATAATCTACTGGTTCTGTTGAATCTGAACCATAGTTTTTTACTTCATATCCTAACTCTAATAAGTATTCAACTATTTCTTTTTTTAATTCATATCCTCTATGATCGTTTCCTATTCCTATTCTCATTTTATCCTCCTATTTATTTTTCCAGTATCCATTTTTATAATCTTCATAATATCTCTTATCTCTTTTAAGAAGAAAAATATCTCTTTTTATATTTCTATCTTTTTTATACTTCATTGGATTTACACTTGTTTTATATAATTTTAATGCTTCTTTTTTGTATTCTTCATTTACTATATATTTTTTTATTATTTTTTTTGGTACAAATGTAAGTAATACTTCTTTATTCAATGTTTCATATTTTAAATTTTCTTTATCTATTAAATCTCTTTTTAAAATTTCTATTAGATTACAGCCTAGTGGTGTAAGATAATAACTACTTCTTCCTTGTCTTGGATTAATTTCTAGTAATTTTATTTTTTTATCTTTTTTATCATATTTTAAATCAAATTCTGCAAATCCTGTTATTTTTATTTTTTCTGCAAAGGCTTTTACCTTATTTAGTATTTCTTCACTATTATTAAATTGATTATAACCATTTATTAAAACTGCTGCATTTCCTACTAAATCTTTAGTATGTTCTTGTAATCCTATTTGGGCTAATGATATTCTTTTTACTTTTCCATCACTACTTGAATATATAACAGAGTCAAATAAATAGCTATCATCTCCTTCTATATATTCTTGTATTATCAATGTATCATTATATCCACCATTTATTATATCATTTATTACTTGTTTTAATTCTTGTTTTGTTTCTATTTTATAAATTTTATTTTTATTTTTAAAATTCATATGTCTATACATTACAACATTTGCAGGTTTCAGTATTATTGGAAATTTAAAGTCTACTTTTATTTGTTCCTTTTTTTGACAATCATAATATATTGTTTTAGGTAAATCTATAATGCCATTATTCATATATTTTTTATAAAATATTTCTTTATTTATTAAACTATCTATTATTTCATTTGATGGATAATTAAAATAGAATTTTTTTTCTAATGATTTTTTATTTTTGGATATCATTTCTATGTAATTTTCTGTTGAACTTACTAAAAGTATTTTTTCATTTTTATGTTCATTACTAAATTGATCTAATATTTTTAAAAATTCTTTTTCTTCCCATATATTTTCATAATATTTTGTATTTACTATTTTACTAAGTGATGTAAACCATATTGGATTTTTTCCTATTAAATATGCTTTTTTATGATATTTTTCATGATAGCATCTTGCCATATAATAGGCATTTGCATCCATTCCTACTATTAAAAGTGTAAACATTTTATCACTCCTCGTATTTTCTTTTTACTCGATCTGTTATACTTACTAAAATATGTTGTGGTGTATCTAAATTTGATGCGATATTTCCTACTGTAATTTTATCACCTATAATAGTTACTTTATCATGTATTTTTATACTATTATCTACTAATACTAATATATAATCCATACATATTCCAACTATTTTATATTTTTTATTATTTATTTCTACTTCTTTATATAAATTAGTTATTCCATCAGCATGTCCTATACTAATAACTGCTACAAATGATGTTTTATCAGCTATATATTTAGCATTATATCCTGCAAATTCACCTTTTTCTATTTTATTTATATTTACAACTTCACTATATAAACTTAGGACTTTCTTTAACTTTAATTTATTTGTTAATGTTGTTTCTGATATATTTTTTCCTTTTAATTTTATTTTTCTTTTTAGAGTTGCTATTGCATTTAATTCACCAACATTATAAGTGAATCCATACATCATAAGTCCTAATCTTACAGCATTACAATATGGTAATTTTTTGTGTCTTGCAAGTGCTAAAGAATTAAATATATGAATCATTTTTATTTTTTTTAAATCTATATTTTTTGTTATTTTTTCAAAATTTTTTATTTGATAATCATAATATTTATCACTTACTCCTGAGGTTGCTAAATGAGTATATATTCCCTCTAATTCTAGTTTAGATAATTCTATTTCTTTTATTATTTTATCTAAGTTTTCTTTTATTCCAAATCTATTCATTCCAGTATTTATTTTTATATGAACTGTGATTTTTTTATCTAGTTTTACCAATTCTTTAAAATACTCATAGGATATTATAGATAATGTTATGTTATTTTCTATTACTTTTTCTATATCCTTTATATTTACATATCCAAAACATAGTATTGGTAATTTTGTGTATTTTCTTGCTTCTAATGCTTCTTCTAAAGATGACACAGCAAAATAGTTTATTCCTGCTTCTTCTAAAGATGATACAGTACATATACCATGACCATAGGAATTAGCTTTAACAACACCTATATAGTATTTATAATCATTATATACTGCTTTTATTTCTTTTATATTTTCTTTTAAATATTTTAAATTTATTAAAGCATATGTTTCACGCATTATATCACTACTTTCTTTATTAATTTTATCATTTTTACAAAATAAAAACAACTTATATTAAGCTGCTTTATCAGTATCTTTTGTAAATCCATATTTACGGTTGAATAATTCAACACGTCCTTTTTTACTTGCTGCTCCTTGTACTCCTGTATAAAAAGGATGACATTTATCACATGTTTCTAGATGTAATTCTGGTTTTGTTGATTTTACTGTAAATGTATTTCCACATGCACAAGTTACTTTAGTATCCATATAATTTGGATGTATTCCTTTTTTCATACTTATTCTCCTTCCGCCATGACTTATAAAGTCATAGTAATTTCTTGCTTTTTTATTATAGCAAGCTTTTTTAGTTTATGCAAGTTTTTTTAGTTATTATCACCAAAAATTCTTATTAAATCTAAGAAAATGTTAATAAAATCTAAATATAGTTGTAGTGCTCCATATATAGCTATATTATCTTCTTCCATACTTCCTGATAAATAAATTCTTTTAATTTTTTGAACATCAAATGCTATATATATAACAAATACTATTACAGAAATTACGCATATTGCAAAATTAAATTCTGCACTATTTACAAATATGTTTATTATACACATTAATAATATACCTATTATTGCCATAAATAGAAATGTTCCTATTTTTGTTAAATCCATTTTTGTAAAATATCCTATAAGTGAGAATATTAACATTAATAATGACGTAGCTAAAAATACATAAATTATTGAACTTATATTATAAACTACAAATATTGATGAAAATGTTATTCCTGATACAAATGAATAAAGAATAAACATTATTTTTGCTGTTGATGGATTCATTTTATGTATACGTGCTGTTAAAAATATTACTATTACAAGTTCTACTATACCTAATATTAATACTGTTGATGGTTTAAATATATCTAATATCATACTTGGTTTACTTGCAATAAATGATCCTGTGAAGAATGTTACTGCAAGACCTATAAACATCCATAAGAATACTTTTGGCATTATTTTATTACCCAATTTTATCACCTCTTAATTTATTATAACATTACTAATTATTTTAGTAAATATTTTTTATTATTGTTTTAGTTACTGTTTCATCTATTTCTTGATTATTTATTTCAATATATTTTATATCATATTCTTTACATATTTCATTTAATCTTTTATTTGTATAATTAAAATATTCATTATAAGAAATTCCTTGTTCGTTTTTATATCCTATTACATATATTTTTTCTTTACAATATTTTCTTATTAACATTAATAATTCATCTATATCATCTAATACTTGGTCTGTATAATTATATAATTCTTCTTTATTAGTATTTCCAATTTTATAATTAATATCATTAATTCCTATATAAATTGTTAAAATATCTGCTTTTATTAATGCATTTTGAATAGTTTGATTTTGTTCTTTTTTATTTTCTTTTATATCTTTTATTAAATCTGTTGTTCTATAATCTTGTTTTGAAAATTGATTTACTGATTTTTCTAGTTTTTTTCTTTCTTTTAGATATTTTTCTATATTTTTATTATAATTTAAATTATTTGTTGAATCTATATTTACATAATATATTTCATTATCAATATTTTTATAATTTATTAAAAAAATTAAAAGTGATACTAAAATTAAAAAAACAATTGTTTTTATTTTCATAAATTCCCCCTAAAAAAAAGTAGATATATTCTACTTCATTATATTTCTTCTTCTATTATTTTAGCACCAACATTTTGTAATTTTCCTATTATATTCTCATATCCTCTTAATACATGTTTTATTTCTGTTATTGTTGTTGTTCCGTTTGCGATTAATCCTGCTAGTACCATGCATGCTCCTGCTCTTAAATCTGTTGCTTCAACTTGTGTTCCTTCTAAATTTGTCTTTCCTTTTATTGTTATTGTTTTTTCGTTTATTTCAATATTAGCTCCCATTTTATTTAAATATTTTACATTTTGAAATCTATTTTCATATATTGTTTCTTCTAATACAGATATTCCTTCTGCTTGAGTTAATAATGTTGTAAGTGGTTGTTGTAAATCTGTTGGAAAACCTGGATATCCTAATGTTTTCACTTTTATAGGTTTTAAATTTTTTGTTTTTGAAATTGTAATATAATCTTTTCCTATTTCCATATCTAATCCCATTTCTTTTAATTTTTCTATTAGTGATGAAATATGTTCTGGAATTATGTTTTTTATTGTTAAATTTTCTCCTATAAGTGCTCCTGCTATTAAGTATGTTCCTGCTTCTATTCTATCAGGTATTACTTCTGTAAAACATGATCCTAAATGTTTTACACCTGTTATTGTTATTTTACTTGTTCCTGCTCCTACTATATTTGCACCCATATTATTTAAAAATGTAGCTACACTAACTATTTCTGGCTCTTTTGCTGCATTTTTTAATATTGTTACACCTTCTGCTTTTGTGGCAACTAAAAGTGTATTTATAGTTGCTCCTACACTTGGCATATCTAACTGAATTGTTGCACCCTTTAGAGTATCAGCTGTTATTAAGTATTTATTTCCATCTTCTATTACATTAGCTCCTAATGCTTTAAATGTTTTTAATGTTTGATCAATTGGTCTTGCTCCTATTGAACATCCTCCTGGAAAATACATTTCTACTTTTTTATATTTACCAAGTAAAGCTGACATAAAATAATAAGATGCTCTTAATTTTTTTGATATTTCTTCCGGTATTTCTTTGTTTACTATGTTTCTTGAATCAATACTCATTAATGATCCTTCTTTTTTTACTGTTGCTCCTAAATATTCTAATATTTCATTTAATGCATCTATGTCTGAAATATTAGGTATATTGTCTATTGTTACCTCTTCATCTGATAAAAGTGATGCTGGAACAAGTGCTACTGCACTATTTTTTGCTCCACTTATATTAATTGTTCCAGTCAATGTATGTCCACCTTCAATTTTAATTTGTTTCATTTTTTCCTCCTGATATATTATTATGTAATTATTCTATTTTTGTTTAAATATTACTTTTCATTATATTTATCTTTTCTTTTACTATCTTTTTTATTGCTTCTTCTCCTGAACTAATTATTTTTCTAGGATCATATACTGTTCCATTTTCTATTAAGTATTTTTTTACTGCATTTGACCAAGCAATTTGTAATTCTGTATTTATATTTATTTTAGTAATACCTGATTTTATTGCTTCTTTTATAGTATTATCATCTAGACCAGAACCACCATGTAATACTAATGGTATATTTGTAAATTCACTTATTTGTTCACATAAAATTAGATCTAGGTTTGCCTTTTCTTTATATATTCCATGTACTGTTCCAATTGCAGGCGCTAATGAATCAATTTTTGTTTTTTTAGCAAATTCTATAGCTTCTTCTAAATTGGTATATAAATTTTTGTCATTTCCTATGCTTCCAAGTTCTGCCTCTACTGATACTGTATATTTTTCTGCATATGATACAACTTTTCTTGTTTCTTTTAAATTTTCAATAAATGGTAGTTTTGATGCATCTATCATTACTGATGTAAAACCATTATCTATTGCTTCTTTGCACACTTCAAAACTTGATCCATGATCTAAATGTATTACAACTGGTACTGTTATATTTAAACTTTTATTTAAATCTCTTATTAAATCTGATATTAATTTATATCCTCCCATATATTGGGCTGTTTTTTCTGTTACTCCAAGTATTACAGGTGAATTGTTTTTGTTACATTCTTCTAATACATATTTAGTCCATTCTAAATTATTTATATTAAAATGGGGAATAGCTATATTTTTTTCTTTTGCTTTTTCTAATATTTCCTTTGCATTACATATCATACTATCACCTATTTTAATTATATATATTTTTTATTAAAATGTAAAGTTATATGATATACATTAATCCTATTATCATTAATGTTATACCACCTATTAATGTTGAAATTTTACCTATTATTTCATTTATTTTTTTACCAAGTTTTAATCCTAAATTTGTAAATATGTAACTTGTTAGTGAAAATACTATAGATGATAATATAATGTTATTACATATTGTTTTTAATCCAATCCCTACTGAAAAACTATCAATACTAACTGCAAATCCGAATAATAACATTTCTTTTATATTCATCCTTTTTACATTTTTTTCTTCTTTTAATGTTTCTAATATCATCTGTAATCCTATTAAAAATAATACTAAAAAAACAATTATATTTGGTTCTATTTTAAGTATTTCTAATATTTTTGTTCCTATTATATTTCCTATTTGTGGCATTACAAAGTGATAGATTCCTACTATTAATGATAATATATATATTTCTTTTTTTCTTAAATTTAATGTTCCGTATGCTATGGATAATGAAAAGGCATCCATACTTAAACTTATCGCTATAATTATTGTCGTTATTATTTGCATAAAAAAACCTCCTAATTCAGTTTATTAGTGGTTTTTATTTTTATACATTATTTAAGTAACAACATTGTAAGTGTTGTTAGTACTCCTCCTATAAATCCTGTTATTATTGATAATAATAATACATCTATATATCCGGTTTTTGTTGATTTTACTTTTTGTTTTGGTGTTTCTTCTATTTTAACTTCTTCTTTTATTTCATTATTATTTTCTAAACTATTTATATAATTATTAACTAAGTTTTTTCTTTCAATTGGACTACTTATTTCTATTTGACTTAATAACTCTTTTAAAGGTTCATTTGTTATAGCAAGTGTTTTTACTTGTTCTATTAAATTTAATTCATCTTCTTGAAAATCAATTTTAGACTTTTCTTCAAACTCATTATATAATTCTACATATTTTTTTATTTTTTCTATCATGCTATCACCTATTTTAATAATAACATATTTTATTTTATTTTTCTAGATATTATAAATATTTTTCTAATATTTCTTGAACAAAAAACTTATATTCAACTTTGTCTATATTGCTTTCTTCTGCTTCCATTAAACATAATGGTGGAAATAATACACACCACCAGTTATTTCCTTTTCCTTCTCCTAAAGTTATTAGAATTGTTTCATAGTAGCCTTTTTCATATATAACATCTTTATATTTTTTTTCTGGAAAAAAAGTATTGCCAAATGTTAACTTATAACTATTATTATATCCTTCTTTTTTTAATATTTCATTTATTTTCATATTCAAAACTTGAAGATTATTATTTATTATTTTTCTTGCTTCTTCTGTATTTTTTACACCTTTTAAAATTTTTTCTATTTCTTTTTCTATTTCTATACTAAGTTTCATTTTTATTCTTTGATCATTTTCCTCATTACTATTTGCGATTACTCTTAATCTTATTGCTTCCTTTGGTATTGTTACTTCTTTTCCTTTTACATTCGTTATATATATAGCTAAAGTTATTATTCCTAATATTATCATCATTTTTTTCATATAAAAATTGCCTCCTATTTAATAGTGGCAATTATTTTTTATTTTATTCAATTATTTTATTAATAACATTGTAAGAGTTGTTAATACCCCTCCTATAAATCCTGTTATTATTGATAATAATAGTACATCTATATATCCTGTTTTCTTTTCTTTTTTTATATATTTTTTAGGTGGATTGTTTTTTTGATCTTCTGCTTGTTTTTTTTCTTCATATTGTCTATATAATTCTATATATTTTTTCCATCTTTCTTGTTCACTTGTTGGCATTTTTTCTAATAATTCAGGATAATCATTATATACTTTTATTTGATCTTTTATTTCTTGTGGTAATTGTTCATAGTTATCTACTTCTAATATATCTGGTTTATCTTCATATTCATTTTGTAAATTACTATATTGTTCCTCATATGGTAATTCTTCTTCTAGTCTATCAGATGTATTTATATCTTGTTCTTTATATTGTGCTTCTGTTGGTTCTGATATACTATATTTATCATTTAATTTATCGTATGTTACTTCTAATATTTTACCAAATTCATCTATTCCAATTAAGTTTTCAATATTTATAAATTTAATTTTTAGATTTTCTGCATTTTTTAATAAAACATTTAATTTTTTTGTTTCTTCTTCTTTTAAAGTTGTAATTTTATCTAAATGATTTTCAACTTCATTTATTGGTATCATTCTTAATTCTATTCCATCTTTATTTCTTTCTTGTTCTAATATTTCATGTGTATTTTTTATATTATCATTTTGTTGATAATTTTCGTTTTCAAGTTGTAATTTTTTTAGTTGTTCCACTAATGTTTCTTCCTTTTTATTTTCTAATACAACAGTTCTTCCTAAATGTAAATCATAAAAATAGAATATTTCTTTTCCATTTTTTAAATATTTATGATTTATATCACTTACATCAATTCCAAATGTTTTAGATATCACTTCTTCCTCTTTTTGTTCTGTTTTAAGTTCTTCTTTGTTTTTAAATTCATTTAATAATCTTATACTTTCATCTGGATTTAAATTTTCTAGTTTTTTTATAAATTCTTGTAATTCAGGATTTGTTGTTGCTTCTTTTTGTACTTCTCTTATTATTTGTAATTCTTCTTCTTTGAATAACGTATTTAAATTTTCTTTTGCTTCTTTTTTTTCTTTATAAATATTAAATAATTTTACATATTCTTCTATATATTTCATACTATCACCTATTATAATAATATCATAAAAAAAGACTTTTTGATAGTCTTATTTATGATAAGTTTCATTATTTAATATTTTATATGATCTATATATTTGTTCTAATAGCATAATTCTAAATAATTGGTGTGGAAATGTTAATTTAGAAAATGATAATTTAAAATTACTTAATTTTTTTACTTCTTCATGTAATCCATATGATCCACCTATTATAAAAGTTATATTAGAGCTTGTTAATAATATATTATCTATTTTTTTTGATAATTCTATACTTGATAATTGATTTCCTTCTATTTCCATAGTTATTATATATTCTTTTGCTTTTATTTTACTTAATATTAATTCTTTCTCTTGTTCTAATATTATATCTTTATTATTATTATTTATATCTTGTACTTCAATTAGTTCTATTTTAGTATATTTTGATATTCTTTTTAAATATTCTTCTACTCCATCTTTGTAGAATTTTTCTTTTAATTTTCCAACACATATTATTTTTATCATATTTCTATTAACTCCGTATTTTCATTTTGTTCAGATATTATTATATTATTAAAATTTATATTATTTTCTTTTAGTTTTGATTTTAATGTTTCTAATGCTTTTTCTTCAGTGTTATTTTCATGACTTAAATGAATTAAAATTATTTCTTTAGTATTTTCTCCTATATATTCTGTTAGATATTTTGATGTCATTTCATTTGATAGATGGCCACAATCTCCATATATTCTTTGTTTTAAATGATATGGATATTTTCCTTCCATAAGCATTTTTATATCATGATTACTTTCTATTACATATATATCTTTATTTGTTAATTTTTCTTTATATTTTCTATTTATATATCCTGTATCAGTAATATAGCATATGGATTTTTCTTTTGAGTTAAAAATATAACCATTTGAATCTGGGGCATCATGGGATGTTTTTATTACTTCTACTTTTATATCCTTTATATTGAAATTTCCTTCTATTAATTCATAATTTTGTATATCGAAAATATTTTTTATATCAATTAACATTTTTTCTGTTAAATATACTTTTGTGTTATATTTTTTTGTAAATACTTTTAATCCATTTATATGGTCTACATGAGTATGTGTTAATACTATTGCATCTATTTCTTCTGGATTTACATTTAATTTGTTTAATTTTTTTTCTATATATAATGTGGGCATTCCTATATCAACTAGTATCTTTGCATCTTTTGTTTCTATATATGAAGAATTTCCTTTTGAACCACTTGCTAATACAGAAATCTTCATTATTCTTCTGGTGCCTCTTTATTAATATAATTTACAAAGGTACTTGTATCTCTTTTAAATACTAGATTAATAGTTGTTGTTGGTCCGTTACGATGTTTTCTTATTATAAATTCACTTTTACTTGTATTTTCATCTATTGCTGATTCTTTATTATAATAATCATCTCTATATAAGAAAGCTACTATATCAGCATCTTGTTCTATTGATCCTGATTCTCTTAAATCACTTAGAATTGGTCTTTTATCATCTCTTGAATCTACAGAACGTGAAAGTTGAGCAAGTGCGATTATTGGTATTTTAAGTTCCATTGCTAATGTTTTAAGCGATCTTGATATTTCTGATATTTCTTGTTGTCTATTTCCAGCATATTTTGATTCAATACTAATTAATTGTAGGTAATCTATTACAATCATTGCAAGATCACCTTCACTTGCAAGTCTTCTTGCTTTTGCTCTTATTTCACCTATTGTTATACCTGGAGTATCATCTATAAATATGCTTGTTTCTGCAAGTCTTGATATAGCTTCATTTACTCTTTTCCAATCGTTATGTTCAAGTTTTCCTTTTAATAAATTTCCACCGTTTATTTGACCTGTTGATGATAGCATACGCATTGCAAGTTGTTCTGCTCCCATTTCAAGGTTAAAAAGTGCAACTTTTTTCTTTGTATTCATTGCTACATTAGTAACTAAGTTAAGAGCAAATGCTGTTTTTCCCATAGCTGGTCTTGCTGCTATTATTATTAATTGACTTTCATGCAAGCCACTTGTTAGTTTATCTAAATCATAAAATCCAGTTGGTATACCTGTTATATCTCCTTTTGTTTCTGATAATTTTTCTAGATTTGCTTGAGTTTTAAATAATACTTCTTGAATAGGTCTAAATTCTGATCCATTTCTATTTTTAGATAAATTCATCATATTTTTTTCAGATTTGTCTAATAATTCATTTAATGAATCTTGCCAATTATAACCATCTGTTTCTATTGCTATAGCTGTTTCTATTAATCTTCTTCTAATTGCTTTTTCTTCTACTATTCTTATATATTCATCTACATTAGCAGCACTTGGAACTATTGTTGTAAGTTCACTTAAATATTCTACTCCTCCTACACTTGATAGTTGTTTTCTATTATTTAATTCTGATGTTACTATTGTTATATCTATTGGTTTTCCTGCTTCTGCAAGATCTTTTATAGTTTCAAATATTTTTGCATGACTATCCAAATAAAATAAGTCTTGGTTAAGTGATTCTATACATTTTTGTAATGCTTTTTTACTAAAAAACATTGAACCTAACACACATTGTTCAGCATTTATATCATTTGGCATTACTTTATTATTCATTTTATCTACTCCTTACTGTTATTTTTAGTTTTGCTAGTACTTTTTTATGTAGTTCTACTAAAACATAATGTGTTCCTAAACTTGTTATTGGATGATCTAATAATATTTTTGTTTTTTCTATATTGTATCCATTATTATCTAGTTCTTTTTTTATTTGTTTAATAGATATTTGTCCAAACATTTTATCCTCTTTTCCTGTTTGTACATCAAATACTAAATTTAATTTTTCTATTTGTTTTTTTACTTCATTCATTTCTTTTATTAATAAATTTTCTTCTAATTTTTCTGTTTCTTGTTTTATATTTAATTTTTTTAAATTTGCGTCTGTTGCTTGAACTGCGTAACCTTTATTTATCAAAAAGTTTGTTGCATATCCATCTTTTACTTCTTTTATTTCATCTATTTTTCCTTGTCCTTTTAGATTTTTTATAAATATTACCTTCATTTTATCACCTCATTTATTTGATATTATACTAAATTTATCATTATAAATCTATATTTTTATTTCTTATTTTATTTGCTAGTGATGTTACTTTACCAATTCTATGATATATTCCTGATTTTGTTATTGTATGACCTGTTTCTATAGATATTATTTCACTTAATTCTTTTAGAGATACTTCAGGATATTTTATTCTATAAGTTATTGTTTCTTTTGTTTTTTCATCGAGTAAATCTAAACATCCACTTTTTTCTAACAATTCTATATCTTTTATTTGATTATTAGCAGTTTCTATTATTTTATCTACATTTGCTTGTTCACAGTTGTTAAGCCTATTTGTCATATTTTTGTGATCTCTATAAATTCTTATATCTTCATAATAAAATACTGCATTTATAGCTTTTATTATTCTTAAAAAATCACTTATTTTTTCTGCCTCTTTTATATATACCATATACTTATTTTCTCTTTTGATTATTTTACTATTTAATCTAAAATCATTTAATAGTTTTTTTATAAACTCTGCATATTCTTTATTGTCTAATAAAAATTCTAAATGATATCTTGATTTTTTTGGATCATTTATACTTCCAGAGCTTAAAAATAAACCTCTTAAATATGCTCTTTTTAATTCATCATCATCATATATATATTTTTCTGGTATATTTGTTTTTAAACTTAGTTTTTCTTTTATTTCTTCTATATTTTTTTTTATTTCTAATATATAAATATAATTTTTATTAAAATTATAACCACGTCTTACTATTACCTTTGGTGTTAAGTTAAAAAGAATTTTTATTTGATTAAAAATTCGTCTTGATAAACTTGCATTTTCAGTTGAGATTTTTATTTCATTATCAATAATACTTGTATTTTTTAAGATTGCTGATAATTCTGTTATTGATTCTATTTCATTTATATTTATTTTACTTACTTCATTTTTTACTTGACTTGTAAATGACATTTTATCACCTTACTAAATATGAATATATATCTATAGAAAGTTTATCTACATTATGTCTTATTAAATCATCTTTTATGGTAACATAATTGTTTGTTATTAATTCTGTATTCATATTTTCTATATTTTTTTTATCTAATATTACTGGATCTTTTTGTTCTAAATTAGAATATTTACTTGCAATTTCGTTACTTATTTTTCCTTCATTAGCGACTAATATATCTATTTTGTGTTTTCCAAGGTAACTATTAATTATTTTTAAATGATCACTTGTTTTCATATTATCTGTTTCTCCTGGTTGTGTAACCATATTACAAATATACATTATTTTTGTATCTATTGAATCTAATGTTTTTATTACTTCTCTACACAATAAGTTTGGAATTATACTTGTATATAAACTTCCCATACTACATATTATTAAATCAGATTCTTTAATTGCTTTTATAACAGATGGACATACTATTGGTTCTTCTTTATAATAAACCTTTTTTATTGCTTTATTTGATTCTGTTATATTATGCTCTCCTAATATTTTTGTTCCATCTATCATTTCTCCTACAAGTGTTACATTATCTTCTGTCAATGGTAAAACAGTTCCTTTTAAATTTAAAATTTTACTTAATGATTTTATTCCATCACTCATATTTCCTGTTATATTTGATATTGCTGTTAAAAGTAAATTTCCTACAGTATGACCATTCAAATCACTTGTTGTATTAAATCTATAATTTAATAATTCTTCTACTAATGGTTCTGTTTCTGATAAAGAAACTAATACTTTTCTTATATCACCCATTGCTGGTTTATTAAATTCTTTTCTAAGTCTTCCTGTACTTTTTCCATCATCACATACTGAGACAACTGCTGTAATATCTATTGGAAAATTCTTAAGACCACTCAGTAATGTTGACATTCCTGTTCCTCCACCTAATATTACAACTTTTTTCATATAACCACCTATTTAATTATACTATAAAAAAAGAGTTTTTTAAACTCTCTTTGATATATTGATGATTTATTTTGAGATTGATGCGACTATTAATAATGTAAATATAAACGATAATACTAAAAATAATATTATTGATATTATAGTAATTGCTACTGGATGTTTAACTATTGTTCCACCCTTTTTTTTACATTTTTCTAATAATTCTTGATATGAACTTGTTTTTGATTTATATTTTTTAATTTTTTTCTCAATATGTTTTTTATATAAAGGAATAAATAAAAAGCCACAAAGAAAATTATATATTAGTGATGAATATACTCCTAAAATAATTGATGTAACAAATGATAAAATCAGTAATATAAATACATTTAAATACATTTTTCTATATAGAAAATATAAATCAGTAAAAAGAAATGCAAATATATCAAAATTTTTCATTAAATCATCTGAATTAACTATTTTTGGATATATTTTATCACTATTTTTTCCTATATATGCTTTAATTAATTCTTCATCATTAGATATATTGTTATAATTTGAATTATTATTAGCATAATAAGAATAAGAATTATTTTCAATTATTTGATTATTATTATTATTCATATACTACTCCTTTCTATTCTATTATTACATTCATTTGAATGTATGTCAAGTACATTTAAATAAATGTATGTAAAATTGTTGTTAAGGATGATTTTATGGAATATAAGAGATTAAAAAATTTAAGAGAAGATAATGATAAAATGCAAAAAGAGTTAGCTATTTATTTAAATATAACACAACAACAATATAGTTTATATGAACGAGGTATTAGAGAAATACCTATAGATTTATTAATTAAATTAGCTGATTTTTATAATGTATCTATTGATTATATTCTTGAAAGAACAAACAATAAAAAAATTTATAAATAAAAAAGTATTTGCTTTTTTATTTTTTTATGTTATTATAGCAATAATTTATTTTTGAAAGGAAGTTATATTATGAATAATAATTCTTATGATTTTTATTCTTATGGTATTAGAATTGCTAATGACATGTACGAGAATAAAAAGAGATTAGCCGATGAAATTGAAAAAAAATATGGAAAAGATGCTAGACTTGAATTTGAATGTGGAATTAGTATAGAATTAAATAAAAAATCATTTGAAAATATGAAAAATGTAGTTTTAGATGTTAAAGGTGAATCTATAGGTAGTAATATTGTTACTGCAAATAATTTAAGAAACAATTCTTATTTTGGAGGAAATGGCGTTTCTAGACAATATGACGAAGATGGAAATTATATAGAACCTAAGTTAAAATAAAAAAACTCTAATTTGAGTTTTTTCTTTTTATATTATTTGCTGCGATTGCTCCTTCTGATGCTGCTGTAATTAATTGATATAAATCTTTTTTTACTACATCTCCTACTGCATATATATTATTTATATTTGTCATTTGCTCCTTATCTACTATTATATATCCATTTTCTTTTTTCACATCAAAAATTTCTGTATTAGGTATTAATCCAATATATATAAATATAGCATTACAATTTAGAATTTTATTATCCATTAATTCTATACTTTCTATAAATTCTTTACCATTTATTTTTTTTATATTACTATTTAATAAAATTTCTATATTACTTCTTTTATTTATTTTATCTATTAATATTTCATCTGCTTTTAATTTATCTGACCTATTTAATATAGTTACTTTATTACATATATCACTTAAATATAAACTTTCTTCTAAAGCGCTATTTCCTCCACCTACTACTATTACATCTTTATTTTTGTAAAACATTCCATCACATGTTGCGCAGTAACTAATTCCTTTTCCTATATATTTTTCTTCACCTATATTTAATGATTTCGGTCTTCTACCGGTTGCTATTATTATATTTTTTGTATAATATTTTTGATTTTCTGTTTTAACTGTTTTTATTTTTTCTGTTTCTATTTTTATTACTTTTTCATAATTTATATCTATTTTTAAATCTGATATTTGTTCTAATAAATTCATGCTAAATGTTGTTCCATCTATTTTTTTTATTCCTGGATAATTTTCTATTATTGATGCTTTACTTATTTGACCACCTGGAATATTTTGTTCTAATATTAATACATCTAAATTGTATCTTTTTAAGTATATAGCTGCTGTCATTCCAGCTATTCCTGCTCCTATTATAATTACATCATATGTTTTTTGCATATTTTTTTTCCTTTATTTTTACTAATATATATATTGTTATACCTATAATTATCATTATTATTGATACTATTTGTGCTACTTTAATATGATGAAACATTAAACTATCTGTTCTTAATCCTTCTATAAAAAATCTTCCAATACCATACCAAACTAAATATATAGAAGTTATTATTCCTGTTTTATTCTGTTTTAATTTTTTTATTATTAACATTATAATTAAACCTATTAAATTCCACAAAGATTCATATAAAAATGTTGGCTGATGATATACTCCATCTATATACATACCGTTTATTATAAAATTTGGAAGATGAAGACTTTTTAAAAATGCAAGGGTTGTTGTTGGTCCATAGGCTTCACTATTCATAAAGTTTCCCCATCTACCTATTATTTGCCCCATTATAAGTGCTACTAATAAGATATCTGTCATTTTTAAAATATCTATTTTATTTTTCTTTACAAAACATACAAGACAAATTAATCCTGCTATTATTCCTCCATGAATAGCAAGTCCACCTTCCCATACTTTAATTATATCTTGAGGATATTTAAAATAGTATGTATGATTAAATATTACATAGTATATTCTTGCTCCTATTAATGCTATAGGAATTGTATAAAATATAAAGTTTTCTATTTTGTCTTTTGGAATACCTATTTTTTTTGTTTCTTTTAATATATACGTACATCCTATTATAAATCCTACTAGAAGTATTACAGAATACCAATATATTTCTATATTACCTATTTTTAAAAATATTGCATTCATTTTATCTTCCTTTCTTTATTATTGGTTTTATTATTATTTCATCCATTAATAAATTCATAATTGATATTAATATTGCTATTATAAATGGAATAAATATTCCTTTTATAGTTAAATGATTACCAAATAAGAAATCTACTATTTTTAATATAAATACATTTATAAATGGGTAAAATATTCCAAGCGTAAGTGCAGTTATTGGAATTGTTAATTTTACTATTATTGGTTTTATTGTTTTATTTAATATATATATTACAAGCGATATTAATATTCCCCATATACCTAAGTAACTATTATCTATTTGAATAGTATTTTTAAATATTATTGACATTAATAATAATATTAATGCATATCCAATTATATATATTAAATTTTCTAATATTCTTATTTGTTGTGTTCTTGATATTCTCATATTAATCCTCCACTTTTATTATAACACGGATATTTATAAACTAATAATTTTTATTCACTTTTCATTTCAAATATAATATTTCTTAATTCCATAGCTCTTTCAAAATCTAATTCTTTTGCTGCTTGTCTCATTTCTTTTTCTAATTCATTTATCATATTTATTTTTTCTTCTTTTGTTAATTCTCTTTTTTCTTCTTTTACTTCTTTTTTATTTGTTATTACTTCTTTTACCTCTTTTATTATTGTTTTAGGTATTATATTATTTTCTTTATTATATTCTTCTTGTATTTTTCTTCTTCTTTCTGTCTCTTTGATTGCATAATTCATAGAATCACTCATTGTATCGGCATACATTATAACTCTACCATTTTCATTTCTAGCGGCTCTCCCTATTGTTTGAATTAAGCTTCTTTCACTTCTTAAGAATCCTTGTTTATCTGCATCCATTATAGCCACTAAACTTACTTCTGGTATATCAAGTCCTTCTCTAAGTAAATTTATTCCTACTAATACATCATATTTTCCAAGTCTTAAATCTCTTATAATTTCTAATCTTTCTAATGTTTTTATTTCACTATGTAGATATGCAACTTTTATATCTAATTGTTTTAAATAATTTGTTAATTCTTCTGCCATTCTTATTGTTAATGTTGTTATAAGTGTTCTTTCATTTTTTTTGCACTGAATATCTATTTCTTCTATTAAATCATCCATTTGATTTAATGTTGGTTTTACTATTATTTTTGGATCTAATAATCCTGTTGGTCTTATTATTTGTTCTATTATTTTTTCTTTTGATGCTTCTATTTCATATTCACCTGGAGTAGCTGATATACATATAACCTGATCTATTTTTTTTTCAAATTCTTCAAATTTAAGTGGCCTATTATCCATTGCACTTGGTAATCTAAAGCCATAATCTACTAATACCTTTTTTCTTGCTTGATCTCCATTATACATTCCTCTTACTTGTGGAATTGTTACATGTGATTCATCTATTACCATTAAAAAATTATTTTTAAAAAAATCTATTAATGTTGTTGGTGTTGCTCCTGCTGGTTTTAGTGCCAAATGTCTAGAATAATTTTCTACTCCTCTACAGGTTCCTGTTTCACTTAACATTTCTAAATCATAATTTGTTCTTTCTTTTAACCTTTGATATTCTAACAATTTATTTTCATTTTTAAATTTTTCTAGTTGGTCTTCTAATTCTATTTTAATATTTTCTATAGCTTTTTTTAATTTTTCTTCATTAGTTACAAAGTGACTTGCTGGAAATAAGCTTATACTTTTTTTACTATTAACAAGAGCTCCTGTTATTACATCATATTCATATATATTATCTATTTCATCTCCAAAAAAATCTATTCTTAATGCTTTACCGTGTTGATTTATTGGCATTATTTCTAATATATCTCCTCTTACTCTAAATGTTCCTCTCTTTAATTCAATATCATTTCTTTCATATAACATATCTATTAATTTTAATAATATTTCATCTCTATTTACATTATCTCCTACTGATAAAGTTAACATTTTATTTTTATATTCTTCTATTTCACCTATTCCATAAATACATGATACTGATGATACTACTATTACATCATCATAATTTAAAAGAGCTGATGTTGCATAGTGTCTAAGTTCATCTATTTCATCGTTTATTGATGCATCTTTTTCTATATACGTATCTGTTTTTGCTACATATGCTTCAGGTTGATAGTAATCATAATATGAAACAAAATAGCACACATGATTATTTGGAAATAATTCTTTTAATTCTGCATAAAGTTGTCCAGCTAATGTTTTATTATGAGCTAAAACTAGGGTTGGCTTATTAACTTTTTCAATTACATTAGCAATGGTAAAAGTTTTTCCTGTTCCTGTTGCTCCTAGCAAAACTTGATATTTTTCACCATTTTCTATTCCTTTAACTAATTTTTCTATTGCTTGTGGTTGATCTCCACTTGGTTTATATTTTGATTCTAATTTAAACATATTGACTGACCTCCTTATTATGACTCATATCAACCAGATAATTCGTGTTTAACTATCAAAAATTCGTGTCTTAACCTATTTTATAACATTAAAAATATGTCTTTTTTGTATGAATACGAATTTTTGACACCTATTACTAAATAATTTTCAATAATTTTTTTATAACTAAAAAATCTTCTGGATATTCTTTTAAACAATGGTTATTTTTATCAATAATAAATGGTGGTATAAATACTATGTTCCATCCGTTATTTATATATTCTTCTAATTCTTTTTCATAATTTATACAACTAGTTGTAATAGTTTTTTCCTGCATTGATTCAATTTTATGAAAACCACAGCACCTAACTAATACATCTCCTATATCATCATTAGTCCAATTTATTATTTTATGTATTTCATTTTCTGGTTTTTCAGTATATATAAATAAATCTTCAAAAAATCTATAAAAGCATGCTTTAGCATTAATTATACCTAAAATTAATTGGATTATATGGTTTTCTCTCGTTACTGGTATTCCATTAATTGACTCTAAATATGCTGGCTGACTTATATAATTTAAAAACACCTTAAATTGTCCTGCAGATATATAACCATTTTCTTTTATTTTTTTAGACAGATTTAAATATCCGTTTGAAATTTTATGATTGTCTAATATATTTTCATTATTATTTATAAAATATTTCATTTTATTATAATTGAACGTTAAATCCCTACCGCTATGTCCATATTTTCCGGCATTATATAAATAACCATTAGGTGTTATATACCATGCATCTGATTGATATAGATTATCTACTTTATCTGGAATATAGTGAATAGTATTGTATTTTTTTAATTCTTCTATTGCTGCAACTATTGTATTATTAAGTGAAGTATAATATTGTTTATTATTTGGAAATAAATCTATATATAAAATGGATAATCTTTTAATTAGATATAAATAATTTTCTATTGCTCTAGAAGAAAAATTTATTTTCCCATATTCTTCTAATATGTAATAAATTTCTTCTTCTATACTTTCAAATTCACTAGAAATAGAACAGGCATTTTCATAATCAATATATATATTATTTTTAAACCATTCATCAATATTAAACCCTTTAAAAATAGTAATTAGAAATTCACTATTTTTAAATAAATCTGCATATTTTTCTATAAATGAAAATGGTATTTTATAATCAAATAATTCTTTTTTTCCTTTATCTTCAATATCTACTAGTGGTAAATAATAATTCAATCTATTCTCTAATTCTTTATAATATTTAATCATATAATCTTTCCTTTAGCACCATATCTTAAATTATGTTCTATAATTTTCTTTTTATTGACTAATAATATATCACATATTATTGTGATTTTCAATTTTTAATAAAATTCTTACCAGTACCAGTAGCTCCTAGTAAAACTTGATATTTTTCACCTTTTTCTATTACTTTAACTAACTTATCTATTGCCTGTGGTTGATCTCCACTTGGTTTATATTTTGATTCTAATTTAAACATATTGACCTCCCCTTTAATCTTTTGTATTTTATCATTTTATATACAATAAAACAAGGTAATTGTCAAAATACCCTGTTTTTATTATTATTTATTTTAATTAAACTATTTATTATTTCTTAATAATTTTATTTGATTTAAAGTATTATCTACTTGAAGATCATGTTATTTATATAATTCTAATTGATGATTATATCCATCATTGCTTATTAAGTATTCCTTTATTTTTTTTATAAAATTATCATCACTTAATCTTTCACATAAATATTGTATATTTTCTTTAATGTTAAAACAAAAATTTTATCTTAACTTTCCTTAATTCTAATTATTTGATTTTTTAACTAATTGCATTACATTTTTCAATATCTGATTGTAATTTAATTATACTTATTGCTTGAAGTATAACAAATCCAACAAAGATTGCCATAATAAATTTTGCATTTAAAAACGCCATTAGTATAAATAGGAAATTACTTATAAACCTTCCTATAAATAAAGATGTTTCTAATGTTAAAAAATATTCAACTTTATATTCTTTTTTTATTGCTTCTATATTAGAAAAATTAACTATATTTCTTTCGCTAATTAAATTGGATAATAACTTTGAAATAGTTTGAAACAAATTATATAAAACAACTGTTATTAAATTACAATTCAATAACATTATACATAATAATATTATTGTTATTGGTAATGTTATACATAATAGTTTTATATAATATTTAGGTTTTATAACTTTAACAAATAAAAATCCAATTATTATAGAAATAACACTAAATATAGATGTAAATATTCCTAAACTTATACTTTCAGAAAATATCTTAATTATATAAATTGTTATAACATATGATAAAGCTCCACCTGAATAAGTTAATCCTAAACAAATATTTGATACAATAATACTTTTCAATTCTGGATATTCTTTCATGGTACCTCTAAATTTTTTTAAATTTGTTTTATTACCTTTTGGAATATTATTATCTTTTAATATTACTGATAACATTATTTCTAAAGCCACAATTACTAACACAATCATAATTGTATTAATAAATCCTGATTTTTGAATCATACTTCCAAAAAATAATGGAAAGATAATTGATACTATATTTTTGCTACCATTATAAGTACCAAGATACTTTTCTCTATATTTATTTTCTATACCATCAGACTCTATTGTATTATATACAGAATAGTAAAATCCTTCTTCCAAGCCATATAATATTCCTATTAAATAAATATAATTAACAACTTTTTCTTTCAACAGTATAATGGCTAAAAAGTAAAGAAAATACATCACAATACCTATTCTCATTAACCAAATTCTGTTTTTTGTTTTACAATAATTTCTTGATAAAAATATTACTAACCATACAGTTGTCATAGCAACTAGTTCATATATTCCAAGCGGTAATATATTATTATTTGAAACGTTAATAAAATATAAAACTAAAAATACATCTACAAAATTAGTTAATATACCTTTTAACAATCTTAATAAAAATAAAACTTTATAATTTTTACTTAACATTAAAATACTCCTTTAAAAATTCTATTATTCTATCATAATTATAATTATTTGTAGTTACAAATTTTGCATTTAATTTAATCATTGGTAATACATTACTAAGAGCTACACTAGTACCACAATTTTTATCATATCTATATCATTAATTCTATAACCTAATAAAATTATTTCATTTTAAGCAATATTCAAATAGTTTTATAATTCTAGTATTTAATCAATATTAATACAGTTTCTTCTATCTAAATATAATTTTTTTTCTTTTTCTATTAGTTTTTCTGTTAGACTTTCATTAGAATCAATAATTTTTTGTTCAAAGTTCTCATCTATATTTTTTAATTTATCCATTATAATTTTCATTTGATTTAATAAATCAAACATTTCTTGATTATTTTTTACATCATCTATTTTTGATACAGTTCTTTTTAAAATTAAAAAATTATTTATTAAATCATCGGTTGCTATACTTAAATCTATATAATTTCTAATATCAGAAATTTCTGATTTTTTATTATTAAATTTATCTTTTATTAAATTAAAAGTGGATTCGATTGTTATTTCATCTGGTATATTATTTGGATTTAATATTAAACTATTTAAATATATTTCTTTAGCATATTCACTTATTTCTTTTTCATCACCATAACCATTTACACCAAAATGCATACAATAATGAGAACTTTTAGTTCTATATTTTATTGGATTGTTTAGGTAAGTTGAATTGACCTCAATATTTTCTAAGAAAACAAAATCATCTGTATACTTTAAATCTAAACTATAATCTATTCCTGTAAAATCAAGATTTTCTCCATAATTAATTTTTTTAAATCCTAATTTTTTTAACTTTAATAAAACTTCTTTTATTATTTCTATATCCTTTTTATTATTTTTAAGATATTCATAAAAATAATCTTCTGATAAATTTTCTTTACGGTTACCTTTAGGATCATAACTTAAAACAGTCAAATTCATTAAGCAAAAGTTTTTATTCATAATTTCAATAGTACTTTTGTGTTTTTTTATAAAAGATTTATATTTATTTGAGTGTATAGAAAATTTTCCTTGTATAACATTGTATAAATCAAAAACAATATCTTTATTTTTTTTTGATTTTATTAATTCTTCTAATTCAGTACAAAATATTTTATAGTTTTCTCCTAATTCACATAAAGTTATTAATTCATTAATATCTATTTTTTTATATTGTTTATTTAATTCATATTCTAAAATCATTATTTAAACCTCCTATTTATATATTTTATCATTTTTACATAAAAAAAGAAAGTAATACATATTTGAACTTGTCAACAAAAAGTAGACAGTAAAAAGATTTTATTTAAACCCTAGTTGAGTTCTATACTCAATTGGGGT
>CAKOXD010000006.1 GCA_934130005.1 uncultured Bacilli bacterium
GACTATAAATGTGTTTATGATGTAGAATTAGATTATTACAAATAATGGTGCGGTTGAAATTACAAAAAAAAAAATTAAATATGTCATTTAATTTTCTCTTTATATATTGAATCTACTAATTCTCTTATAAAATTATCTTTATTTATATCTTCTTTAAAATCATAATTAACATTTATATTATATTTTTCTTTCATTATTTTTAAAAAACATAATATTGTTCTAGTATTTCCATCACAAAAAATTTGTCTTTCCCAGATATCATATATATTTTTTCTTATTGTTTCGTAATCTTCATTTTCAACTGCTTCTTTTAATTCTTTTAATTTTAAATTAACAAAATTTAGACTTTTTGGTTCTATTGTTTTTCTTATTTTACATTCATCTAATTCATATATATCATTAAATAAGAATATATGAATTTTTTCTAAAAATTTTATATTAAATTCATCTGGTTCATTAAATGTATAATCGGAGTTTATTAAATGATATTTTATATTAAATATATAATATTCTATTTTTATTATTTGGCTTGTTTTTTTTAATCCTAATTTATTTTTTAACATTTTATTTTCCTAAACAAAAATTTGAAAATAATTCATTTAATAAATTTTCATTATAATTTTCACCTAATATTTCATTTAATTTATAACAACTTTCCTTTATATCTATTTCTACTATATCAATTGGAAAATTATTTTTTATGTTTGTTATTGCACTAGTTAAATATTTTAATGATTCTTTTAATAAAGATATACTTCTAGCATTATTTAAATATGTCATATCATTTAATTCTATTTTTTCTAAATTACATATTTCTATTATTTTATCTTTTAAATCATTTAATCCTGTTTTTGTTAAAGTACTTATATTAATTATATTTTTTAAATTTAAATTATTTATATCTAATTTATTTTCTAAATCAATTTTATTTATAATAGTTATATAATTTTTATTTTTTAATTTTTCTATTATTTTTAATTCTTCTTCATTTATTTTTTCATTATTATTAAGTACGAATAATATTAAATCAGATTTTTCTATCATTTCTATACTTTTTTTTACTCCTATTTCTTCTACTTTGTTATCAGTTTTTCTAATACCTGCAGTATCTAAAATATTCATTATTATTCCATCTATTATTATTTTTCCTTCTACTATATCTCGTGTTGTTCCTTCTATATCAGTTACAATAGCTTTTTCCTCTTCTAATAATAAATTAAGTAAACTACTTTTTCCTACATTTGGTCTTCCTATAATTGCTGTGTTAATTCCTTCTTTTATTATTTTTCCGTCATCACTATTTTTTATTATTTTTTTCATTTCTGTTTCTATTATTTTTAATTCTGGTAATATTTTTTCATTTGTTAATACTTCTATATCTTCATATTCTGGATAATCTATATTTACTTCTATATTTGATAATATTTTTAATTCTCTATTTTTTATTTTATTTATAACAGATGATGTATTACCATTTAATTGATTTATTGCTAGAGATAGAGCTTTTTCTGTTTTTGAATTTATAATATCCATTACTGCTTCTGCTTCTAACAAATCAATTCTTCCATTTAAAAAAGCTCTTTTAGTAAATTCACCAGGTTCTGCAAGGCGACATCCATTTATTAAAAGTAATTCTAATATTTTTTTTGTTGTTGCATATCCACCATGACAATTAATTTCTACTATATCTTCTGTTGTAAAAGTTTTTGGAGCTCTCATAACACTTACTAATACTTCATCTATTATTTTTTTTTCATCTATTATATGACCATAATTTATAGTATGTGTTAAAACTTTATTTAAATCTTTTCCTTTAAATATTTTATTTACTATTTCTATTGAATCTTTTCCACTTATTCTAATTATAGAAATAGCACCTACTCCAGATGAAGTTGAAATTGCTGCTATTGTATCCATATTACACCTCCTAAAAAAAAAACATATATTAATTTTCTATATATTTTATTACTATATGTCTTTCTTTTCCTTCTCCTATGCTTTCTGTTTTTAAATTTTCATATTCATTTATTATATTATGTATATATCTTCTTTCATAAGAATTCATTGGATCAAGTGATACATCTAATTTTGTTTTAATGATTTCTTTTGCTATTTTTCTTACTTCTTTTTCTAAGTTATTTAATTTTTTAATTTTATAATTACTTACATCAATATTAATTTTTATATACATTCCTGTTTCTATTTTTAAATTTTGTCTTAATATATTTTGTAAAGCATTTAAATTTTTTCCTTCTTTTCCTATTAATATAGAATTATTATTTGTTACTAATACTACATTAAAACTTTCATTGTTATATAAAATATCTGAATTAATTTCTATATTTGTTAATTTTGAATATTGTTTAAAAAATTCGTTTATATAATCTTTTATATCTTCTATTTTAACAACTTCTATTTGATATTTTGAACTTTTAAATAATTTTCCTTCTATATATTTTGAATTATATATAAAATTTTCTTTTTCACAATTTAATTTTTTTATTGCTTCTTTTACTGCTTCTTCTTCTGTTTTTGCTTCATATCTATTTATTTCCATTAGAATTCTTACCTCTCTTTACTAATAGGTTTTGAATAATTGTAAATATATTTGTAGTTACCCAATAGAATGCTATACCAGTTGATATTGAAAATGCTGTTATTGTCATTACTATTACCATAACATTAGTCATCATTTTCATTTGTTTTTGTTGATCTTGGTTCATAGCTGCTCCACTATTTAATTTAAATGAGAAATATGTTGCAGCTCCTATTAAAACTATAAATATTAAGTATTTATAATCTCCCATTGTAACAGCATTTATTGGACTTGTTCCTAATTCAAATCCTAAAAATTTTTCTTCAAATATTATTGGTATTCTACTTATTGCTTCATAAAATGCGAAGAATAATGGAATTTGAAAAAAGGTAAATAAACATGTTGACATTGGATTAATATTATTTTCTTTATATATAATCATCATTTCTTGAGACTTTTTCATCATTGATTCTTGATCATTTTTATTTTTATATTTCTTTTCTAATTTTTCTAAAGCAGGACTTGCTTTTTTCATATTTTCTGATTGTAAAGCAGCTTTTTTTGTAAATGGAAATGCTATTAATCTTATTATTAAAGTTGCTATTATTAATGCTAAACCATAACTTTTAAATAAATTTCCTATTTTAATTATAACCCATGCTAATGGTTTAACGAAAATATTTGTCCATAAGTCTTGATAATCTCCACTTATTTTCATTGATTTACAATCTTCTAATTTTTCTAAATCTACTTTTTTCTTTGAATCTTTATTATATGAATTATAAAGTTTTATCATTTCTTTATCTGTTGGTTTACATAATATATTTGTTACCAATCTTTGACCTGTTTTTTCATTTACTATTGCTTTTTTATTTGTATCTTTTCCATATTTAGTACATCCTGTTAATGAAAATACTACTAATAATATTATTAATATTTTTATATATTTATTTTTTTTCATTTAATTCTCCTTTATTATATTTAATTTTCTTAATATAAATAATAAATCTTGTTTATTATGTTCAAAGTCATTTTCTAAATAACTTCTTCTTATAATTATAATACAATTAAAATTTTTTTCATAGGTATTTTTTGAAATAATTTCTCTTACTTGCCTTTTTATTTTATTTCTTCCTACTGCATTTGTTAATTTTTTACTAACACTAATACCAAATTTATAAGGTTGACTGTCTTTTATTTCTAAATATACTAAATAACCTTTATATTTAAAAGGCTTATTTTTTGTTACTATTCTTTTAAAATCTTTATTTTCTTTTAATATATTTATTTTTTTCAAATTAACCATCCTCTTATATTAAAAAAACACTGTTAATACAGTGTTTTTATTAACGTGATAATACTTTACGTCCTTTTCTTCTTCTGTTATTAATTATTTTAGTTTTCATTCTTGCAAAAAATCCTTGTTTTTTACTTCTTCTTCTATTATTAGGTTGATAAGTTCTTTTCATAGTACACCTCCTGTATCAATAAAATTTGTTTGCTTAGTTAATTATATAGATTTTTTTTGCATTTGTCAATTTATTTTTTATATTGTGGATAATTTTATTTTTAATTTTATTAATTTTTCTTTTTGCACAGTATTTTTTTATATTTTTTTATTATTTATTAATATATTTTTTATTTTTACACAGTATATGTGGATAATTTCTTCACTATTTATTTTTTTAACATTATTTTTTCCACATTTGATGTTTATAATTACCTTTTTTATTATTTTATATACTATTTTATATGTGCATAATTTTATTTTTATTAATTTTTCCACATTTTTCTTTGATTTTTATTTTATTTTAAGGTAAAATATATGTGTATTTATTCTTAAAGGTGGTGAAGGTTATATTGTATGGATATTAATAAATTGTGGAATATTTTTCTAGATAAAATTAAAACAAAAATTTCTAAAATATCATTTGATACTTGGTTTGCTGATTCTAAACTTTATAAAATAGTTGATAATAAAGCTATTGTTGTTGTTTCAATGCATATTCAAAAGAAGAATTTAAAAGAAAATTATAATGAACTAATTGAAGAAATTTTTACTGAAGTATCTGGTTCAAATTTTAAATTCGAATATTTATTAGAAGAAGAAATTGAAAATAATATTGAAATAAATACTGATGAAATAGGGGTACCTAATAATAATTTTGAAACTAATCTTATTTCTAAATATAATTTTGATAATTTTGTAGTAGGGGAAAGTAATAAATTTGCTCATGCTACAGCTCTAGCTGTTGCTGAAAATCCTGGGCAAATGTATAATCCATTATTTATTTATGGAAAGAGTGGTTTAGGTAAAACTCATTTAATGCATGCAATTGGAAATTATATTGTTCAAAATAAAAATAAAAGAGTTCTTTATGTAACATGTGAAAGATTTGTTGAAGATTTTATTGGTATTACAAGGAAAAAAAATAAAAATAATTTTGATAATGTTGAAATATTCAAGAAAAAATATAGAGATATAGATGTTTTAATAATTGATGATATACAATATTTAGGTAATGCGAATCAAACACAACAAGAATTTTTTAATACATTTAATGATCTTTATGGAAATAATAAACAAATAATTATTTCTTCTGATAGATCACCAGAAGATTTAAAATTATTAGAAGAAAGATTGCTTACAAGATTTAACTGGGGATTAACAATAAATATTTTTCCACCTGATTTTGATCTTAGAATGCATATTATAGATAATAAAATTGAAGCTAATATGTTAAACAGTAGTTTTCCTAAGGATGTTAAAGAATATATTGCTAGTAATTGTACAAGTGATATTAGAAAACTTGAAGGTGCAATTACTAGAGTAGTTGCATACGCTACAATGATGAATGGTAGTGATATAACTTTGTCACTTGCTATTGATGCATTACAAGACTATTTTTCAAAAACAATTATTTCTAAAAATAAAATAGATCAAGTTCAACAAATAGTTGCAAATCATTATAATATAAAAATAGAGGATTTAAAAAGTAAAAAAAGAGTGAGTTCTATAGCTCTTCCTAGACAAATTGCAATGTATATATGTAGAGTTATATTAGAAGAACCATTAACTAAAATTGGAATTGAATTTGGTGGGAAAGATCATACTACTGTTATGCATTCAGTTGATAAAATTAAAAAACAGATAAAAAAAGATCAAATATTTGAAATGGAAGTTAATAAATTAATAAATCAAATAAAATAATGTGGATTATTTTTATATTTAAACTTTTTATTAACAATAAAAATTTGTTAATATATAATAGTTAAAAAAGTTTTCCACAATTTCTACATTAATAATAATAATATTTATAAAAAAATAATAATAAAGGAGTGATTTTATGAAATTTGAAATTAAACAAAACATTTTAATGGAATATTTAAATTATGCTATAAAAGGAATATCTAATAAAAATATAATTCCAATACTTAATTGTATAAAAATGGAATTAAATAATGATGGTTTATATTTGTTAAGTACTGATAATGAAATAGCTATAAAAGCATTTATTGATAAATCAAAAATAGAAAATATAGAAAAATGTGGAGATATATTAATATCAGGTAAATTTATTTATGAAATAGTAAAAAAATTACCTAATTCTTTAATATGTATAGAAGAAGTAATAGATAATAAAATTCTAATAACAACTGAAACATCTTCTTTTACACTTAATTGTAATAATCCTGATGATTTTCCAGTATTAGATTTAGAAGATAGTAAAAATCCTTTAGAAATAAGTAAAAAAGTTTTTACAAATATAATAAAACAAACAAGTTTTGCAACTTCACAACAAGAATCAAGACCTGTTTTAACAGGAATTAATTTTAAAATAACAGGAAATATTTTAGAATGTACTGCCACTGATTCATATAGGCTTGCTAAAAAGAAAATAGAATTATCAAATATTTATCCAGAAGAAGTTAATATAATAATACCAACTAAAAACTTAATAGAATTAACTAAATTATATAGTGTAGATGATGATAATTTAGAAATGCATATTTTTAATAATAAAGTTATATTTAAATTTAATAATATTATATTAATGAGTAAACTTATAAATGGAAATTTTCCAGATACATCAAAATTAATTCCAAATGAATTTGAAACTAGAATAGTAACTGATATTAATAATTATTTTAATGCTATAGATAGAGCTTCTTTATTAACAAGTGAAGAAGAAAAAAATATTATAAATATGCAAATAGAAGAAAATAAAATGTTAATATCATCAAATATTCCAGAAATAGGAAATGTAGAAGAACATTTAATAATAAAAAATGAAACAAATAATAATATAAAAATATCATTTAGTTCTAAATATATGATGGAAGCTATAAAATCATTAGAAAGTGAAGAAATTGAAATATTATTTAACGGAGAAATAAAACCAATAATATTAAAAAATCCAAATGCTGATGATTTAATTCAATTAATTGTACCAATAAGAACATATTAGGATGCATTTTAATGCATTTTTTTTTATAAAAAATTTTTTTATCGACAAAATATGAGTAATTTCGACAAGTAAAAAGTATATAAGAGATATTAATTTAAAAAGGGGGAGGTGTTTTATGTTAGATAATTATGAAATTAATGTTAATACTTTAGCTATAATTCCAATTGATTCAAAAAAATCTAAAGTTATTGAATTAGAAAATGATTTTCTTGTAAAAAGAAAAACAACAGAAATAATAGACTATAGTTGCAAATATTTTGGAAGTTCATATTTAGGTAGACAAGAAGGAACTAAAAATTTAATTGGTTTTAATTATAAAAGTCCAATTGTAATAGAAGAAACAAGAGAAATTATATTTTTTCCTACTAGTTCTCCTAGATATCCAAATTGTTTTTGGATTTCACTTAACAATATAAATAATTATAAGAAGTATAATAATATTTCGAAGATAATATTTAATAATAATAATGAGATAATAATTGATATTTCATATGAATCATTACAAAATCAAATATTAAGAGCAACTATGTTAGAATCAGTACTTAGAAAAAGAAAGAATTTATAAAAAAAATATAAATTCTTTTTATTTTATCTAATTTTATGGTATAATTATTATGGTGTATAGGAGTATTATAAATTAAAAAAACATAAAAAAAGGGTAAAAAAATAAAAAAGAAGGTATATTATGTATATTTCTGAATTAAAAATAGCAAATTTTAGAAATTATGATTTTTTAAAATTAAAATTAAAAAAAAAAATAAATATATTAATTGGAAATAATGGTCAAGGTAAAACAAATTTATTAGAAAGTATATATGTTTTAGGAATAACTAAATCTCATAGATCATTTATTGATAACAATTTAATAAAAAAGAATACACAAAAAAGTATTATAAAAGGTACTTTAATTAATGAAAATATAAAGACAAATTTAGAAATAGAAATAGAAAATAAAAAGAAAATATTAAAAATAGATAATAATATAATAAAGAAAAATAGTGATTATATATCTAGAATGAACATTATAATTTTTTATCCAGAAGATTTAGAATTAATTAAAGGTTCACCTATAACACGTAGAAGATTTTTAAATTTAGAATTATCTCAATTAAATAGTAATTATTTTTTAATATTAAATGATTATAATAAATTATTAAAAATGCGTAATGATTATTTAAAAAATAGTTATATAGATATAAATTATTTAAATATATTAACAGACTATTTAATAGAAAAAGCAGTAATTATTTTTAGAATGAGAAAAAAATTTATTGATAAATTAAATCAAAATATAGAAAAAATATATTTTGATATAACAAATTTAGAAAAATTTAATATTAAATATAAAACATGTATTGATTTAGATTGTACTAGTGAAGAAATCAAAAAGAGATTAAAAGAAAAATTTAATGAAGTATATGAACAAGAAATAAAATTTAAGTCAACATTAGTTGGACCTCATCGTGATGATTTTGAATTTTATATTGATAATTTAAATTTAAAAAATTATGGTTCACAAGGACAACAAAGATTAGCAATTATAGCATTAAAATTAGGTGAAATAGAAATATTTAGAAAATATAAAGAATCAAATCCTATATTATTATTAGATGATGTATTTAGTGAATTAGATGAAACTAAAAAAAATAATTTACTTAAATATATAAGTAAAGATATTCAAGTTATAATAACAACAACTGATTTAAATAATATAAGTGATGAGATAGTAAAAAAAGCTAAAATTATAAAAATAGATCAAGGTAAAATAATAAAAGGAGATGTTATGTAAATGGAAAATCAAATTGAACATTATGATTCATCAGATATTCAAATTTTAGAAGGTTTAGAAGCAGTAAGAAAAAGACCTGGTATGTATATTGGAACAACAGATATTAAAGGATTACATCATTTAGTATGGGAAATAGTTGATAATGCAATAGATGAAGCATTAGCTGGATATTGTAACAATATAGAAATTGTAATTAATAAAGATAATTCTATTACTGTAAAAGATAATGGACGTGGAATACCAGTAGGAATACATCCAAAAACAGGTCTTTCAACAGTTGAAACAGTATATACAGTATTACATGCTGGAGGAAAATTTGGTGGAGGAGGATACAAAGTATCTGGTGGTCTTCACGGAGTAGGTGCTAGTGTAGTAAATGCTTTAAGTAAATGGGTAGTAGTTACAGTATATAAAGATGGTAAAGTTTATGAAGCAAAATTTGAAAATGGCGGAAAAATAGCTCAAAAATTAACTATAATAGGAGATTGTGATAAAAATAGAACAGGAACAACAGTTACTTTTAAACCTGATTCATCTATATTTGATACAACAATATATGATTATGAAACTTTAAAAGTCAGAACTCGTGAATTAGCTTTTTTAAATAAAGGATTAAAATTGACATTAAGAGATGATAGAGATGATGAAGATACAACAGGTGAAACATTTCATTATGAAGGTGGAATAAGTGAGTACGTTAGATTTTTAAATAAAAATAAAACACCTATACATGATCAAATAATTCATTTAAGTGGAGAAGAAGATGGAGTTATGTTTGAAGTAGCTCTTCAATATAATGATGGATATAGTGATAGTATTTATTCATTTGTTAATAACATTAATACTCATGATGGAGGAACTCATGAAGAAGGTGTAAGAAGAGCTCTAACTCGTATTATTAACAGTTATGCTAGAAAAAATAAAATATTAAAAGAAAAAGATGATTCTTTAACTGCAGATGATGTTAAAGAAGGATTGACTATGATAGTTTCTTGTAAACATCCTAATCCTCAATTTGAAGGTCAAACAAAAGGAAGACTTGGAAATTCTGAAGTACGTAAATTAGCAGATAGTGTATTTAGTGAAGGTTTTGAAAGATTTTTATTAGAAAATCCTGATATTGCTAAAATTATTGTAGAAAAAGCAACTGTCGCATCTAGAGCAAGAATGGCAGCAAAAAAAGCTCGTGAGGCTACTCGTAGAAAAACAGCTTTAGATGGATTTAATACAATAGGTAAATTAGCAGATTGTACTAGTAAAGATGCAACAATAAGTGAAATATTTTTAGTCGAAGGAGATTCAGCAGGTGGTTCGGCTAAAGATGCAAGAATACCTGCTACTCAGGCTATATTACCACTTAGAGGAAAAATATTAAATGTAGAAAAAGCAAGATTAGATAAAGCATTATCAAATGAAGAAATTAGAACAATTATAACAGCATTTGGAACTGGTATAGGTGAAGAATTTGATATTAATAAATTAAGATATCATAAGATTGTAATAATGACAGATGCTGATGTAGATGGGTCACATATTAGAATTTTATTATTAACTTTATTTTATAGATTTTTTAGACCTGTTGTTGAAGGTGGATATGTTTATGCCGCTCAACCACCATTATATAAAGTTATAAATGGAAAAAATATAAAATATGTTCTTACTGATGAGGAACTAGAAGAATATAGAAGTACATTAAGTCCAAATGCTAAGCCTATTGTTCAACGTTTTAAAGGTTTAGGTGAAATGGACGCAATTGATTTACGTGAAACAACAATGCATATAAATAATCGTGTATTAAAAAGAGTAACTGTAGAAGATGCAATCGCAGCAGATAAAGTATTTACTGATTTAATGGGTGATGATGTTAATCCAAGAAAATCATTTATAGAAGAATTTGCTAAATTTGCAGAAATGATAGATGTATAGGAGGATATTATGGATAGAATAATAGAACAAAATATAGTACAAGAAGTAAAAAAATCTTTCTTAGAATATTCTATGAGTGTTATTGCAGCACGTGCAATTCCTGATTTAAGAGATGGATTAAAACCAGTTCATCGTAGAATTTTATATTCGATGTATGAATCTGGTTATACATCTGATAAACCACATCGTAAAAGTGCAAGAATTGTCGGAGACGTAATGGGAAAATATCACCCACATGGTGATTCAAGTATATATGAAGCAATGGTTCGTATGGCTCAACCATTTAGTTTTAGACATATGTTAGTTGATGGACATGGTAACTTTGGTAATATGGATGGAGATGGAGCAGCAGCAATGCGTTATACTGAAGCTCGTCTTTCAAAATTATCTTTAGAAATGGTAAGAGATATTAATAAAGATACTGTAGATTTTAAACCAAATTTTGATGAAACAGAAAAAGAACCTGTAATTTTACCATCTAGATTTCCTAATATTTTAGTAAATGGTTCAATGGGTATTGCAGTTGGTATGGCTACTAATATACCACCACATAACCTAGGTGAAGTAATAGATGGATGTGTTGCATATATAGAAAATCCAGAAATTGATACAGTAGAGTTAATGCAATACATTAAAGGTCCAGATTTTCCAACTGGTGGAACAATATTAGGTAATAGTGGAATAAAAAAAGCATATGAAACAGGAAAAGGAACTATTACAATTCGTGGTAAAGTTGAAATAGAAGAAAATAATGGAAAAAGTAGAATTATAGTTACAGAATTACCATATCAAGTTAATAAAAAAGAATTTCAAGAAAGAATAGGACAGTTAGTAAGAGATAAAATTCTTGATGGTATTAGTGATTTACATGAAGAATCTAATTTAGAAAATCCAGTTAGAGTTGTTATATATTTAAAAAAAGATGCAAATGCAAATGTTGTATTAAATAATTTATATAAGCATACACAATTACAAACAACTTATGGTATTAATCTTTTAATGATAGATCAAAAAACTCCTAAAATTCTTTCATTAAAAGAAATTATTTCAAAATATATTGATTATCAAAAAGAAATAATTATAAGAAGATCAAAATTTGATTTAAATAAATGTGAAGCAAGAGTTCATATTTTAGAAGGTTTAAAAATTGCCTTAGATAATATAGATGAAGTTATTAAAATAATTAAATCATCAAAAAATGATGAAATTGCTAAACAACAATTAACTAGTAGATTTAATTTAGATATTGTACAATGTGAAGCAATATTAGAAATGAAGTTAAGACGTTTAACTGGATTAGAAAAAGATAAAATTGAAAATGAATTAAAAGAATTATTAGAACGTATAGAAGAATTAAAATCAATATTAGCTTCTGAACAAAAAGTATTAGATATAATTAAAAATGAATTAATAGAGATAAAAGAAAAATTCAGTGATGAAAGAAGAACAAACATTGATATGACAGCTATAGATTATATTGAAGATGAATCATTAATTCCTGTTGAAGATATTGTAATAACTTTAACAAATAAAGGATATATAAAAAGAGTTAATAGTGAAACTTATAAAACTCAAAATAGGGGTGGAGTAGGTATTAAAGGAATGACGACAAATGAAGAAGATTTTGTTGAACAATTAATTTCTATGACAACTCATGATTATATATTATTCTTTACTGATAAAGGTAAAGTATATAGAATAAAAGGTTATGAAGTACCTCAATATAGTAGACAATCTAAAGGATTACCTATAATTAATCTATTACCAATTGAAAAAAATGAGCAAGTTACTGTAATGTTAAAAATAGAAAATAATGATAAAAATAAATATATTGTATTTTGTACACAAAATGGTTTAATTAAAAAAACAAGAATTGAAGAATTTGATAATATTAGAAATAATGGAAAAATAGCTATTACTTTAAAAGATAATGATAAATTAATTTCTGCAAGAAAAACTGATGGTCAAAAAGAAATAATTATAGGAGCCTCAAATGGTAGAATGATTAGATTTAAAGAATCTGAAATTAGAGTAATGGGAAGAACTGCTTCAGGTGTTCATGGAATAGATATAGGTGCTGGAATTTGTGTTGGTTGTGAAGTTGCAAATTCAGAACAACAAATTTTAGTTGTTACAAAAAAAGGATATGGAAAACGTACAATAGTTACTGAATACAGACAAACACATAGGGGAAGTAAAGGTGTTAAGGCTCTTAATGTTACTGAAAAGAATGGTTCTATAGTTTCATTTAAAATAATAAATGGAGATGAAGATTTAATGATTATTACTGATAGTGGTATTATTATTAGATTGCCAATAGAACAAATATCAACAACAGGTAGAGTAGCACAAGGTGTTAGATTAATTAATTTAAAAGAAAATCAAACAGTAAGTAATGTTGCAATTATAGATCATCAAGATGATAAAGAAATAAAAGAAGATTTATTAGATAAAAATGAAGAAAAATAAATCTTTTTTTTATAATGTTTCACGTGAAACATTATAAAAATTAATATTAACTTATGTTTCACGTGAAACATTAAAAAGAATGATAATAAATATTGAAAAAAAAATAAAAATAATGTATATTAAATGAGGCACAACATTTATATTAGAACCAGGTCAGAGTTGGAAAACAGCAGCCTTAATAATTCCTAAATGTGTGTGCTTTTTTTATATAATTAATATAGGTGATTCAATGAAAGAAGAAAAATATATAAAATTAGCAATAAAAGAAGCAAAAAAAGCATATAAATATGGTGATATACCAGTAGGATGCATAATTATTAAAAATAATAAAATAATATCTAAAGCATATAATAAAAAAGAAAAAAATCAAATTGCAACATATCATGCTGAAATTTTAGCAATTAATAAAGCATGTAAAAAATTAAAAACTTGGCATTTAGATGAATGTATTTTAATTTCAACAATGGAACCATGTGAAATGTGTACTGGTGCTATAATTCAATCAAGAATAAAAAATATAATTTATTTAGTATCAAATGAAAATTTTGGTAATATAGAAAAAAATCAAATATTTAAAAATAAAAAATATAAAATAAAAAAAATATATAATGAAGAAATAATAAATTTATTAAAAAAATTTTTTGAAAAGTTAAGATAATGTTTCACGTGAAACATTGTTTTTATATAAAAAAAAGATATATTAAAATTTCTATAATATTTAAAAAAATGATATAATTATAAAGTGTGAGGTGATGTAATGTATCAAACTTTGTATAGAAAATATAGACCACAGAATTTTGATGAAGTAGTAGGTCAAGATGTAATTATTAAAACATTAAAAAATGCAATTAAAAATAATAAAATTAATCACGCATATATATTTAGTGGACCAAGAGGAACAGGAAAAACAAGTACTGCAAAAATAATTGCAAAGACAGTAAATTGTTTAGATTTAAAAAATTTAATGCCTTGTAATAAATGTGTTAATTGTACACAAATAAATAATAAACAATCAATTGATATAATAGAAATTGATGCTGCTTCAAACAATGGAGTAGATGAGATAAGAGAATTAAGAAATAATGTTAATTTAGTACCAGCAACAGGTAAATATAAAATATATATAATAGATGAGGTACATATGCTTACTATTGGAGCATTTAATGCATTATTAAAAACATTAGAAGAACCACCATCACATGTAATATTTATATTAGCAACTACAGAAATATATAAAATTCCTAATACAATATTATCAAGATGTCAAAAATTTGAATTTAAAAAAATCTCATCACAAAAAATAAAACAAAAAATAAAAGAAATAGTAGAAAAAGAAAAAATAAATATAGAAGAAGAAGCAATTAATGAAATATCACGTTTAGCAGATGGTGGTATGAGAGATGCATTGAGTATTTTAGATCAGGTAATCGCATACTCTGATGAAAAAATAACTGTTGCATCTGTACATGAAATAAATGGTACTATACCACAATATGAATTAAAAAAATTAATAGAAGAAATAGAAAATAAAGAATATAACAATATATTTGAAATAATTGATAATTATGATGAAAATGGAAAAAACTTTGTAAAATTATCAGAAGAAATAATTAATTTTTATAGAAATATTTTATTAGCGTTAAATGCTAATGAATATCTTAAACAAAACAACTCATCATATGAGATATATAATGAATTAAAAGAAAAAATAACAGAAGAAGAAATATTAAAAAATATAGAATGTTTTAATTCAGGTATATATGAAATGAAAAAATCAAATAATCCAAAATTAATATTTGAAACTATCATAATAAAAATATTAAATAAAATATCAAAAAAAGAAGAACAAATAAACAAAGAAAAAATAATAGAACAAACAAATACTCAAAAAATAAAAAATAATCAAATTAAATTTTCTAATATTGAAATAAATAAAAATATTAATAAAGAAATGTTAAAAAAAATAGAAGAAATTCGTATAAATAATACTTTGTGTAATTTTAACAAAAAACAATTAATCGATTTAAAAAATCGAATTGATGAAATTAGAATAATGTTAATGAATCCTAAATATAGTGAAATAACTTCACTTATATTAGAAGGAACAATAAAAGCAGTAGGAAATGATAATGTAATATTTATATATGATGATGTTAGATTATCTAATATTTTTAATTCTAAAATATTAGAAATTGATCAATTATTTAAAGAAGTATATAATAATCAATATAAATTAATAGCAACAGATATTAAAAATTGGAATAAAATAAAAGATGAATTTAATAATAAGAAGAAAATTTATAATTATATAGAAGAACCTAATATAGAAAATATATTAGAAAATGATAATAATTTAGAAAATGAATTTAGTGACATTTTACAATATAAATAGAAAGAAGGAATAAAATGAATATTCAAGCAATGATGAAACAAGCACAAAAATTACAAAAAGAAATGATGGAAGAAAAAAATAAAATAGATGAAACAATTTATGAAGGTAAATCATCTATTGTGACAGCAAAATTAAAAGGAACAAAAGAAATAGTAGAAATAAAAATAGAAAGTGATAATATAGAAAAAGATGAAGTAGAAATGCTACAAGATATGATAATGGTTGCAATCAATGATGCTATGAAAAAAATAGATAAAGATACAGAACAAAAAATGGGTAAATTTACACAAGGAATGCCAGGTTTATTTTAATGAATTATCCAAAAACAATAAAAGATTTAATAGAATGTTTTAAAAAATTACCTGGTATAGGTGAAAAAACCGCAGAAAGATTAGCACTATCTACTTTACAAATGGATGATGATATTTTAAATTTATTTTCATCTTCATTAAAAAATGTGAAAATAAAAATTAAACGTTGTAAAAAATGCAATAATTTATGTGAAGAAGATTTATGTGAAATTTGTAAAAATAACAATCGTGATAAAAAGACATTATGTATAGTGGAAGATCCTAAAAATGTAATAATTTTTGAAAAGGTTGGAACATATAACGGATTATACCATGTACTTGATGGACTTATATCACCATTAGATGGAATAAACCCAGAAGATATAAATATAAATTCGTTAATTGATAGAATAAAAAAAGAAAATATAGAAGAAATAATTTTAGCATTAAAACCAAGTATAGAAGGAGAAACAACTTCACTATATATTTCAAAATTATTAGAAAAAGAAAATATAAAAATTACAAAAATAGCACATGGAATACCAATAGGAGTTGATATAGAATATATAGATGCTCTTACACTTGAAATGGCATTAGAAGATAGAACATCAGTTTCATAAATGAATATATAATTCATATTCTTTAATAGGTGATAATGTGAATTATATATATAACTTTATAAAAAAAATAATTTTTAGTTCTTTTTTATTATATGGATATAATTTATTAGCAGTATCATTTGGAATTATAATTCCTATAAATATTGTTACAGTATTTTTATTGGTAGTATTGGGATATCCATCACTATTTTCACTAATATTAATACAAGTACTTATATATTAGGAGGATTTTTTATGTTAGATGAGTACATGAACCAGCAAAAAATAGTATATAAAACATTAACAAATGCAGTAAAAAAAAATAAATATTCTCATGCATATTTATTTGAATCAAATGGAAATCAAGATACTTTTAAAATAGTATTAGCATTTGCTAAAATGTTGCTTTGTCCTAATAATTATAGTAATAATTTAAATTGTGTAAAATGTACTCAATGCCATAGGATTGATAATAATTGTTTTGAAGATATAAAAATAATAGATGCCGATGGTATGTGGATAAAAAAAGAACAACTTGATGAATTACAAAAATCTTTTAATACAAAAAGTATAGAAGCAAATAAAAAAATTTATATAATAAACAATGCAGAAAAATTAAATTTACAATCTGCTAATTCAATATTAAAATTTTTAGAGGAACCTGAAGAAGGTATAATTGCACTTTTAATAACAAACAATATATATCAATTATTAAATACAATTGTTTCTAGATGTCAAATAATATCACTAGCAAAATCAAAAAAACAAAATAAATTAGATAATTTATTACCGGAAGATGAATATATAGATGACTTAGAAACAATAAATAAATTTGTAAAGTATTTAGAAAAAGAAAAAACAAATACAATTTTAATGACACAAAACTTATGGCATGATAGATTTAAAGAAAGAATAAAATTTAATTTAGGTTTTGAATTATTATTATTATATTATAAAGATATTTTAAATTTAAAAATAAATAGAAGAATAGAGTATTTTGAAAAATATATTGATACATTAGATGAAATAAGTAAAAAAAATAGTATAGAAAAATTAGTTTTTAAAATAAATAAAATAATAGAACTAAAAGAATATATTAAAATAAATGCAAATCAAAATTTATTATTAGATAAATTAATATTAGAAATAATGGGTGATGAATAAGTGGATAATATAGTAGGAATATCTATAACAAAAAATGATAAAGTAAATTATTTTTATACAAATAATTTAAATGTAAAAAAAGGAATGAATGTAATAGTAGATATAGATAATACATTAAGATATGGAAGAGTTGAAACTGAAATTCATCCAATTGATTCATCTAAATTAAAAATAAAACTAGGAAAAATTGTTAGAATTGCATCAAAACAAGATTATTATAATGATAAAAAAAATGAAAAGGATGCTATAAAAGCACTAATAAAATGTAAAGAATTAGTAAAAGAATATAAATTGGATATTAATATATTAGATTCATATTATACACATGATAGAGAACAGTTAATATTTAGATTTGTATCAGATACAAGAGTTGATTTTAGAAATTTAGCACGTGATTTGGCTAATATTTATCATACTCGTATAGAATTAAGACAAATAGGTGTAAGAGATAAAGCAAAAGAAGTAGGCGGAATTGGAAGTTGTGGACAACCACTTTGTTGTGCAAGATTTTTAAATAATTTTGATTCAGTGTCAATATCTATGGCAAAAAATCAAAATTTAGCACTTAATCCTAATAAAATAAATGGATTATGTGGTAGATTATTATGTTGTTTAAAATATGAAAATGAATGTTATAAAGAATGTCGAAAAAAATTACCAAAAATAGGACAAACTGTAGACATTGAAGGTGAAGAAGGTAAAGTTGTATCTTTAGATATATTGAATGAAAAATATGAAGTAGAAACTCCAAAAGGAAAGATAGAAATAGATGGAAGTAATTAATTATTTATTAGGATATAAAAATTTAAAAATTTATCAAGATACTGAAATGTTTAATTTTTCATTAGATTCTGTTTTATTACCTAATTTTGTAACTTTAAATAAAAATATATCGAAAATATTAGATATAGGTTGTGGGAATGCAGTAATACCTATAATATTATCAACAAAAACAAGTGCTAGAATAACAGGTGTTGAAATTCAAAAAGAAGTTGCAGATTTAGCACTTAAAAGTGTAGAATATAACAATTTGAGTGATCAAATTCAAATTGTTAACGATGATATAAAAGAATATTATAATAGCGTAGAAACAGAAATGTTTGATGTAATAACATGTAATCCACCTTATTTTAAAGTAACTGAAACATCAAACTTTAATTTAAATGATTATAAAACAATAGCTCGTCATGAAGTAAAACTAAATATAGATGAAATAATGAAAATAAGTAAAAAATTATTAAAAAACAATGGCAATATAGCAATCGTTCATAGACCAGAAAGGTTAATTGAGATAATAGAAGCTATGAAAAAAAATGGTATAGAACCGAAAAAAATTCAATATGTATATCCAAAAATTAACAAAGAGGCAAATATTTTATTAATAGAAGGTGTAAAGAATGGTAAACCAGGTGTAAAAATTTTAGAGCCTTTATACTCCCATGAAGGAAATGGAAATTATACAGAACAAATAAAAAAATATTTTGAATAATATTTTTTATTTTTTAATATAAATGATATAATATAGAAGGTTAGAGGTGATAATATGTCTCAAAAAAGTTATATAAATGGAAAAGCAACTCTTTATTTAATTCCAACACCTATAGGTAATATGGAAGATATAACGTATAGAGCATTAAATATATTAAAAGAAGTAGAAGTAGTGTTTTCAGAAGATACTAGAGTTACTAGACAATTATTAAATTATTTTAATATTAATAAAAAATTAATATCAAGCCATAATTATAATGAGGAAAAAAATGAATCTAAATTATTAGAATATTTAAATAATGGATATTCAGTTGGTGTAGTTACTGATAGAGGAACTCCTGTAATAAGTGATCCTGGATATGAGTTAGTAAAAATAGCTATAAAAAATAATTATAATGTTGTTTCACTTCCAGGAGCTACAGCTTTAATACCTGCTCTTACAGTATCTGGTTTAAATCCTAGTCCTTTTACATTTATTGGATTTTTAAATAATAAGGACTCAAAAAGAAGAAAAGAATTAGAAGAATATAAAAATTTAAAAACAACTTTGATTTTTTATGAAGCACCTCATCGTATATTAAAAACATTACAAGATATAAAAAATATTTTGGGAAATAGAAATATATGTATTTCCCGGGAAATATCAAAAAAATTTGAAGAAATTTATAGAGGATCTGTTATAGAGGTAATGAATGAATTAGAAACAGAAGAGATAAAAGGAGAAATTGTTTTAGTAGTAGAAGGTAACTTAAATGATACAACATATGATAATTTAACAATAATTGAACATGTTAATTTATACATAAAAGAAGGAATTGATACAAAAGAAGCAATAAAAAAAGTTGCTAAAGAAAGAAAATTAAGTAAAAGTGAAGTTTATAATAACTATCATAGAGGTGATATGTAATGAAATTAATTGTGGGTTTGGGAAATCCTGGAAAAATATATGAAAATACACGTCATAATATAGGTTTTATATTAATAGATGCAATTGCACAACAATATAATATTAAAATAACAAAAAATAAATTTAATGGATTATATGAAAAAATTAATATAAATGAAGAACAAATAATATTATTAAAACCTCAAAAATATATAAATTTATCAGGAGAAGTAATAAGAGATTTTGTAAATTTTTATAAAATTGATTTATCTGATATTTTAATTATTAGTGATGATCTTGATATGCCATTTGGTAAAATTAAAATTAAAAGTAAAGGAAGTTCAGGTGGCCACAATGGTTTAAAAAACATTGAACTTAATTTAAAAACACAAAATTATAAAAGAATAAAAGTAGGAATATCAAATAATAAAAATATTGATACTAAAGATTATGTATTAGGAAAACTTAATAAAGAAGAAGAAAAAATATTAAATAATATAATAAAATTAATTCCTGATATTTTTAATGATTATTTGAATTTATCTTTTGATATGTTAATGAGTAAATATAATAAAAAGAATTAATGATACATTGTATCATTTTTTATAGTGAAAGGAGGATAATATGAAATTTTTTGATAATTTATTAAAAAATGAAAAAAGTATAGTAAATTGTGGACTTACAAGTGAATTAAAATCAATATATACATATAATAAATTTATAGAAAAAGATAAAAATATACTTTATGTAACAAATACACTATATGAATCTACTATGATTTATCAATCTATTTCTAATTATACAGATAATGTTTTATTTTTTCCGATGGATGATTTTTTAACAAGTGAAGCATTAGCAATTTCTCCAGAATTTGAAATTACACGAATTGAAACTTTAACAAAATTATTAGAAAATAAAAAATATATTGTCATAACAAACTTAATGGGATTATTAAGATATTTACCAGAAAAAAAATTATATAAAAACTCCTTTATAAATCTTAAAAAAAATGAAGATTATAAAATAAATGAACTTATCAACAAATTTTACAATATAGGCTACAAAAGAGAATCAGTTGTATATAAAACTGGAGAAATGGCAGTTAGAGGATTTGTAGTTGATATTTTTCCAAGTAATTCTATAAATCCTGTAAGAATTGAATTTTGGGGAGACACTATAGATTCAATTAGAATATTTGATTGTGATAATCAAAGAACTTTAAAAGAAATAGATGAAGTAATAATAAATCCTAATTCTGAATTTATTTGTGAAAAAGAAGTAAATGAGGACTTAAAAAAACAAAAAAATTTACCTAATTATACAAAAGTTGTTTCTATAAAAGAATATATAGATGATCCAATAATAATATTTGATGGTTTAAAAGAAATAAATAATGCTTATTTAAATTTAAAAGAAGAAATAGAAAACTATAATACATCACTAAATATATCTAAAAACACAAAATATATGAATGATTTAAATAATATAAATTATGAATATTGTTTTGAAAATTTTGATGAAAATTTAATTAGTGTAAAAAATACAAAAAATTATAATTCATATGAATTAGAACCTTTTTCAAAAAATATTGACTTAATTAATAAACGATTAAATACTTATATAAGAGAAAATACAGTTATTATATGTTTAAGTAATAGATATCAAATAAATAAACTTATAGAAAATTTAAATAATTCTAATATTGTAGTAACAAATGAAGAAAACATTATAAATAGAAAAATAAATTTAATTATTAAAAATATTAATAATGGATTTATATATAATAATTATATAGTTATTAGTGAAAACGAGATATTTAACAGAAAAAATCAAAATCAAAAGTATAAAAGTAATTTTAAATATGGAAGTAAGATAAAAGATATAACAAAACTTAATATAGGAGATTATGTAGTACATAATATTCACGGAATAGGAAGGTATAATGGACTTAAAACTTTAGAAAAACAAGGTATAAAAAAAGATTATATAGTTGTTGAATATAAAGATAATGATAAATTATATATACCAGTTGAAAAAATAGAATTGATAACAAAATATTCTTCTAATGATAGTATAGTGCCTAAAATAAATAAATTAGGTGGTACAGAATGGGCTAAAACAAAATTAAGAGTAAGAAAAAAAATAGAAGATATAGCATCTAAATTATTAGAATTATATGCTAAAAGAGAAGCTAGTGTAGGTTTTTCATTTTTACCTGATAGTAAAGAACAAGAAGAATTTGATAATGAATTCAAATATGAAGAAACTAGTGATCAATTAAGAGTTATTGATGAGATAAAAAGTGATATGGAAAGTAATCATCCAATGGATAGATTATTATGTGGAGATGTAGGTTATGGAAAAACAGAAGTAGCTTTTAGAGCAATGTTTAAAGCTGTTTTAAGTGGAAAACAAGTAGCTTATTTATGTCCAACAACAATTCTTTCAAATCAACATTATGAAAACGCTTTAGAAAGATTCAAAAATTATCCAGTAAATATAGAAGTACTTAATAGATTTGTTTCAGCTAAAAAAACAAAAGAAGTGTTAGAAGGTTTAAAGAGTGGAATAATAGATATTGTAATTGGTACACATAGAATTTTAAGTGATGATGTAGAATTTAAAGACTTAGGATTATTAGTAATTGATGAGGAGCAAAGATTTGGAGTAAAACATAAAGAAAAAATAAAACAATATAAAAATAATATTGATATATTAACATTATCAGCTACACCAATACCTAGAACTCTTCAAATGTCGATGGCAGGTATTAGAAGTCTATCACTTATAGAAACACCACCTGTTAATAGATATCCAGTTCAAACTTATGTATTAGAAGAAAATGATGTAATAATAAAAGATGCAATATATAAGGAACTTTCAAGACAAGGACAAATATTTATTTTATATAATAGAGTTGAAGATATGAACTTAAAACTTGAAAGAATAAAAAAATTAGTACCAGAGTCACGTATATTAATGGCTCATGGTAAAATGACAAAAACTGAATTAGAAGAAGTAATGTTTAAATTTATAAATAAAGAAGCTGATATATTGTTATGTACAACAATAATAGAAACAGGTATTGATATTCCAAATGTAAATACTTTGTTAATATTAGATGCTGATCATTTTGGTTTGTCACAATTGTATCAAATAAGGGGAAGAGTAGGTAGAAGTAATAAAATAGCATATTGTTATTTAATGTATTCAAAAGGAAAAAACTTAACAGAAATAGCAACTAAAAGATTAAATGTAATAAAAGAATTTACTGAACTCGGAAGTGGATTTTCTATAGCAATGCGTGATTTATCAATAAGAGGAGCAGGGGATATATTAGGAAGTGAACAAGCTGGATTTATTGATACTATTGGTATAGAATTATACTTAAATATGCTAAATGAAGAGGTAAATAAATTAAAAGGAGTAGAATTTAATAAAAATGAAACAGAAGAAAAACCTCTTTTAGATGTTGAAACTTCTATTTCAGATAATTATATAGATGATATAGATTTAAAAATAGAAATACATAAAAAAATTAACACTATAGATTCATATAAAAAATTACATGATATAAAAGAAGAAATAGAAGATAGATTTGGAAAAATTAATGAAAATATGTTAATTTATATGTATGAAGAATGGTTTGAAAAACTTGCACATGAGCTTAATATTAATAAAGTAAGACAAACTAAAAATTTTGTTGAAATAACATTGGATAAAGAACTTACAAATAAAGTAAATGGTGAACTTTTATTTATGTATGCTACTGATATATCAAGAATGTTTAGATTTAGTATGAAATTTGGAATGTTAACCATTACATTAGATACTGTAAAATTAGAAAAACATTTTATTTATTATTTAATAGAATTAATGGAAGTAATAAAAAAAGCAGTTCAATAATTTTGAACTACTTTTTATTTACATAATTTAAATGATTTAACATCATCACATAATTTAAAATCTCTTCTAATAGCTGGTCTTCCTACTGGTCTAGTAGCCTTTTCTAATCTAAAAGATCTCATTGAATCATCTCTTCTTATCATAATAAATACCTTCTTTCTGATATTATTTTATATTATAAAAAAGAATGAATCAATAATATTTAGAAAACAAAAAAATTTTTTACATTTCTTTACACCTTTATAAAGTATAAATTTTTTGCAATTACTCAAAATATTTTTAGAGAGTGAGGTAAAATATGAAAGCAACTGGAATAATTAGAAGAATTGATGAATTAGGAAGAATTGTTATTCCAAAAGAAATAAGAAAAAATTTAAAAATAACAGAAGGTGAAAATATAGAAATATATATAGATGAAGAAGATAAAATTGTTTTAAAAAAGTATTCTAATTTAAAAAATATAAAAGATTTTTCTCAAAAATTAGTTGATTCAATCTATAGTATTACCAAAGATAATATTATTATTACTGATAATAATAATGTAATTGCTAGTGCTGGTAGTTTAAAAAAAGAAATTATAAATAAAGAATTAACTGAAGAATATATTAACTTAATTAATAAAAGAAAAAATATAATAAATGAAGATAGTGTAAAAATAACAGAAAGAATAGAAATAGGTAAAAATTATTTAATAAATATAATATTATCAAATGGAGATATAAATGGAACTATAGTTTTAATAAAGGAAAATAGTGAAATAACAGAATGTGAAAAAAACATAATAAATATAACAACTAATTTTTTATCTAAATATCTTGAAGAATAAAAAAATATATGATACAATACATTCATATTAAAGGTTTTGATGGAAAGAAGAATATAATTGTTTTTTAGAGAGTCTAGGTAGGTGAAAGCTAGATATTCTATTATATTTCGAATGGTTCTTAAACCGCTTAATTGATATGTAAATTAAGACGTTGCAAGCGTTAATTGCTTAAGGTAGTTTTATAACTATGAATAAGGTGGTACCGCGTAAATTACGCCCTTAATTGGGAGTAATTTTTTTATTGATGAAATAGTAATATGGAGGTAATATATTATGCAAAGATATTTTGAAAAGATTAGTTATGATCAATTTAAAAAAGATATTAGTGATAATAAAGAATTATATGATTCATATAATATACCAAAAAGGAAAACAAAGTATGCAGCTGGCTATGATATATTTTTAATAGAAGATTTAGTAATAAATCCAAATGAAATAATAAAAATTCCAACTGGTATAAAAGCAAATATGTTAGAAGATGAAGTATTATTTTTAATTATTAGAAGTGGTATGGGATTTAAATATAATATTAGACTTTGTAATCAAGTTGCTATAATTGATAAAGATTATTATAATAATTTAAATAATGAAGGTCATATCTTTTTAAAAATACAAAATGAAGGAAAAAATAAAGTAGAAATAAAAAAAGGTGAATCTATATGTCAAGGAATTTTTATGAAATATTTAAAAGTTGATAATGAGATAGAAGATTTTATAGAAAGAAAAGGAAAATATTAGGAGGTAATATTATGAATAAAAAATTTTATATTTCAACAGCAATCGCATATGCATCAGCAAAACCACATATTGGAAATACATATGAAATAGTATTAGCTGATGCAATCGCACGTTATAAAAGATTAACAGGTTATGATGTTTATTTTCAAACAGGAACAGATGAACATGGGCAAAAAATAGAATTAAAAGCGAAAGAACAAGGTATTAGACCACAAGAATATGTAGATAATATTTCTCTAGAAGTTAGAAATATATGGGATGTAATGAATACAAGTTATGATAAATTTGTAAGAACTACAAATCCAGTTCATAAAGAAAGAGTACAAAAGATATTTAAAAAATTATATGACCAAGGTGATATATATAAAGGTAGATATGAAGGATTATATTGTACACCATGTGAATCTTTTTTTACAGAATCTCAACTTATTGATTCGAAATGTCCAGATTGTGGTAGAGAAGTAAAAAAAGCAAGTGAAGAAGCATATTTCTTTAAATTATCTAATTATACAAAAAGATTAGAAGAATATATAGAAACACATCCTGATTTTATCAAACCTGAAAGTAGAAAAAATGAAATAGTAAATAATTTTTTAAAGCCAGGATTACAAGATTTATGTATTTCTAGAACATCATTTAAATGGGGAATTCCTGTAACTTTTGATGAATCCCATGTTATTTATGTATGGATTGATGCATTAAGTAACTATATTACATTTTTGGGTTATGATGTTGATAATAGTACTGAAGAATTTAAAAAATACTGGCCAGCTGATATACATTTAATAGGAAAAGATATATTGCGTTTTCATACGATTTATTGGCCAATAATGTTAATGGCATTAGATTTACCATTACCTAAAAAAATATTTGGACATCCTTGGGTTTTATTTGGTGAAGACAAGATGAGTAAATCAAAAGGAAATATTGTATATGCTGATCAATTAGTTAAAGAATTTGGCGTAGATGCTATAAGATATTACTTATTACATGAAATACCATATGCACAAGATGGAACATTTACATATGAACTTTTGATTGAAAGAATAAATTCTGATTTAGCTAATATTTTAGGAAACTTAGTTAATAGAACAATTTCAATGTGTCATAAATATTTTGATGGAATTGTATATGAACCAACTCGTTTTGAAGAAATAGATGAAGAATTAAAAACATTAGTATTAGATATGCCTCAAAAAGTTGAAAAAAATATGAATGAATTAAGATGTGCCGATGCAATAGATAATATATTTGAAGTTTTTAGAAGATGTAATAAATATATAGATGAAACAACACCATGGATTCTTGCAAAGGATGAAACAAAAAAAGAAAGATTAAAAACAGTTTTATATAATTTATTAGAATCAATTAGATCGGGAGCTGTCCTATTACAAGCATATTTACCTGATACAGCAGATAAAATATTTCATCAACTTAATACAGAAAATAAATTTATTGATAGTATAAATTTTAAAGGTATGGATATAGGATTGCATTTAAATAATCCAGAACCATTATTTAACAGAATAAACAAAGAAGAAAAATTAGAAGAATTAATTAGACAATAATGTCTAATTTTTTTGTAAAAAAGTGTAAAATGTAATAATTTGTCGATAAAAATTTAAACAAAACGTTTGTATTTGTAATATGTTTATGTTATATTTTAAAAGTAGTTTCAAAAAAGAATAGAAAGGAAGCTAGCTTATGACTCCTGAGAGTGTTAAGGAAATGAAATCCGTAATGATATTTTTATCATTTTTAGGCACGTTGGTATTAGGTAGTTTTATAGTTGATAGAAATTTATTAGATTTGTTCTATTTACTATTTATAATATGGTGTATGATACGCTATTTAATTATTAGTTTTAAAGGATAAAATTATATCAAAATGTGATATAATTTTTTTGTGAGGTGATAAAATGTTAATTGATACACATTGCCATTTAGATAAAAATGATTATGATGATATAGAAAAAGTTATAAAAAATATGAATTCGAATATAATGATAGCTAGTGCTGTTGATTTAGAAACATCATTAAATGTAGTAGATTTATGTAATAAATATGAAAATATATATGGTACTATTGGATTTCATCCAACAGAACTTGATAATTACAATTTAAATTCTATGAATGAAATAGAAAAAAATTTAAATAATCCTAAAATAGTTGGAATAGGTGAAATAGGATTAGATTATCATTATGGAAAAGAAGATGAAAAATTACAAAAAGAAGTATTTATATATCAACTTGAATTAGCTAGAAAATATAAATTACCAGTAGTTATTCATAGTAGAGATGCAGCGTTAGATACAATTAATATATTAAAAGAATATAAAGATTTAAAAATAGACATGCACTGTTTTAGTTATAGTGAAGAAATAGCAGAAGAATTAATAAAAATGAATGTTAAATTAGGTATTGGTGGAGTTTTAACATTTAAAAATAGCAAAAAATTAAAAGAAATAGTAAAAAAAATAGATTTAAAAAATATATTATTAGAAACAGATAGTCCTTATTTAACACCAGAACCTTATAGGGGTTTAAAAAATCAACCTAGTAATGTAAAATATGTAGCTATGAAAATTGCAGAAATTAAAGATTTAAAATTAGAAGAAGTGGAAAAAATTACTAGTGAAAATGCAATATCACAATTTGACTTAAAGTTAAAAAAATGATATGATTTTAATACTAATGAGGTGAAAAAATGAATCTGTATTTTCTTGAAGTTATTATAAAATTTTTAAGAATGTTATTAGTCGCATTTATTTCAATATTTAATATAAATATATACTCTGAAAATGAAAATAATAGTCAAAATATGATTATAAACAAAAATAACTATGCTATAAATGTTGTAAAAATAGATAATACTGTTCAAGATAAAACACCAAATATAACTATTAAAAAAGAAGAAAAAGTAACAAAAGTAGAAAGTAATAATAAAGTAAATACATCAAAAGTAATAAAAAATAATGAAAAAAAAGATTCAAATAAAATTATTACAACGGAAAAACCTAAAGTTTCATTAGCTGAATATACTGGAAGATTAACAGGGTATGGACCAGATTGTGTTGGATGTACAGGAAGTGGAAATTTAGCTTGTAAAACAAGAGATAAGAAAACACATAGTCTAGTAAAAGATGGAATTTATTATAATGATAGTGAATATGGAAAAGTTAGAATATTAGCAGCAGCTACAACTAAATTTAAATGTGGTACTATTGTAGTTGTTAGTAAAGAAGGAGCTGAACCATTTGTAGGTATAGTACTTGATACAGGTGGTAGTATGATTAATGCTTGGAATAAAGGAATAGTATGGATGGATTTAGCATATAAAACAAATGTATCAGCTGGATCTGATAATTTAACAGGTAAAAATATAAAATTTAGTGTACAAAGATGGGGATGGTAAATCCTTTTTTTTATATAAAATATTGTTTTTTATCATCTTTTTTTATATAATTTAGTTGGGAAGTGATTTAATGTATTATTCACCAGTAAAAATGAAAGAATTATTAAATAAATATAATTTTGATTTAAAAAAAAAATTTGGACAAAATTTTATAATAGATGAAAACATAATAAATAGTATATTATCAAAATCCAGTGTTGATAAAGATACACTAGTTATAGAAATAGGACCAGGTGCTGGATCATTGACATATAAATTAAGCGAATATGCTAAAAATGTATTATGTTATGAAATAGATTTAAGCTTGGAAAAAATGTTAAATGAAGTATTAAAAGATAAGGATAATGTAGAAATAATATTTAAAGATTTTCTAAAATCAGATGTAAAAAAAGATTTAGAAAAGTATAATTATAATAAATTATATGTAGTAGCTAATTTACCTTATTATATTACTACTCCTATTATAATAAAAATAATAGAAGATAATATAAATGTGGATAAAATGGTTGTAATGGTTCAAAAAGAAGTAGGAGATAGATTTAAAGCAATTCCAGGAACCAAAGACTATGGATCACTAACTGTATTTTTAAATTATTATTTTGATGTAAAAAAGATATTAGATATAAGTAAAAATGTTTTTATACCAAAACCAAATGTTGATAGTATAGTAGTAGAATTTACTAAAAAAGCAAATTTAAAACAAGTAAAAAATAAAGAATTATTTTTTAAATTAATAAGAGATTCTTTTACACAAAAAAGAAAAACATTACGTAATAATTTAAAATCTTATGATTTAAATAAAATAGAAGAAATATTAAAAAAATACAATTATGATTTATCTGTTAGAGCAGAACAATTAAACATAGATATTTTTATAGATATAGCAAATAATTTATAGTACACAAATAGACATTTTAAGACAATAATTTGTTTTAAAATGTTTTTTGGTGATAATATGCTAATTATTATAAATAAATTATTATGGGCAGTTGCAACAGTATTTATAGTTTTATCAGGAATATATTTTACAATTTCATTAAAAGGTGTTCAATTTAATATAAAAAATATGTTAAAAAGCTTATTTAAAAATGAAAAAACAGATGGTATAAAACCATATCAAACTTTAATGATGGTTTTAGCCGGAAGAATTGGAGTAGGAAGTATTGCAGGTGTTGCTCTTGCTATATATTTAGGTGGTATAGGATCAATTTTTTGGATGTGGATTATTGCTTTTATTGGTGCTGCAAATAGTTTTGCAGAAACAGTGCTAGGAATAATATATAAAGAAAAAGATGAAGAAAATATATATAAAGGTGGACCAAGTTATTACATAAAAAAAGGTTTAAATAATAAATACTTGGGTGGTTTATATGCTATTATAGTAATATTAAGTTATGTTGGTGGATTTTTAAGTGTTCAATCAAATACAATAACTAAATCTATTAATCAAATAATAAGTATTTCTCCTATATTGATTGGAATTATAATATCTATTACTACGTCTTTTATTATATTTGGTGGAATAAAAAGAATAGCTTCTATAGCAAGTAAAATAGTTCCATTTATGACTATAGGTTATGTTTTAATAGCAGTTATAATATGTATAAAAAATATAGATATGATTCCATCTATATTTATGTCGATTATAAAAAGCGCATTTAATTTTAAACCATTTATATCTGGATTTTTAGGTACATTAGTAATAGGTGTACAAAGAGGAATTTTTTCAAATGAAGCAGGTCTAGGTACAGGTGCTATCGCATCTTCTACAGTAAATAGTGATGATGCTGCATCTCAAGGATATCTTCAAATGATAGGTGTTTATATAACAACACTTTTAATCTGTACATCTACAGCAGTAATAATTTTAACAAGTCCATACCAAAAAATTATGATTAATGATATCAATGGAATAGAAATAACTCAATTCGCATTTACTTATCATTTAGGTAGTCTAGGAAATTATTTAGTATTTCTTTCAATCATATTATTTTCTTTTACAACAATTTTAACTGGTTATTACGATGGAGAAGCAAGTTTAAAGTATTTTTATAAGAATATAAAAAAAAGTTCTCTTTATATATTAAAGTTTTCCACAATTATAATTTTATTTATGGGATGTTTAATAAAATCAACAACAGTTTGGTTATTTGTAGATATATTAGTAGCTATAGAAGCTATTATAAATATATATAGTATTATATTACTTAGAAAAAAAGTATTAAAATCTTTAAATAATTCTAAATTGTGATACAATATTGTTGGTGAAGTTTATGATCAACAAAAAATGGGATATTGTTTTAAAAGATGAAATGAAAAAAGATTATTTTAAAAATCTTGGAATATTTGTAAAAAATGAATACAAGAAAAAAATTATATATCCAGAATATAAAAATATTTTTAATGCACTTAGATATACCGATTATGATGAAGTAAAAGTTGTAATATTAGGACAGGATCCTTACCATGGAGAACATGAAGCACATGGTTTATCTTTTTCTGTTCAAGAAGGTGTAAAAATGCCACCATCATTACTAAACATATTTAAGGAATTAGAATCTGATTTAAATATAAAAAGAAATAAAACTGACTTAACTGATTGGGCTAAACAAGGAGTTTTGCTTTTAAACTCAATAATGACAGTAGTAAAAGATACGCCTCTTTCTCATAAAGGAAAAGGATGGGAAATATTTACTGACAGATTGATAGAAATATTGGGTGAAAGAGAAAAACCAATAGTTTTCATTTTATGGGGAAGTTATGCCAGAAGCAAAAAAGAATTAATAAAAAATAAAAATCATTTAATATTAGAAAGTGTTCATCCTTCTCCATTATCAGCAGCTAGAGGTTTTTTTGGAAGTAAACCATTTTCTAAAACAAATAATTTTTTAGAAAAAAATAATATTGAACCAATTAAATGGTAATAATTGAATATTAATAAAAATTATTATAAAATTAAAGAGGTGATTTAATGAAAGAAGCATATTTATATTTAAATAAACTACTTAAAGACAATGATAAAATAGTAATTGCTACTAGTGGTGGTCCAGATTCAATGGCATTACTTTATCTTACAATGCAAGTAAAAAAGAATATAAAGATAATATGTGCTCATGTAAATCATAATACAGGTAGAGTTGGTCAAAATGAAGAACAAGAATATGTAAAGAACTTTTGTAAAAAAAATAATGTAATATTTGAAACAATGAAAATAGAAAATTATAGTGATGATAATTTCGAAAATGAAGCTAGAAATAAAAGATATGAATACTTTGATAAAGTAATAAAAAAATATGAAGCTAAATATTTATTAACTGCACATCATGGTGATGATTTAATGGAAACAATATTAATGAGAATTGTTAGAGGATCGTCATTAAAAGGGTATGCAGGCTTTATGAAAGAAACACAAAAGAAAAGTTATAAAGTAATTAGACCATTAATAGAAGTTACTAAAGATGATATATTAAAATATAATGAACAAAATCAAATAAAATATTTTATAGATAAAACAAATTATGATGAAAATTATACAAGAAATCGTTATAGAAAAAATATATTACCAAAATTAAAAGAAGAGGATAAAAATGTGCATTTAAAATTTTATAAATTTAGTAAAATCTTAAATGAATATAACAATTATATAGATAAAGAAGTAGAAAATAAACTAAAAAAAATATATGCAGATAATACTTTAGATTTAGATTTACTAAAAAAAGAAGAAAAAATTATAGCCTTAAAAATAATAAATATAATATTAGAAAATATATATCAAGAAAACTTATTTTTAATAACAGATATTCATTCTTTAATGATATATGAATTAGCGTTTAATAAAAAGGCAAATACTAAAATAAATTTGCCGAATAATCTTATTGTTAGTAAAAATTATAATAAATTAAAATTTATAAAAGAAGAAGAACAAAAAGATGAATATGAAGTAGAAATTATAGATTATGTAAAATTACCAAATAATCATCAAATTAATGTAATAGAAAGTATTGATAGTGATAGTAATTATATTTGTAGATTGAGTAAAAAAGATGTGTTATTTCCATTACATGTAAGAAATAGAAAAGATGGAGATAAAATGGAAATAAAAGGACTAAATGGTACAAAAAAAATAAATGACATTTTTATTAATAGTAAAATAGTTATGGAAGAAAGAAATAAATGGCCAATAGTAGTTGATTCAAAAGGAACAATAGTATGGTTACCGGGATTAAAAAAATCAAAATTTGATAAAACAAAAGATGAAAAGTATGATATAATACTAAAGTATCAATAAGGAGGAATTATAGTGAATAAAAAAGTTAGAAAAGGTTTAACACCATATTTAGGTATATTGTTAGTAATGTTAGGAATTTTATATTTCTTAAATTTAAATAATAAAAAAACAAATTATATAACTTATGATGAATTTGTTAATCAAATGAACAAAGGTAATATAGTTGAAGTAAATATAACTCCAAGAAGTAATGCAAGAGTATATGAAATAAGTGGAAAATTGAAAGATTATAAAAAAGATGAAAGTTTTTTCCTTAGAGCACCACTTGCAGAAGAAGTTATGTCGCAAATATTAGTAGGAGAAGAAGCAAATGATTTTAAAATTAAAACATCAGCTGATCCATCCTCTAGTACATTACTTTATATAGCATTAAACATCTTGCCATTTGTTGTATTAATAGGAGTAGCATTCTTCTTTATATCAAGACAAATGAGCTCAGCAAATAAATCAATGGATTTTGGAAAAAGTAGAGCTAGATTAAATGAAGATAGTAAAAAGGTTACATTTAATGAAGTTGCTGGATTAAAAGAAGAAAAAGAAGAAGTACAAGAACTAATTGATTTCTTAAAAGACCCTAAAAAATTCCAAAAACTTGGGGCAAGAATTCCAAAAGGAGTATTATTAGTAGGTCCTCCTGGAACAGGTAAAACATTACTTGCAAGAGCTGTTGCTGGAGAAGCAAATGTTCCATTTTATTTTATAAGTGGTTCAGACTTTGTTGAATTATTTGTAGGTGTTGGTGCAAGTAGAGTTAGAGATATGTTTAAACAAGCAAAACATAACGCACCATGCTTAATATTTATTGATGAAATAGATGCTGTAGGTCGTCAAAGAGGTTCAGGAATTGGTGGAGGTCATGACGAGAGAGAACAAACTTTAAACCAATTATTGACTGAAATGGACGGATTTGGAGAAAATGAAGGAATTATTATTATAGCAGCAACAAATAGACCAGATGTATTAGATCCAGCACTTTTAAGACCTGGAAGATTTGATAGACAAGTTCAAGTAAATTTACCAGATAAAAAAGGAAGAGAGGAAATACTTGCAGTACATGCAAGAAATAAAATATTTTCAAAAAATATTAATCTTTCAAATATAGCAAGTCGTACAGTAGGATTTAGTGGAGCTGATTTGGAAAACTTACTTAATGAGGCAGCACTATTGGCTGTTAGAAAAAATAAAAAAGCAATTACAATGTCAGAAATAGATGAAGCACATGATAGAGTATTAATGGGTCCTGCAAAAGCAAGTAAAAAATATACTGATGAAGAAAAAAGAATGGTTGCATATCATGAAGCAGGACATGCAGTATTAGGAATTAAGCTAGATGGAGCAAATGATGTTCAAAAAATTACAATAATTCCAAGAGGATATGCAGGTGGATATACAATGATGCTTCCAAAAGAAGAAAAATTCACTGCAACCAAGAAAGAATTAACAGAAAGAATAATTGGACTAATGGGTGGTCGTGTAGCAGAAGAATTAGTAATAGGTGAAATATCAACAGGTGCTCATAATGATTTTGAACAAGCTACAAAAATAGCACGTGCAATGGTTACAGAATATGGTATGAGTTCTTTAGGACCTATGCAATTAGAACAACAAGAAGGTAGTGTATTCTTGGGTAGAGATTATAATAAGAGTCGCAATTTTTCAGGTCAAGTAGCATTTGAAATTGATCAAGAAATGAGAAAAATTATTGATGAATGTTATAAAGAAGCAGTTAGAATTCTAAAAAAAGAAAGAAAACTATTAGATTTAATTGCAAATACATTAATAGATTGTGAAACTATAACTAAGGAACAAATAGATTATTTAGTAAAAAATGGATATTTACCTAGTGATGATGATGAAATAGATGAAAGTGATTTTAAAGAATTATCAATTGAAGATTTATCATTAAAAGATCTTAAAGATATAGCTCGTGAACATAAAATAAAAGGTTATTCTAAAATGACAAAAGAAGAATTACAAAAAGAATTAGAAAAATATATCTAATTCTTTTTTGTTAAATACTTTAAAATAGTAAAAAAATATGTTAAAATGATAAATAGATATTAGTAGAAAATGGTGATAACATGGGAAAAATTATTGCTTTAGTTAATCAAAAGGGTGGTGTTGGTAAAACAACATCAAGTATAAATTTAGCTGCATCACTTGGTGTATTAAAAAAGAAAGTATTACTAGTTGATTTAGATCCACAAGGAAATTCAACAACAGGAGTAGGAATTAGTAAAACTGATTATGATAAAAGTATTTATGAATTATTAAAAGATGAAGCAACAATAAAAGAAGTAATAATAAAAACAAAATTTAAAAATTTATATCTAATACCAGCAACTATAAATTTAGCAGGTGTTGATTTTGAATTGATGGAAATGAGTAAAATGGATCCATCTTTTATAAAAGGAAGTCAATTAAAAAAACATTTAGAAGAAGCAAAAGAAGTATTTGATTATATTATAATAGATTGTCCTCCATCTTTAGGAATTTTAACAACTAATGCCTTGACAGCTGCTGACTCAGTGATTATTCCAGTTCAATGTGAATTTTTTGCACTAGAAGGAATTATGCAACTTTTAAATACAATAAGATTAGCACAAAAAAATTTAAATCCTACATTAAGTATAGAGGGTGTTTTGCTTACAATGTTAGATGCTAGAACTAATTTAGGATTAGAAGTAGTAGAAGATATAAAAAGTTATTTTACAGATAAAGTATATGATACTATAATTCCAAGGCTTGTAAAATTATCAGAATCACCAAGTCATGGAAAGCCAATATTAGCATATGATCCAACAAGTCGTGGAACAGAAGCATATATAAATTTAGCTAAGGAAGTGATTGATAGAAATGGAGAATAAAAAAAGGGCACTTGGTAGAGGACTAGAACAATTGTTTAATGGTGAAAATTTAGATTTGGAACAAATGGAAAAAACTATATATGAAGAATCAACAAATGAAGAAATAATAGAGATAAATTTAGATGATTTGAGACCAAATCCATATCAACCAAGAAAAATATTTGATGATGAAGCATTACAAGATTTGGCAAACTCAATAAAAGAACATGGTGTATTTCAACCTATAATTGTCAAAAAAAGTATAAAGGGTTATGAAATAATAGCAGGAGAACGAAGAGTTAGAGCATCACGTCTTGCAGGTCTTTCTAAAATTCCTGCAATTATAAGAGAATTTAGTGATACTCAAATGATGGAAATAGCTCTTTTAGAAAACTTACAGAGAGAAAATTTAAATGTAATAGAAGAAGCAATAGCTTATAAATCAATGATAGAAAAATTAGATTTAACACAAGATGAATTATCAAAAAAAGTAGGTAAAAGTAGAAGTCATATTACAAATATTTTAGGTTTACTTAGGCTTCCAAAAGAAGTTCAAAAAATGGTTATTCAAGGTGATCTAACAATGGGTCATGCTAGAATGCTAAGTAAATTAGAAGATAATGAAAAAATATTAGAACTTGCTAATAAAATAATAAATGAAGATTTAACAGTACGTGATACAGAAACATTAGGTAGTGAAGAAAAAAAGAAAAAACCTACTATAAAAAAAGAAAAGAATAATGAATTTAAATATGTAGAAGAACTTTTAAGGGATAAATTAGATACTAGAGTTTCTATAAAAGAAAATAAAATTGAAATATCATTTACAAATGTAGCAGATTTAAATAGAATATTAGAAGTTTTAAATATTAAGGAGTAGATTTAATGAAAAAAATACTTGATATTGTTTTAATTAAAGAAGTAGTATATCCTGTTATAATTATTTTAATAGGTATAATAGCATACATAATTTTATCCAAATCAATAAAAGGTATGTTTAGACTAAGATTAAATAGAATGGATAAAAGACGTTCAAAAACAATGTGTAGTTTAATAAATAATATACTAAAATATATTATTCTTATATTTTGTTTTTTAGCAATATTAGAAGTATATAATATATCAACTAAAGGATTAATAACATCTTTAGGAGTAGTTGGATTAGTAGCAGGATTAGCATTTCAAGATACTTTAAAAGATTTATTAGCTGGTTTTTCAATTATATTTGAAAATGAATATGCAGTAGGTGATACTGTTACAATTGGAGATTTTAAAGGAAAAGTTATAAGTTTAGGACTTAAAACTACAAAAATACAGTCAATAAATGGTGACATAAAAATGATTTCAAATAGCAATATAACAGAAGTTATAAATCATAGTTTAGATGATTCATATGAATTTATTGACATTCCAGTATCATATGATGAAAACATAGAAAAAGTTTCTAAAACACTTAATTTATTATGCAACAATTTATTAAAAACAGAAAAATTTTTAATAGATGCTCAAGTTTTAGGAATAGAAAAATTAGATTCATCATCTATTAACTTTAGAATAATGATAAAAACAAAACCAATGAAACAATACGATATTCGAAGAGAAATATTAAAACAAGTCAAATTAGAATTTGATAAGCAAAATATAGAAATACCATATGATCAGGTGGTGGTTCATAGTGAAAGAATATAAATTAGGAAGTATAGTAATGATGAAAAAACAACACCCATGTGGAACAAACGAGTGGGAAATAATAAGAATTGGTGCAGATATAAAAATAAAATGTAAAAATTGTGGTAGAAGTATAATGATGCCAAGAATAGATTTTAATAAAAAATTAAAAAAAATTATAAGTCTTTAGGAGGAAATATGAAAAAGAAACAACAAAAAAATGTAAAGGGACCAGTTTCAACAATATTATTTTTAATATTTATAATTTCTATTTCTAGTTTGATTTTATCTATAATTGGATTTCAAGGAAATAAGACTTATATAGGAGATGGAACATTAGAAACCTCATTAGTTTATGTAAACAATATTATAAGTTTAAATGGGATTAAATATATAGTAGGTAATATTGTTACAAACTTTATAAATTTTAAACCTTTAGCAATTATGATAATATCTTTAGTTGGAATAGGAATATTAGAAAAAAGTGGTTTATTGAATGCTATGTTTTTTAAACTAAAAAATGTAAAATTTGATGTTATAATATTTTTTACAGTTTTTGTGGGAATTATATCATCAATAATAGGTGAATATAGTTATATGTTCTTAATTCCTTTTATGGCATTAATGTACAAGTATTTAAATAGAAGCCCAATCCTTGGAATACTTGTAACATTTGTTGGAATAACTTTAGGTTATGGAACTGGAATAATATTTAATTATGATGATTATCAATTAGGAATTTTAACAGAACAAGCTGCAACATTAAATGTAGATCCAAATTATAAGTACGATTTATTATCAAATATTTATATAATGATCTTTTTAACATTTTTATTAGCATTTATAAGTACAATGGTAATTAATAAATTTTTAGTATCAAAATTTCCTAAAAAGGAAATAAATGAAGAAGAGGAATTAGTAGTATCTAAAAAAGGAATAGCCGCTTCAAATTTTGTTTCAATAATTTGTATAATATTGGTTACATATATGATTTTAGATATAAATTTACCAGGTGCAGGTATATTACTTGATTCTAAAAATGAAAATTATATAGCTAAACTTTTTGGAGTAGATTCTCCTTTTAGAGAAGGAATAGTAATAATAATAACATTTATAATGATGATATCTGGGTTTGTATATGGAAAAATTTCAGGAAATATCAAAAACAGTCATGAGTATAGTTTAGGATTATCAAAGAACTTTGAAAACTTAGGATTTGTATTTGTTCTTATGTTCTTTACATCAGTAATGATATCTATTTTAGATTGGACGAATATAGGAACTGTAATAAGTGCTAATTTAGTAGAATTTATAAGTTCAATTCCACTATCTGGCGTACCACTTATAATTATTTTTATGTTTGTAGTAATTTTAATGAGTATTTTAATCCCAGATACACTTACAAAATGGAAATTATTAGCACCAACAGTTATACCACTTTTTATGAGAGCTAATATAACACCAGATTTTACACAATTTATATTTAAAATAGCAGATGGAATAGGAAAATCATTAACGCCATTCTTTGTATATTTTATAATTATGTTAGCTTTTTTAGAAAAATATAAAAAAGATGAAAAAGTCGGAATAAGCATTTTTGGTACATTTAAATTATTAAGTCCTGTAATATTAATAATATCTTTAGTATTAATATTATTTATAGTAATTTGGTATGTAATAGGTATACCTATAGGTGTAGGAGTAGGAAGTACAATTTAACTTTGAGTAAAATCAAAGTTTTTTTAAATTTGAATTATTTACATATTTTATAATAAATGATATACTAATTAACAGTTTGAATGGAGTGATTATATGAGTTTAACAGCAGGTATAGTAGGATTACCTAACGTAGGAAAATCAACACTTTTTAATGCAATTACAAATAAGAATATATTAGCAGCAAATTATCCTTTTGCAACTATTGAACCAAATGTAGGTGTTGTAACAGTTCCGGATGAAAGATTAGATTATTTAAATGAATTATATAAACCTAAAAATTTAGTACCAACAACATTTGAATTTACAGATATAGCAGGTTTAGTAAAAGGAGCAAGCTTAGGAGAAGGACTTGGAAATCAATTCTTATCACATATTAGAGAAGTAGATGCAATAGTTGAAGTGGTAAGATGCTTCAATGATAGTAATATTATTCATGTAGAGGGAAAAGTAGATCCAATAAGAGATGTAGAAATTATAAATGTAGAACTTATGCTAGCTGATTTAGAAGTTGTAGAAAATAGAATAGGTAGAATTGGTAAAAAAGCTGCAATGACTCGTGATAAAGAAATAGAAAAAGAAGTTAATATATTAAATAAAGCAAAAGAAGCACTTGAAAAAAATATTCCTCTTAGAAGAGTAGAATTTACTATAGAAGAAAAAGAAATATTAAAACATTTTAATTTTCTTACAATTAAACCAATTATATATATGGCAAATGTAAGTGAAGAAGATTTAGTAGAAAATGGAAATGAGTATGTAGAAGAATTAAAAAAATATGCAGATAAAGAAAATTCTAAAGTTATAATTGTAAGTGCTAAGATCGAGTCAGAACTTAGTGAACTTTCTAAAGAAGAAAAAGATGAATTTTTAGCTGATTTAGGAATAAAAACAAGTGGATTAGATAATTTAATAAAAGCAACTTATGAACTACTTGGATTAGCAACTTATTTTACTGCAGGAGCAGATGAATGTAGAGCATGGACGTTTAAAAAAGGAATGAAAGCACCAGAATGTGCTGGAATAATACATACAGATTTTGAAAGAGGATTTATAAAAGCAGAAGTTATGAGTTTTAATGATTTAAAAAATTGTGGTAATGAATTAAAAGTAAAAGAAGCTGGTAAATTAAGATTAGAAGGAAAAGAATATATAATGCAAGATGGAGATATTTGCTTATTTAGATTTAATGTATAATTATGAAGATAATAGTAGATTTAGATGATGTTTTAGCACTTGATTCTTTTTTAAATGCTTTAAATAAATTTAAGAATAGTAATTATAAATATAGTGATATTAAAGGATATTATGTAGAAGAATTACTTTCTAAAAAGGAACTAGAAGAATTTAGAACTTATTTAAAAAATAATAATTTATATTCGTATGCAATGATTGCAAAAAATTCTAAAGAGGTACTAAAAAAATTAAGTAAAAACCATGAAATATTTATAGCTACTAGTTGTTATTCAGAAATAGAAAAGATGCTATTATTAAATTTAATTCCATATAAATATAATTTTATAAAAGAAAATTATCCGTTTATAGATGATAAAAATATTATTTTCATAACAGATAAAACCTTAATAGAAGCAGATATAAGGATAGATGATAAAATAGAAAACTTTTCTAAAACAGGAATTAATTTATTATTTAGTGCATATCATAATCTAAACTTAAAAGAAGAGTTAATAGAAAAAAACGTAATAAGAGTAAATGATTGGTTAGATGTAGAAAAACAAATAAAAGTATTTACAAACAAATAACTTTTTGTTATAATCTATAGCGAGTAAGAAATTTACTCCTTGCAAGAAATTGCCAAAGACCATAAGGAGGTGTAAAAAATGAAAAACTATGAAATAATGTTTATTGTTAGACCAACACTAAGTGAAAGTGATGCTAAAAAAGTTTCTGATAACTTTAAAAAAGTAATCACTGATAATGGTGCTAAAGTAACAGAAGTAAAAGAAATGGGTCAAAGAGAACTAGCTTATGAAATAAAAAAATTCAAAAGCGGATACTATTTTGTATTTGAAGTAGAAGCTAATGATGATAAAGCAATCAAAGAATTTGATCGTTTAGGTTTAATTAGTAGTGATTTGATTCGTCATTTAATTACTAAAATTGAAAAATAAAGTGAGGTAATAAAATGAATCGAGTAATGTTAATAGGAAGATTAACTGCAAAACCAGAACTTAGGTATACTGGTTCAAATGTTCCTTTTTCAAGATTTACAGTTGCTGTAAATAGAACATTCAACAATAATAATGGTGAAAGAGAAACAGATTTTATAAATTGTATAATTTGGAGAAAACAAGCAGAAAATGTTTGTAATTACCTAGATAAAGGAAGTTTAGTTTCAGTAGAAGGAAGAATACAAACTGGAAGTTATGACGATAAAGATGGAAATAAAAGATACACAACAGATGTAGTTGCAGATAGTGTTCAATTCTTAGAAAGCAAATCGCAAAGACAAAATAGTGCAAATGATGTTACACCATATGATTATCAAGGTGCTAAAGAAACAAATGATGTTAGTGTAGAAGATGATCCATTTGCAGATTTTGGTGACAGTGTGTCTATAGATGAAAACTTCCTAGATTAATAAAGGAGGATTAAAATGGCTGAATTTTATAGAAAAAAGAAAAAAGTATGTCAAATGTGTGCTGGAAAAACAGTAGACTATAAAGATGCTGATATAATAAAAAGATATGTAAGTGCTGATAAAGCAAAAATTTTACCAAGAAGGGTTACTGGTACATGTTCAGAACATCAAAGACATGTAGCAGGAGAAGTAAAAAAAGCACGTTTTATGGGAATATTACCATTTGTAAAGTAAGTCATACTTGCTTTTTTTTTGATATTATAATATATTATATATTAGGTGAGTACTTATGGAAGAAAAAGATTGTATATTAGAAAGAGAAGATTATACATTAAAAACATTTGATGACGGATCACAAGTAACAGTAAGACAATTACAACTTGAAATATTAGATATAATGGATGAAATACATAGAGTTTGTACAAAAAATAAAATAGAGTATTGTTTAATAGCTGGGTCAGCGCTTGGAATATGTAATTATAAAGGTTTTATTCCATGGGATGATGATATGGATATTTGTATAAAAAGAGAAGATTGGGATAGATTTATAGAAGCAATGAATAAAGATTTATCTGATAAATTTTATTTTCACTGTTACGAAAATGACAAAAAATATAATATATTAATTCCATCTATGAAAGTAAGAAAGAAAAATACTTATATTCAGGAAGTGAATTATTTACTTGAAAATAGATGTGAAGGCGATGGTATATTTATAGATGTTGTAATATATGATAACGTTGCTGATAATAAAATAGTTGATGAATTATATAGAACACCTATAAGAATTATGATGCCACTATTAGTATTTTTAGATAATTTAGGGTTTAAAGCTGTGTGGTTAAAAAATATAATATTAGGCCTTGCAAAATTTTATGGAAAAAAATATAAAAATAGTAAAAAAACATCTCAAACAATAGCTATTCCATGGGAAAAATTTATGAAAGAACCTATCTTCCTAAAAGAAGATGTATATCCTTTTAAACTATATGAATTTGAAGGAAGAAAGTTTTATTCATATAATAATATAGAAAAAGTAGTAAAAGAATGGTATGGACCAAATTGTTTAAAAAAATGGGATGGGAAAAAATGGGTAGAAACGCTTCCTGTTTCTAAAAGACATCCAAAACATGTTGCTAACATAAATTTAAAAACTGATATACCAGATGTAATTACAAAGAAAAAAGGAACCAGATTAATTAGAGGGATAACATTAGCGATTTTTATAGCATTACTAGCTTTACTTTTATTTAATGAATTTAGTTTTAAATTATTAGGAATAGGAATAATGCTTATAGGATTTTCAATAATACTCTTTATTGATAAATAAGAAACAGTGTTTCTTTTTTTTATAAAAATCATAAAAAATACTTGCTTTTCATATGATTTTAATGTATAATTTTGAATGTGTGACAAGCGATGATGTGTGAGGTTGCCGATACGCCAGGTTAAGTTGTAAAGATTTAATTTGTGATAATCGGGTTTTTACACGGAGCTAGTCTATACAGAGATATAGGCGAAGGGAGGATACAATATGTCTAAAACAAAAGTAAACGTTAAATTACAATCATTTGAACATAAAAGTTTAGATAATGCTTGTATGAAAATTGTTGAAACTGTTAAGAGAACAGGTGGCGAAGTAAGCGGACCAGTTCCACTACCAACAGAAGTAGAAAAAATTACAATTTTAAGAGCTGTTCACAAATATAAAGATTCACGTGAACAATTTGAAAAAAGAACACACAAAAGACTTATTGTTATCAACAATCCAAGTAAGGAAACAATAGATGCTTTACAACATCTAGAAATTCCAAGCGGTGTTGATATTCAAATAAAGTTATAATTAAGGAGGAAATGAAATGAAAGGAATCTTAGGTCTTAAATTAGGAATGACTCAAGTATTTACAAAATCAGGTAAATTAATTCCAGTAACTGTTATTGAAGTTGAACCAAATATTGTTACACAAATCAAGACAAAAGAAAATGATGGTTACGAAGCAATTCAATTAGGTTTTAATACTAAAAGAGAAAAACTAGTTACAAAGGCTTCAGCTGGTATTACTAGCAAAGCAAATACTACACCTAAGCGCTTCTTTAAAGAAATTAGAGGTGTAGATGTAAATGAATATTCACTAGGACAAGAAGTTAAAGCTGATATCTTTACTCCAGGTGAAGTTGTAGATGTTACAGGAACTACAAAAGGAAAAGGTTTCCAAGGTGTTATTAAAAGACATAATCAAAGTAGAGGACCTATGGGACATGGATCACATTATCATAGAGGTCCAGGATCTATGGGAACAATGAGACCAATGCGTGTATTTAAGGGTAAAAAATTACCAGGTCATATGGGTGGATTAACTGTTACAATTCAAAATCTTGAAATTGTATCAGTAGATGCAGAAAACAATTTAATTTTAGTAAAAGGAAATGTTCCAGGTGCTAAAAAATCATTAGTTGTTATAAGAACATCAGTTAAGAATCCAAATAAAGTTAATGAAATAGAAGAACTAAATACTTACGTAGAAGAACCAGTAGTAGAAGAAACTCCTGTAGTGGAAGAAAATATAGAAACAACAGAAACAGAAAACTAGGAGGAATAGAATATGGAAAAAATATCTGTATTAAATATAAAAGGTGAAAAAGTAGGTAGTTTAGAATTAAATGCTTTAGTATTTGGAATTGTTCCAAATGATGCAGTATTATATGATGCTATAACATTAGCTAGAAACTCTATGAGACAAGGTACTCATGATACTAAAACACGCGCAGAAGTAAGTGGTGGTGGAAGAAAACCATGGCGTCAAAAAGGTACAGGTCGTGCTCGTCAAGGTAGTACACGTGCTCCACATTGGAGACATGGTGGTATTGTATTTGGACCACATCCAAGAAGTTATGATAAGAAGATGAATAGAAAAGAAAGAAGACTTGCTTTAAAATCTGCTTTATCATACAAAGTAATTGATAAAGAATTAATAGTTGTTGATAACTTTAATTTAGAATCAAATAAAACAAAAGATGCTATAAAAGTATTAGAAAATTTAAAAGCAAATAAAAATGTTTTAATTGTAGTAGATGAATTAACTGAAAATATGATTTTAGCAACTCGTAATTTAAATAATATAATTTTATTACAAGCTGATGAAATTAATACATTAGATGTTATCTCAGCAGATAATATGATAATTACAGAAGCTGCAGTTAAAAAAATTGAGGAGGTGCTTGTTTAATGAAAAGCGAATATAGAAATGTTATTAAAGCACCAATTATAACAGAAAAAAGTGCTGCATTAGCTCAAAACAATGTAATTACATTTAGTGTTGCAGTAGATGCTAATAAAACACAAATAAAACAAGCAGTAGAAAAATTATTCAATGTTAAAGTTGAAAATGTAAATACTGTAAATGTTAAACCTAAGAAAAAAAGAGTAGGACGTTATGTTGGAAAAACAAATCGTGTAAAAAAAGCAATAGTAAAATTAGCAGAAGGAAGTTCTATTGAACTTTAATTTAAAGGAGGATATATATGGCTATAAAAACGTATAAATCAATGACTAATGGTACTCGTGGAATGTCAACATTAATAAATGATGAAATTACAAAAACAACTCCAGAAAAATCATTAGTTGTGACTTTAAAGAAAAAAGGTGGACGTAATAATACTGGTAAAATCACAGTAAGACATCATGGTGGAGGAGCAAAAAGAAAATATCGTATTATTGATTTTAAAAGAAATAAAGACGATATTATTGGAACTGTTTCATCAATTGAATACGATCCAAATAGAAGTTCAAATATTGCTTTAATTACATATCAAGATGGAGAAAAAAGATATATAATTGCTCCAAAAGGTTTAAAAGTTGGAAATAAAGTTGAAAGTGGAGAAAATGCAGATATCAAGGTTGGTAACTGTTTACCACTTGAAAAAATTCCAGAAGGTACTTTAGTACATAATGTAGAATTAACAGCTGGAAAAGGTGGTCAAATGGCTCGTTCAGCTGCTTCAAGTGTTCAAATATTAGGACGTGAAGGTAAATATACATTACTTCGTTTAACTAGTGGTGAAGTAAGAAAAGTTTTAAGTACTTGCAGAGCTACAATAGGAGAAGTAGGAAATGCTGATCATGAATTAGTAAATATTGGTAAAGCTGGTCGTAAAAGACATATGGGAATTAGACCAACTGTTCGTGGTTCTGTTATGAACCCTAATGATCACCCACATGGTGGTGGTGAAGGTAGAGCACCAGTAGGTCGTAAAGGTCCAGTTACTCCTTGGGGTAAACCAGCATTAGGTTATAAGACACGTAAGAACAAAAAATATTCTGATAAATTAATTGTTCGTCGTCGTAAAAAATAGTGAAAGGATGATAAAATGGCTAGAAGTTTAAAAAAAGGACCTTTTATTGATAAACATTTAATGAAAAAGGTTGAAAAAGTAAACGAATCAGGAAAAAAAGAAGTTATTAAAACTTGGTCTCGCCGTTCAACAATTTATCCTGAATTTATTGGACATACATTTGCTGTTCATAATGGTAAAGAATTTATTCCTGTTTATGTTACAGAAGATATGGTTGGACATAAATTAGGTGAATTTGTTCCAACACGTAAATTTGGTGGACATGGTGACGACAAAAATAAAAAATAATTAATTGCCAGGAAGGAGGACTAAAATGGAAGCAAAAGCGATTGCAAAAACAGTTAGAATTGCACCTCGTAAAGCCCGTTTAGTAATAGATTTAATACGTGGTAAAGACGTAGAAGAAGCAGATAAAATATTAAGTAATATAAATAAAGAAGCTGCAAGAATTATAAAAAAAGTTTTGACTTCTGCAGTAGCAAATGCAGAAAATAACTTAAAATTAGATAAAGCTAATTTATATGTTAAAGAAGCATATGTTAATGAAGGTCAAACTATGAAAAGAATGAAATTTGGATCTAGAGGTAGAATTGATCCAATTATGAAAAGAACAAGTCATATAACAATAGTTGTTAGTGATCAAAAATAGTAAGGGAGGATAACTGATGGGTCAAAAAGTAAGTCCAGTCGGTTTAAGACTAGGTATAAATAGAACTTGGGAATCTAAATGGTATGCAGGTAATAAAGATTTCTCTAAGTTTTTAAATAATGATGTTAAAATTAGAAAATTTTTATCTAAGAAATTAAAAGACGCAGCAGTTTCAAGCATTTTCATTGAAAGAAATGCTAATAAGACTGAAGTTATCATCAATACTGCTAAACCAGGTGTTGTAATTGGTCATGGTGGAGATGATATAGAAAAATTAAAAAAAGAACTTTCAAAATTAGTAGATGAAAATATTCAAATATCTATTATGGAAATTAAAAATCCAGATATCGATGCAGCATTAGTTGCTGAAAATATAGCTCATCAAATAGAAGGACGTGTATCATTTAGAGTTGCTCAAAAGAAAGCAATTAGAAATGCTATGAAAGCTGGAGCAAAAGGAATTAAAACTTCAGTTTCTGGACGTTTAGGTGGAGCTGATATGGCAAGAACAGAACATTATGTAGAAGGAAATGTTCCACTTCATACTTTAAGAGCTGATGTAGATTTTGCTCACAAAGAAGCTGATACTGTATATGGAAAAATTGGTGTAAAAGTATGGATATATAAAGGAGAAATCCTTGCCTCAAAAAATGAAGGAGGTAATACAAATGGCAGTCATTCCAAAAAGAACTAAATATAGAAGACCACATAGATTACGTTATGATGGTGTTGCTAAAGGTAATACTGAATTACATTTTGGTGATTATGGTTTAATGGCTATGGAAGGAAATTGGATAACACAACAACAAATAGAAGCCGCTCGTGTTGCCATGACTCGTTATATGAAACGTGGTGGTAAAGTATGGATTAATATATTCCCACACCTTTCATTAACTAAAATACCATTAGAAACTCGTATGGGTAAAGGTAAAGGACAACCAGAAAAATGGGTTGCAGTTGTAAAAAAAGGAAAAATAATGTTTGAAATAGGTGGAGTTAGTGAAGAAGTAGCACGTGAAGCATTAAGACTTGCTATGCATAAACTTCCAATCAAATGTAAATTTGTTATGAAGGATGGTGAAAAACGTGAAGATTAATGAAATTAGAAAATTATCAGATGAAGAAATAACAAAAGAAATAGAATCTGCAAAAGAAGAATTATTTAATTTACGTTTTAACCAAGCAACTGGAAATTTAGAAAAACCTTCAAGAATTAATGAACTTAGAAAGTTAGTTGCACGTATGAAAACAGTTTTACGTGAACGTCAACTAGGTGAGGAGGTTAAATAATGCAAAATAAACGTGAATTAATAGGAAAAGTAGTAAGTGATAAAACAGATAAAACAATAACTGTTTTAGTTGAAACTTCAAAAAAAGATCCATTATATGGAAAGCGTGTTAAATCTTCAAAAAAATACGCTGCTCATGATGAAAAAAATGAAGCAAAAATTGGTGATACAGTTCGTATAGTGGAAACAAGACCACTATCAAGAACAAAACATTTTCGTTTAGTAGAAATAGTAGAAAAAGCAATTATTTTATAATTGAAACTGGGAGGAGGATCAATATATGATTCAACAAGAAAGCCGTTTAAAAGTTGCTGATAACTCTGGTGCACGTGAAGTTAGTGTTATTCGTGTTCTAGGTGGAAGTAAAAGAAAATTCGGAAATATTGGAGATACAGTTGTTGTAACTGTTAAAAAAGCAATTCCTAACGGTACAGTTGGCAAAGGAAAAGTTGTTAAAGCTGTAGTAGTTAGAAGTAAATTTGGTCTAAAAAGAGAAGATGGATCTTATATTAAATTTGATGACAATGCATGTGTTATCATAAAAGATGATAAGAGCCCAGTTGGAACTCGTGTATTTGGACCAGTAGCACGTGAATTACGTGATAAAGATTATATGAAAATTGTATCACTTGCTAAAGAAGTATTATAATTTTCAAAGGAGGAAAGTATGAACTTTAAAACTGGAGATAAAGTAGTTGTTATTGCTGGTAAAGATAAAGGTAAAGAAGGTCTAATTAAAAAAATACTTAAAGCTGATAATAAAGTTATCGTTGAAGGAATAAACATGATAAAAAAACATGTAAAACCAAATGGTCAAACAGCTGGAAGTATTGAAGAAATGGAAGCACCTATTCATGCTTCAAATGTTATGATAATAGATCCTAAGACTAAAAAAGGAACCAGAATAGGACATACTGTTGATAAAAAAGGTAAAAAAATAAGAATTTCTAAAAAATCAAACGAAAGTCTTGATTAATTGGAAGGAGGGTAATTATGAACCGCCTAAAAGCAAAGTATAATGAAGAAATCATGCCTAGTTTAAAAGAGAAATTTAATTATTCAAATAAAATGGAAATTCCAAAACTTGAAAAAATTGTTGTTAATATGGGTGTAGGAGATGCTACAACTAATTCTAAATTATTAGATGCAGCAGTAGCAGATCTTGAAATTATTACTGGACAAAAACCAGTAGTAACTAAATCTAAAAAAGCAATAGCTGGATTTAAGTTAAGAGAAGGTCAAGGAATCGGATGTAAAGTTACTTTACGTGGGGAAAATATGTATAACTTTTTAGATAAATTAATTAGTATAACATTACCACGTGTAAGAGATTTTAGAGGAATATCTAAAAAAGCTTTTGATGGTAGAGGTAACTATACATTAGGATTAACAGAACAATTAATTTTCTCAGAAATAGAATATGATAAGGTTGTTAAAGTACGCGGTATGGATATTGTTTTTGTAACAACTGCAAAAACAAATGAAGAAGCTCTTGCTTTATTACAAGGTTTCGGTATGCCGTTTAAGAAGTAATTATTATTAGGAGGAAATTATGGCAAAGAAAAGTATGGTCGTAAAGGCTAGCAAACCAAATAAATTTAAAGTACGTGAATATACTCGTTGTAATAGATGTGGTAGACCTCACGCAGTACTTAAAAAATATGGAATTTGTCGTATATGTTTTAGAGAATTAGCATATAAAGGACAAATACCTGGAATGAAAAAATCAAGTTGGTAAGGAGGGATTAAATTGACAGATCCAATCGCAGATATGCTTACTAGAATTCGTAATGCGAATCAAATGCGATACAAAGAAGTTGAAGTACCAGCTTCAAAAATGAAAATAGCTATCGCAGAAATATTAAAAAAAGAAGGATATGTTGCAGATTATAAAATTAAGAAAAATAATGTACAAGATATCATTGTCTTAAATTTAAAATATGGTCAAAATAAAGAACGTGTAATAACAGGTTTAAAAAGAATTTCTAAACCAGGATTACGTGTTTATGCAAAAGCTGAAGAACTTCCAAGAGTACTAAATGGACTTGGTATTGCAATCATTTCTACTTCAAAAGGTTTAATGGTAGATAGAGAAGCAAGAAAAGAATCATTAGGTGGAGAAGTATTAGCATATATTTGGTAGAAAGTTAGGAGGATTAATATGAGTCGTATTGGTAATAGAGTACTTACCGTACCAGAAAATGTAACTATAACTGTTCTTGATAATGTTGTTACAGTAAAAGGTCCTAAAGGTGAACTTTCTACTGAAATCAACAAAAATATTAATGTTGAAGTTAAAGATAATCAAGTTATTATAACAAGAACAAATGATAATTATAAAAATTTTCATGGAACAACAAATGCTAATATCAAAAATATGATTATTGGTGTTACAGAAGGATATGAAAAAAAATTAGAAATAATTGGTGTTGGATATCGTTTTTCTCAAAAAGGTTCAAAATTAGTTATAAATGCTGGTTATTCACATCCTGTTGAATTAGATGTTCCTGAAGGATTGAAAATAGAAGTTCCAAGTAATACTGAACTTACTATATCAGGAATTGACAAATGTCTTATTGGTGAATTTGCTGCAAACATCAGAAAAATAAGACAACCTGAACCATATAAAGGTAAAGGTATTCGTTATAAAGACGAAGTAGTTCGTCGTAAAGAAGGAAAAAAGGCAGCATAACTTAGTAAAGGAGATGCATACTTATGATAAAAAAAGTAGCTCGTAATGATGTTCGTAAGTCAAGACATGCTCGTGTTAGAAATAAAATTTCTGGTACAGCAAGTGTTCCAAGACTTAATGTATTTAGATCAAATGGTAATATCTTTGCTCAAATAATTGATGATGAAAAAGGAACTACATTAATTAGTGCTTCTTCTATAGATAAAGAATTAAAACTACAAAATGGTGGAAATGTAGAAGCAGCTACTAAAGTTGGAGAACTTTTAGCAAAAAGAGCAAAAGAAGCTAAAATAACAGAAGTAGTATTTGATAGAGGTGGATACCTATATCACGGACGTGTTAAAGCATTAGCAGATGCAGCACGCTCAAATGGATTAAAATTCTAAAAGGAGGGTAACCAATGGAAGAAAATAAAAGAGAACCACGCCAAAGAAGAAATAAACAACCAAGAGAAAAACAACAAAAATTATATGAAGAAGAAGTAATTAACATTGGACGTGTTACTAAAGTAACAAAAGGTGGTCGTCATTTTCGTTTCTCAGCTACAGTAGTTGTAGGAGATAGAAAAGGTAAAGTTGGTTTAGGTACTGGAAAAGCAAATGAAGTACCAGATGCAATTAAAAAAGCTGTTGGAGCAGCAACTAAAAATGTAACTACAATTTCTTTAATTGAAGATAGAACAATCCCACATGAAGCAATAGGTGTAAGAGGAGCTAGTAGAGTTATGTTAAAACCTGCTTGCCCAGGTACAGGAGTTAAAGCTGGTGGACCAGTTCGTGCAGTACTTGAACTTGCTGGTGTAAAAGATATATTATCTAAATCATTAGGATCAAATACAAAAATTAATATGGCATATGCTACATTAGAAGCATTAAAATCACAAAAAACAGCTGAAGAAATAGCAGCTTTAAGAGGTAAGAAAGTAGAGGAAATTATATAATGAAACTACATACTATATCTCCAAACTTTGGAGCAGTTAAATCTCGTAAAAGAGTAGGTCGTGGACCTGGTAGTGGAATTGGTAAAACTTCTGGTCGTGGAGAAAACGGACAAAAATCAAGAAGTGGTTATAGTCATAAACCAGGATTTGAAGGTGGACAATTACCTTTATATAGAAGATTACCAAAAAGAGGATTTTCTAATGCTAAATTTAAAACAGAATATGCAGTAATTAATTTAAGTGATTTAAATAGATTTGAAAATGATTCAGTAATTACTCCAGAACTTTTAAAAGAAATGGGATTATTAAAAAATCAATTAGATGGTGTAAAAGTTTTAGGACATGGAACTTTAGAAAAGAAATTAGTAGTAAAAGCACATAAATTTTCTTTAAAGGCTAAGCAAGAAATAGAAAAATTAGGTGGAAAAGTAGAGGTGATCTAATTGTTTGCAAAATTTAAGCAATTGTTTAAACCTCAAAATAAAGATTTAAGAAAAAGAATATATTTTACATTCTTCATGTTATTTATATTTAAATTAGGAACTACAGTAATTGTTCCAGGAATTAATAGAGATAGTTTAGGGGATACTAGTTTAGGATTTTTTGAACTAATTAATGCAATGGGTGGAGGAGCTTTAGAACAATTTTCAATATTTGCTCTAGGAGTTATTCCTTACATTAATGCTTCTATTGTAATGCAGTTATTACAAATGGATATAATACCTTATTTTTCAGAACTTGGAAAACAAGGTCAAACTGGTAGAAATAAATTAAATAAAATAACAAGATATATGGGTATAGTATTAGCATTTATACAAGGTTATGTATTTTCATTTGCATTTGTTAAAAATGGATCTCCATTAGATTATTTAACATTTGCACTTATCTTAACAGCAGGTACATCACTATTATTATGGATTGGTGATAGAATTACTGAAAAAGGTATAGGAAATGGAGTTTCGATGATAATCATGGCCGGTATAATTGCAACATTACCTAACATGTTTTATGTAACTTATAATTCATTTGTACCAGATGGTGGATTAATTGGAGTACTTAAATTTGTTGGATTTGTACTATTATATGTATTAATTTTACTTGGAGTTGTATTTATTGAAACAGCAGAACGTAGAGTTCCAATTCAATATGCAAATAAAACAACAAGTATGTATGGAAAACAAACAAGTTATATTCCATTTAAATTAAATTCCGCTGGAGTAATGCCAGTAATATTTGCATCAATAATACTAACATTACCTGGTATAGTAGCAGCTGTTGCTAAAAAAGCGGCTATTACATCATTTGTTAATAAATGGTTAACAATGACAACACCAACTGGATTTGTAATTTATATTGTATGTATATTTGTATTTGCTTACTTTTATACATTTCTACAAATTAAACCAGATGAATTATCAGAAAATTTAGGTCAAAATGGAGGATTTATTCCTGGTGTAAGACCTGGTGAAGAAACAACAAAATATATAAAAACAATTTTAAAACGCATTACAGCAATAGGAGCAGTTGCACTTTCAGTAGTAGCGGCAATTCCAGTATTGTTTAGTGCATTTTCAAAACTACCTTCAAGTGTAAGTATAGGTGGAACAAGTTTATTAATTGTTGTTGGTGTAGCTTTAGAAGTATATAAACAACTAGAAAGTGAACTTGTAACTCGTAATTATACAAGAGGAAGGGGAAAACGTAAGTGAAAAACTTAATTCTAATCGCACCACCTGGTGCAGGTAAAGGCACTCAGGCTAAAATGTTGTGTGAAAAATTTAATTTAGTACATATATCTGTAGGAGATTTGTTAAGAAATCAAAATGATGAATCTCTAAAAGAAAAAATGAAAAAAGGTATTCTAATAGATGATAATACAATATTAAATTTAATGAAGAAACGTTTAAAAGAAGACGATATAACAAATGGCTTTATATTAGATGGTTTTCCGAGAAATTTAAATCAAGCAAAAGCACTTGATGGTATTACATCTGATATAAATGCTGTAATTTATTTGGAAGTATCTAAAGAAGAACTTTTAAATAGAATTATGGGTAGAGTAATATGTACTAAATGTGGTCATGTTTATAATAATTTAATAGAAAAATTAAAGCCAATAAATAATGACATATGTGATATATGTAACTCTAAATTAGAAAAAAGAATAGATGATACCGTAGATATTTTTCTAAATAGATATGATACTTATATTAAAGAAACACAACCTGTATTAGAATTTTATAAAGACAAAGGGAACTTATATAAAATTACTTCATTAGATAAAGATCAAATATTTAATGAAATAGTAGAAATTTTAAAATAAGGTTTGTAGTAAGTAATACCTTGTGGTATTACTTACAGAAACTAAAAAATACTGGACCTATAAAGGCATATGTGTTAAACCAATGCTTAACTTAGGTACTAGATAAAGGTATTTATGTTGATAACAAAGAGGTGAAAAAATGCCAAAAAAACAAATAAATAGAAGACAAAAAGTAGAAGATAATACTACAAAAAATAAGTCTGCTATAGAAGTAGAGGGAAAAGTATTAGATGTTTTACCTGGAGGTCAGTTCAGAGTAGAACTTGAAAATAAACATACTGTAATAGCTCACGTTTCTGGTAAAATCCGAATGAACTATATTCGCATTTTACCAGGTGATACAGTAACTATAGAATTATCAGAATATGATTTAACACGTGGGCGTATAACCTATAGAAAATAGGAGGGATATTATGAAAGTAAAACCATCAGTAAAAAAAATGTGTGATAAATGTAGAATTATCAGAAGAAATGGAAAAGTATTAGTAATATGTAGTAATCCAAAACATAAACAAAGACAAGGTTAATAAGGAGGTGTTTTATGGCACGTATTAAGGGTGTAGATATACCAGATAAAAAAGCAATTGAAATATCATTAACATATATTTATGGTATTGGTAGAAGTCTATCAAAACAAATATTAAAGGATGCTAAAATAGATCCAAAAAGAAGAACAAATGAATTAAGTAATGATGAATTAAATCTTATTCGTGATGAAATTGAAAAATATACAATCGAAGGTGATTTAAGACGTGAAGTAAATATGAATATTAAAACTAAAATGGAAATAAATTCATATCAAGGAATTCGTCATAAAAAAGGATTACCAGTTAGAGGACAAAGAACTAGTAGAAATGCTAGAACTCGTAAAGGTAAAGGAAAAACAGTAGCAAATAAGAAAAAATAATTGTAACTGAAAAGGAGGTTATAAAATGGCTTATAAACCAAGAAAACGTAAAGTTAAAAAGAATGTACCAGAAGGTAGAGCATTTATTCATTCAACTTTCAATAACACTATAGTAACTTTAAGTGATAAAGAAGGTAATGCAATAAGTTGGGCTTCAGCAGGTACTTTAGGATTTAAAGGAAGTAAAAAATCAACTCCATTTGCTGCAGGAATGGCAGCAGAAGCAGCTGGAAAAGCAGCTTACGATATGGGAATGAGAAAAGTTGAAGTTTATGTAAAAGGATTAGGATCTGGACGTGAAACAGCTATTCGTTCACTACAAACAGCTGGTCTTGAAATTTCTTCAATTAATGATGTAACACCTGTACCACATAACGGATGTCGTCCACCAAAACGTCCACGTGGATAATAGAAAGGGAGTGTACAAAAGTGTTAAATTTTGAAAAACCAATTTATAAAATAACTGATTATGTTGAAAGTAATAATTATGGTAAATTTGAATTAGAACCTTTAGAAAGAGGTTTTGGAACTACTATTGGAAATGCTTTAAGAAGAGTAATGTTATCAAATATGCCAGGTAGTGCTATAGTAGCAGTAAGAATAGATGGTGTAATGCACGAATTCCAAACTATGGATGGTGTAGTAGAAGATGTTACTTCAATTATTCTAAATTTAAAAGGTGTAGTTTTAAAAAATAATTCAAATGATGTTAAAACATTAACTTTAAATGTAGATGAAGAAAGAGTTGTAACAGCAGCTGATATAAAAGGTGATGCTGATGTTGAAATTATTAATCCAGATCATGTAATAGCTACTTTATCAAAAGGTGGTAAATTAAATATGGAATTAATCGTTGCAAATGGTAGAGGTTATGTTCCATCAAATGAAAATAAAAAATTCATTGAAAATTTAAAAATAGGTTTTATTCCTATTGATGCAATATATTCACCAATTGAAAGAATTAGTTATGATGTTGAAAGTGCACGTGTTGGACAAGATGCAAATTTTGATAAATTGATTATGTATGTAAATACAAAAGGATCAATTCGTCCAGAAGAAGCTTTAGCTTTAGGGGCAAAAATCTTAATTGAACATTTTAATGTCTTAACAGAACTTTCTGAAATAGCAGATATGACTGGTATTATGACAGCAAAACAAGAAGATTCTAAATTGAAAAAATTAGAAACTTCTATAGATGATTTAGATTTTTCTGTAAGAGCTTATAACTGCCTTAAAAGAGCAGGAATCAATACTTTAGGTGATTTAACAGAAAAATCAGAATTAGAAATGATGAAAATACGTAATTTAGGTAAAAAATCTTTAAAAGAAGTTATTGATAAAATTAAAGATATGGGACTTAAATTCCGTGAAGATGACTAATAAGGAGGTATATTATGGCTTATAGAAAATTGGGACGTACATGTAAACATAGAAAAAGTATGCTATCTAATTTAACTAAAGACCTTATTATGAATGAAAGAATTGAAACAACAGAAACAAGAGCAAAAGAAACTCGTAAATTTGTTGAAAAAATGATTACTTATGGTAAAAAAGGTGATTTAGTTTCAAGAAGAAAAGCTTTAGCTTTTATGCAAAATGATAAAGAAGCCACTAAAAAAGTATTTGATGACTTAGCAGTAAGATATGCAAATAGAAATGGTGGATATACTAGAATTTTAAAATTAGAAGAACGTAAAGGTGACGATGCCTTAATGGTAATTCTAGAATTAGTAGAAGGAGACACAAAATAGTGTCTTTTTTTATATAAATATTTGAATTTAATTTATATATATTATATAATGTAATTAGGTGATAAAATGAAGGCAATAATAACAGGAGCAAGTTCAGGTATAGGTGCAGATATAGCAAGAGTATTAAGTGATTATGGTTATGATTTAATACTAGTTGCTAGAAGAAAAACAAGACTTACAAAACTAAAATCAGAATTAAAAACAAATGTAGAAATAATATCTATGGATATCTCTAGCACATTTAATTGTATGGAATTATATAATCAAGTAAAAAATGAAGAAATAGAAATACTTGTAAACTGTGCAGGATTTGGAGTATTTGGTGATTTTACTATGACATCACTTGATAAAGAATTAGATATGATAGATACAAACATAAAAGGATTACATATATTAACAAAGTTATTTTTACAAGATTTTACAAAAAGAAATAGAGGATATATATTAAATGTTGCATCTTCAGCAGCTTTTCAACCAGGTCCATTAATGGCAACATATTATGCTTCAAAAGCATATGTACTTAGATTAAGTGAATCAATATATGGTGAATTAAAAGAAATTAAAAGTAATGTAGGAATATCTATATTATGCCCTGGCCCTGTAGATACAGAATTTAACAAGGTTGCTAAAGTTAAATTTTCAGTTAAAGCTTTAAACAGTATGGATGTTGCTAATTATGCTGTAAAAAAAATGTTTAAGAAGAAATTAGTGATAATACCTGGAAAACTAATGAAATTAAACTATATATTTAATAGATTTTTACCTACAAAATTATTACTTAAAATAAACTATAATATACAGTCAAAGAAAGAAGGATAAAATGAATAATAAGGGTTTAACATTAGTAGAATTAATAGCTGTTATAGTTATTATAGCTATACTTGCTTTAATAATTTATCCACAAGTTACTAAACAATTATCTAGTATGAAAAATGACACCAATATAATAGAAGAATCAAGCATAAAAGAAGCAGCTAAAGAATATTTAGCTGATCATGTTGGAAATGAATTAACATTTACTAATAATAAAGAAAATGTAACACTAGAAACATTAATAAATGATGGATATTTAGAAGGAAGTACTAAAAATTCTAAAACTGGAAAAAATATGGATTTAATAAATTCAAAAGTAGTAATAACCAGAACAGGTTCTTTACCAAATTATAAGTACACATACCAAATAGAATTATATGATGAATAAAATACCTATTTTAGGTATTTTTTATTTGTAAAATAATTATAAATATATTATAATATATCTTACAGGTGGTTAGGAATGGATAATATAATAGAGATTAATAATTTATGTTTTAATTATAAAGATAAAATTGTATTTGATAAATTTAATTTAAATATAGAAAGAGGTAGTTTTACAACTATTATAGGAGAAAATGATAGTGGAAAAACAACACTTGTCAAAATATTAACAGGAATATTAAAATATGATGGACAGATTAAAATTAATAATTTAAATTTAAATAAAAAAGAAATTAATGAGATAAGAAATTTTATTGGATATGTTCCATCAGATATTTCAGATTCAATATTAGGGGATACAGTTTTAGATGAAATAAACTTATCAAATAATAAATTAACAAAAGAAGAATTTGATAAATTAATAGAAACATTTGAGATAAAAGATTTATTATATAGAGATCCAAAAACTTTAAGTGGTGGAGAAAAACAATTAATGAGCATTGTATCACAACTAGTAAAAAAGCCTAAAATATTAATATTGGATGATGCTTTTTCTATGATATCCAATTTAACTACTGATAAAATATTTAAAATGTTAAAAAAATATTATAAAGAAAATAATATGACTATTGTAAATGTAACAAATGATGTTGAAGAAACAATATATGGTACTATGATTGCTATCATATCAAATGGAAAATTAATATTAAATGATAAAAAAGAAAATGTATTATTAAATGAAAAAGTATTTAAAAATCTTCATTTATCTATCCCTTTTATGGCAGATTTATCTATAAAATTAAAATATTATAATTTAATTAATAATTTAGAATTGGATATGGATAAAATGGTGAATAAATTATGGAAATAGAAATAAATAATTTAAATTTTAGTTATAATGAAGAAGAAATATTAAAAAATATAAATTTAAAAATAGATAAAGAAAAAATAACAGGAATAATAGGTAAAAGTGGAAGTGGAAAAACAACACTAATAGACTTAATATCTGGTTTATTAAATACATCTTCTGGTACAATTAAATATGATAAAAAGGAGACTATAGATTTAAAAAATATAGGATATTGTTTTCAAAATTCAAAATCACAGTTTTTTTATGATACAGTAAAAAAAGAAATAGAATCATCAGCTATTATAAATAATTATCGTGTAAATGAACTTGATAAGAGAATAAATGATGTTTTAAAAATAGTAAAATTAAAACAAGATATTTTATCAAAAAATCCATCTGATTTAAGTCAAAGTGAAGCAAAAAAATTAGCGCTTGCTAATATATTAATATATAATCCAAAACTAATTATATTAGATGAACCAACAATAGGTTTAGATAGTAATTCAAAAGAGGAATTAGTAAGACTTTTAAAAATGCTAAAAAATAAATATAAAAAAACAATTATAATTGTAAGCCATGATTTAAATTTTTTACATAGAATTGTTGATAATGTAATTACATTATATAATGGTGAAGTAGTTATCAATGGTCCAAAATACGAAGTATTTAATGATACAAAAAGATTAAAAAAATATGGATTATTACCACCATATATAATGATGTTTTCAAACAAAGTATATACAAAAAAAGGTATAAAAATAGGATATAGGGATGAAATAAATGACTTAATAAAGGATATATATAGAAATGTATATTAATATAACCATAGGAAAATATATATATAAAAATTCATTTATACATAAAATTCATCCTTTAATAAAACTTCTATTATTTATAATAATTTTATTAATAACTTTAACTTCTAATTTAAAAGAAAATATATTAATATTAATATTATTATTACTAATTAGCTTATTCACAAAAATAAATATAAAAACATATTTACAAAATATTTACTCATTAAGATATATATTGTTATCAATTATATTAATAGACTTAATATTTAAAGTAAATGTAGGTATTATACTTAATAGTATATTAAAATTAGTTATAAGTTTAATTTATACAAGTATATATTTATATACAACAACAATAAATGAAATAAATTATAGTTTAAATAAATTGTTAGAACCATTAAAAAAAATAAAGATTAATACAGAAAAAATATGTTTAATATTAACATTATCTATTAAATTTATAAATATTATAATTGAATCTGTAAATGAAATATTAAAAGCATATAAAATTAAAGGGTTAGATTTTAAAGGAAATATTTTAAAAAAAATAGAGAAAATAAAATTATTTTTATCAGCATTATTTTGTTTAGTGATGAGAAAATCTATATATATATCAAACATTATAGAAGTTAGAAATTATAATTTGAATAATTTAAATTATAAAAATATAAAAATAAAACTATATGATTATTTGTTTATTTATGTAAATATTGTTATAATTATTTTAATAAAAGGAGTGGTATAGTGCGTTACTTAATGACATTTTCTTATGATGGAACAAACTATAACGGTTATCAAAAACAGCCTAATAAAAATACAATACAAGATGAAATAGAATTAGCTTTAAAAATAATAAATAATAAAAATATAACAATTCATGCATCAGGAAGAACAGATAGTAAGGTACATGCTTTAAATCAAAAAGCACATTTTGATTTAGAAAAAGAAATAAAAGAAGAAAAATTAAAAAAGGCAATTAATAGTTTAACTACTCCCTCTATTTATATAAAAAAAATAGAAAAGGTAAATAATGATTTTCATGCTAGGTTTGATGTAGTAGAAAAAGAATATATTTATAAAATTAATTTAGGAGAATATAATCCAATAGAGAGAAATTATGTATATCAATATAATAAAAAATTAGATATAGAGGAAATAGAAAAATCACTTAAATACTTAATAGGTCCACATAATTTTAAATCTTTTACAAAAACAAATATAGAAAAAGATGATTATATTAGAACAATTTACGATATAAATATATCTTTAGATAGAGATATATTAACTATAACATTTAGAGGAAATGGCTTTTTGAGATATATGGTTAGAAATATAGTTGGAACATTAATAGAAATAGGAGAAAATAAAAGAAAAAGTACAGATATAAAGCATATAATTGAAAGTGAAGATAGAACATTAGCAGGAAAAACAGCATCTCCAGTTGGATTATACTTAAAAGATGTAAAATATAACATTTAAAATGTTGACTTTTTCTTTATTTTTTAATATAATTTTAATTGGTACATTTTATTAATCCCATAGAAATAATTGTTGGGACCAATTATTTCAAAATCTATAAAAAGAAAGGGAATTATTATGAAAAATACATATATGCAAAAAAAAGAAGAAATTGTTCGTAACTGGTATGTTATCGATGCAGAAGGAATGCCACTTGGACGTGTTGCAACTCGTGCATCTCATATTCTAAGAGGAAAAAATAAACCAACATTCACACCACATGTTGATTGTGGAGATAATGTAATAATTATTAATGCATCAAAAGTAGTTCTTACAGGTAATAAATTAAATGATAAAATTTATTACAATCACAGTGGATATACTGGAGGATTAAGAGAAAGAACTGCAAAAGTTATGAAAGAAAATTATCCAGTTGAGATGATGGAAAGAGCAATAAAAGGAATGTTACCAAAAGGAAGACTTGGACGTCAAATGTATAGAAAGTTATTTGTGTATGCTGGAGAAGAACATCCACATGCAGCTCAACAACCTGTTGAGTTAAAAAAATAGGAGGTATTTAAATGGCTAATAAAAAAGTTTATACTGGAACAGGTAGAAGAAAATCATCTGTAGCACAAGTTAAAATGGTTCCTGGTAAAGGAAAAATAACTGTAAATGGTAGAGATGTTAGAGATTTCTTTCCATATGAAACTAATGTTATGGATTTAAAACAACCTCTAGTAGCAACTTCTACAGATGAAATGTTTGATATTGACGTTAAAGTAAATGGTGGTGGATTCACAGGACAAACAGGTGCTATTCGTTTAGGAATAACAAGAGCTTTACTTGAATATGATAAACCAAATGAAGGTAATGAAGGATGTTTTAGATCAGTTCTTAAAAGAGCTGGATTTGTAACTCGTGATTCAAGAAGTAAAGAACGTAAAAAACCTGGTCTTAAAGCAGCTCGTAGAGCTCCACAATTCTCAAAAAGATAATATATGTATTAAAAGGTATAACATTGTTATATCTTTTTTTTAATTAAAATTGTTATGTTTTATTTTTTTTGATATAATGAATTAGGTGATAATATGAAAATCAGTAGTGATTGGAAAGAATATAAAATAATAGATGCTGGTAATAAAGAAAAACTAGAAAGTTGGAATGGGATAATTCTTAGAAGACCAGATCCACAAGGATTATGGCCAATAGAATTTGATAATAACTGGAAAAAAATAGATGCCTTTTATCATAGAAGTAATAAAGGTGGAGGTAATTGGGAACTAAAAAAAGAATTACCTGAGTTTTGGACTATAAATTATAAAAATTTAACTTTTAAAGTAAGTCCTACTAACTTTAAACACACTGGGTTATTTCCAGAACAAGCAGCTAATTGGGATTATATGATAGAAAAAATTAAAAATTCAAATAGAAAAATAAAAGTTTTGAACTTATTTGCTTATACAGGTGCAGCTACTATGGCATGTTCTTCTGCTGGAGCAGACGTTGTTCATGTTGATGCAGCACGTGGTATGGTTGAATGGGCAAAGGAAAATATGAAACTTTCACATTTAGAAAATAATTATATTAGATTTATAGTAGATGATTGTTTAAAATTTGTCTTAAGAGAAGAGAGAAGAGGAAATAAGTATGATGCTATAATAATGGATCCACCATCATTCGGACGAGGACCAAGTGGTGAAGTTTGGAAATTTGAAGACAAAATAGTAGAACTTATTGAATCATGCATCAAAATATTAAGTGACAAACCATTATTTTTTCAAATAAATTCATACACTACTGGATTTTCTAAAACTGTACTTGAAAATGTTTTAACAACAACATTATTAAAAAAATATCCAAATGGAATAATAGAATGTGATGAAATAGGTTTACCTATAGAAAAATCAAAACTCGTATTACCTTGTGGAATATATGGTAGATGGGAATCAAAGTAATGAGATGCCCTAATTGTAATGCTTTAATGCTTAATGGTTGTTGTGTAAGATGTGGAACTTTGGAAAATGGAAATCAAAGCAATAATGAATATGTATCAAAATATGATGATGATAGAAAATATAATGATGATTTTGATATGATGTATAGAAATGAAAATTGGTATACTCCATTTATAATAGGTAATTTATATTTTTCATATAGAAAACACTTACTACTTGGAATTATATTTGGAATAATAGATTTTGCACTATTTTACTTTTTAAGTTATTCATATAGTAAAATGAATTTTGCTAATTTATATTTATATTATTATATAATGTTCTTTTTTGAATTGCTTGTTAGAACTTTATATTCAATAATATCTAATAGCATCTGCTTATCGTTAGATAAAAGAAAAATAAAAAAATTAAAGAAAAAAAATAAATTTTTACCAACAGGTGATAGAAAAAGTATTTTATTAGCATTTTTAAATATATTTATATATATTTTTATAGTCGCAATTTTAGTTATAATAAGAAGAATTCAAAATGGAACAATATAGAAAATAATTATAAAAGAAACATATATTTTTATTAGGTGATATAATGCTTAAATATAAAATATATGTTTTACTTTACTTTTTTATAGGAATTCTTAGTTTAAATATAGTATTTGCAAAAGAAAATAATTTAGAATTATTAGGAAAAGTAATATATTTAGATTCAGGTCATGGGGGTGTCGATTCTGGTGCTGTTTATAATAATGTTTATGAAAAAGATATAAATTTAGCAATTAGTTTAAAATTACAAGAAGAATTAGAAAAAAAAGGTGCTATTGTATATCAGACTAGATATGGAGATTATGATTTAGCAATCACAAATACGATAAATAGAAAAAGAAGTGATCTATCTAGAAGAAGTAATATTATTAATGAATCTAAAGCAGATTTATTTTTATCTATTCATTTAAATGCAGAAGAAACTGGATTATTTAAAGGACCACAGGTTTTTTATCATAATAATAGAAAAGAAAATGAATTAATCGCAAAAATTCTTCAAAAAGAATTAAACAAAGAATTAAATGGCAATAGAAAATACAAAAACGATAATACCTTATATTTACAAAAAAGATTAAAAATTCCAGGAGTATTAATAGAAGTTGGATTTTTGAGTAATAATAATGATAGATATCTTTTGAAACAACAAAATTATCAAAAAAAAGTTGCTAGTGTTATAACAAAAGGCATAATTTACTATTTTAATTAAAAATATCATAAAAATTTCACTATAAAAAAATTTTCTATGTTATAATTATTATGGTAGGTGGCTTTATGAATAAGATATTCAAAACCCTTGATGAACAAATAGAAATATTAGAATCAAGAAATTTAGTTATTAATGATGTAGAAAAAGCAAAAGATATTTTATTTAGAGAAAACTATTTCTTTATAAATGGATATAGACATATGTTTTTAGATGGTGAAAAAAGTAAAAACTTCATACCAGGAACAAGATTTGAAGAAGTATATGCAACATTTGTATTTGATAGAAATATAAGAAATATCGTTTTTAAACATTTACTAATAGTTGAAAATAACATTAAATCAATAATAAGTTATCAATTATCTAAAAAATATGGATTTAAAGAAAAAGATTATTTAGATCCTAAAAACTTTACACAAGACAGTTTAAAGACAAGACAAGTACATGATGTATTAAATAAAATGAAAAGACAAATAAGAATAAATGGAAAACAACATACTGCAACACTTCACTATTTAAGTAATTATGGTTATATTCCTATGTGGATTTTAGTAAAAGTTTTATCTTTCGGTATAATAGCAGAACTTTATAATATTTTAAAAGTAGAAGATCAAAGTTCTATAGCAGATTTTTATGAATTAGATATAGATTCTTTATCTACATATTTATATCTTTTAGCTAACTTTAGAAATTTATGTGCTCATGAAGATATTTTATATGATCATAGAACACAAAAAGAAATACCAGATAATAAATATCATTATTTACTAGATATAGAAAAAACAGAAGACCATTATAATTATGGAAAAAATGATTTATTTGCTGTTATTATAATGCTAAAACAATTACTTACAGAAAGAGAATTTAATGAATTAATAACAGAAATAAGTTATGAAATAGAGGTGTTAGATGGAAGAGTAGATACAGTTCCTCTAAACCTAATATTAAATAAAATTGGTTTTCCAAATAATTGGCGTGAAATAGAAAAAGTATAGGAGGAAATATGAAAAATAAATTAAAATACTTGATAGGTATTATTATTTCTTTATTTATAGGGTGTATATGTACAATATTAGTTTTAGATTATTTTAATTTATTTGATAAGAAAGATATAGAAAAAACAGTTAGCGAGGTTAATATAACTGAAGAAAATACACTTGCTAGCTCAATTGATAAAGTATATGATTCAGTAGTTGTAATTGAAACGTATAAAAATGGAAAATTAAGTAGTTCAGGTACAGGATTTTATTATAAAAAAGATAATGAAAAAGGATATATTATAACCAATTATCATGTAGTGGAAAATAGTACTTCTATTAAAGTTACAAATACTTCTAATGTTGAAAGTGATGCTACTTTACTTGGAAGTGATGAATACTTAGATATTGCAATATTATCAGTAGATGTATCTAATGTTATAAAAATTGCAACTTTAGGAGATAGTTCTAAAGTAAATGTAGGAGATACAGTATTTACAGTAGGTTCTCCACTTGGAATAAAATACATGGGTACTGTAACAAAAGGAATATTATCTGGAAAAAATAGACAAGTAACTGTAAGTCTATCAAATGGAAGCTTTGTAATGGATGTTCTCCAAACAGATGCTGCAATTAATCCAGGAAATAGTGGTGGACCTCTTTTAAATATAAATGGTGAAGTAATAGGAGTAACATCACTTAAACTTGTACAAGATGAAATAGAAGGCATGGGATTTGCTTTACCAATAGAAAATGTAACAAGTGTATTAGAAAAATTAGAAAAAAATGAAAAAATAGATAGACCTGTGTTTGGAGTTCAATTATCTGATGTTGATAATTATTATTTAAGAAGATACGGAATAAATATTGATTCTAATTTGACTAATGGATCTGTAGTTTTAAAAGTTGAAGATAATACTCCTGCAGATAAAGCTGGTTTAAAAGTAGGAGATGTAATTTTAAAAATAAATAATGATAAAATAACAGATACTGCTCATTTTAGATACTGTTTATATAAATACAGTGTAGGAGATACTATAAAAATTACTTATAATAGAAATGGAAAAGAAAATACAGTAAATGTTAAATTAACAAATAAACTATAGGAGTATTTTATGAGATATATTAATACAAAAAATTTAAAAAATGGAATGATGATAGCAGAAGATATACTAAGTGAAAAAGGTAGTATACCTTTAGTTAAAAAAAATTCAATTTTAACAGATAATATAATTGAAAGTTTAAATTCATGTAATATAAAAGGTGTATATATAGATGATTCCTTGTCTAAAAATATAGAAATTAAATCTAATATACCTGAATCATTACAATCAAAAACAATATCGAGTTTAAAAAATATGAATATTGAAGGAGTAATAGAAAGCGCTAAAGAAATAGTAGATTCATACATGTATCTAAGTGATATATCATTTGATAAAATAAATAAAAATACTAGCATGTATGAACATGCCTTAAATGTGTGTGAATTTTCAGTAGCTGTAGGTAAAATGCTTGATTATAATAGAGATAAATTAATAACTCTTGCTACTGCTTCACTACTTCATGATATTGGAAAAATTTGTGTTGATAATAAATTATTTGATAAATTAAACGTTTCAGACTTTTTGTCTAATAGAATTAATATAGATAAAGAATCAAAAAATTATCATTATTATATGCATCCTGCATATGGACATAATATATTAAGTAATATTGAAATTGTTAGTTCAAATGTAAAGGCTGCCGTATTAGAACATCATGAAAATGAAGATGGTACAGGTTTTCCACTAGGATTAAAAGGAAAAGAAATAAATGAATATGCAAAAATAATTCATGTATGTGAAACTTATGACAATTTATTAAGCAGTTATTCACCATCAGAAGCATTAGAATTTCTTATGGGTGGAAGTGGAACTAAATTTGATTATGAGATAGTAAAAATATTTAGTAAGAATATTCCTATTTATCCAAAAGGAGTTACTGTACTTTTATCTAATGGATTAAAAGCAATAGTTTATGAAAATAACAAAGAAAACCCATTAAGACCAAAATTATTACTTGAATTTAATGGACAAGTATATGATTTAATGATGCCAATATTAAAAAATGTAACTATAACTAAAGTAGAAGGTTTTGAAAGTAGTATAGACATAAATAAATTTAAATAACTTAAAAAGTTATTTTTTTCTTTAAAATATTGATTAAAACGTAATAATATGGTATCATTAACTTATGATAGGAGGTTCGTTTTATGGATAAGAAGAAAAATTTTATAATTGGCACATTACTTGCGGCAATAGTTTTAATGTCTGTAGGTTATGCAGCATTAGCTCAAGTATTAACAATTAATGGTACTGCTAATATTGATGCTAACTGGGATGTTGAAATTACTGGAATAACTGAAGGTACTTTAAAAGGTGCAACTACAAAAACTATTTCATCAAATGCTTCATCGGCTACATTTAATGTTGATTTAGCATATCCAGGTGCAACTGCAACTTATGAAATAGATATTGAAAATAAAGGAACTATTAATGCTACATTAGAAAGTATAACTGGTGTAGATGCAGCTAATAGTGCACTACCAACAGAAGTTCAATATACTGTTACAGGTGTTACTGAAGGAGATACATTAGATTCTAAAGCAACAGCAAAAGCAATAGTTACAGTAACTTGGGTTAAAAGTGCAGCAAATGATGACACTGTTCCAACAACTACATCAAAGACTGCAACAATCAATTTAAATTATGTTCAAAATACATAATAAATAAAGGAACAGAAATGTTTCTTTTTTTCTTTGGAGGTTATAAATGAGAAAGATAAAAAAGAATAAAAATTTTAACGTGTGGAAAATTATAATATTATTTATAATATCTACATTAACAATTAGTGTAGGATATTCATTATTACAACAAAATTTATCTGTAGAAGGAACCACTAATTTAATTACTGAAGAAAAAGATGATAAGGAATTTTCAAATAAAAATTTAAAATTAACATATGAAGATAAAACATGGTATAACAATGGACAAACGTATTACCAATATGATTTTAAATTAACAAATATTGGGCAAGAAAAAGTTGAAAATTGGAAAATAGTAATAGATATTCCATCAGATATTAAATATGTTGGTGGATGGAGTGCTAATTATAAAATAGAAGGAACAAAACTAACTATAACAGGAATGTCATATAATAATACATTGAATGCAGGTAATGAAATAAATTTTGGACTTCAAGTTAGTATGAGTGAAAATAATTTTAAAATATCAAAAGTAAACTTAAATGGAGATGTGATAGAAAATAATCCTACTCCAACACCAGATCCAGATCCAACACCAGACCCTGATCCAGAACCTGATCCAAGTGTTGAAAGTGATATTAAAGTTGTATTTACTAAAGGTAGTAGTTGGGGTGTAAGTGGTGAATATTATACACAATACGATATAAAATTAACTAATGATACTGATTCTGACATAAGTGATTGGAGTTTTAGTTTTGAATTACCTACTGGTGCTACTATTTCTAATTATTGGAATTTTAATTATGTAAATAAAGATGGAATTGTAACTGTAACACCTAGTGATAGTAATAAAACTCTTGCTAAAAATACTTCTATAACAATAGTTATGCAAATAAAATCACCAACTAATGATTATACTTTATCACTAAAATAGGAGGAAATATGAAAAAAATAGATTTAAAAATAATATTGCTATATTTATTTGCTACTATATATGTTTTATTTGCTTCTATATTGTTTATAGATAAAATAGTTAAATATTATAATTTAATAATAAATCCATTAATATGGTTATTTATGTTTGTATTATCTTTATATATTGCGAAAGATTTTAATACAAGAATAAAATACAAAGCAGATAAAACTCAAACAATTTTGATTATAACTATAATATACTTAATTTTATATTTTCTATCTGGATTGTTTTTTGGATATTCAAAAAGTCCATATTCTCATTCCGTATTAGGAATTATAAAAAATATTTGGTCGTTTTTAATTATAATAATATTTGAAGAATATGTTAGATATATTCTAATTAATAATTGTTCAAAAAGTAAAATATTTTACTTTCTAGTTACATTATTATTTATACTAATAGAAATAAATTTTTATAATTTTGATGATAATTTTATATCTGGAGAGACAGGATTTAAATATATAAGTTCTACAATAATACCAATAATTGCTAGAAATATATTATTTACTTATTTATCTCTAGTAGCAGGATATAGTTCAGTATTAGCATATAGATTACCAATTATGTTTGCTAATATAATACTTCCTATTTTTCCAGATTTAAATTGGTTTATTACGGCTTTATTTGATTTAGTTTTAGCACTTATTACTTTTTTAACAATGAATTATTATCAGAGCAAAAAAGTAGAAAGATTAGCAAAGAGAAGAATAAAAAAAGAAAATCCTATAAAAAATATTCCATTAATTTTGTCATTATTTTTGTTTGTAGGTTTTGTAGCTGGTTTCTTTAAATATATGCCTATTGCTGTAATGTCTAATAGCATGGCAAAACTTATTAATAGAGGTGATTTAGTTGTCATAAAAAAACTAAATCAGGATGAAGTATTAAAATTAAAACAATATGATATTATAGAATATAAATTAGATAAAGATGTTATAATCCATAGAATAATTAAAATAGAAAAGTTAAAAGATGGAACTATAAATTATATAACAAAGGGGGATAACAATAATGCCCCAGATAATAAAAAAGTAAAACAAGAACAAGTAATTGGAAAAGTAAAATTTAAAATACCATATGTAGGTTATCCAATTGTATATTTAAATGATTTCTTTAAAAATACTAAACCTGATGTTGAAATGGGAAAATAATATGTAAATGAAAGTGTAAACTTTCATTTTTAAATATTTATAATTATTTATAATGTGTTATACTAGGAGAGAATAGGTGGTATATATTTTATGAGTTATAAGAAAAAAATAATTCTTTTAATTCTATTATTAATGACTATTCTATTTAGATATTTTGGATATGCTGTACTTGCTAAATCTTTAAATATTTCTAGTACTTCTAATATAAATGCTAAATGGAATGTAGAAATAGTAGATATTAAATTAGAAGAAAAAGATGGAATAAAAGAGATAGAAAAACCAGAATTTGATAATAAAACCGCAAGTTTTAATGTTTCATTAAATTATCCTGGTGCGTTTTGTAAATATAAAATTAAAATTAAGAATAGTGGTACTATACCAGCTTATTTAACAGAAATTACAGGCATAAAAGAAATTAATAATACAGAACCAATTCAGATAAAATATTCTATAGAAAAAACTGGTGACGATGTTATTAATTCAGGCGAAATAAAAGAATATATACTAAAAGTAGAATGGCCTATAAATGATGATAAAATAATAAAAAAAGCTACAAAAAAAGCTATTATTAATTTTAATTATATTCAAAGTAATGAGTGAGGTGATAAAATGAGTAATAATATGATTTTTCCTAAAAGAAAAGTATTAAAAAAATGGGTTAGATTTTCATTATTAGGGATTATTATTACGTTTTTTATGTCATCTTTATTTATAATATATAAAAGTATAAATAAACCAGATAAAAATATTTCTATAATTTTATATTCATATCTTATAAAACAAGATATAGATTATAAAGTAAATTTATATGATAATAGTTATATAGATTCAAACTATTTGGGAAGAGATGAGACATATATATCTGATCTTATAAAACAAATAGAAATTGAATATAAATATAATTATTCTGGATCAAAAGTAGTCCCACTTAAGTATACATATAGTGTAGATGCTGTTATAAATGGTGAATATAGTTTAGATGAAGAAGAATCAAAAGTATGGACTAAAAAATATAACTTAATAAAGCCTACAACAGTAGATGTGAATGATAAAAATACTATATCAATAAATAAACCAGTAAATATTGATTTTAAATATTATAATAATATAGTTTCACAATTTAGACAAGAACTTAAATTACCAATAAATGCATCACTAAATGTTATTTTTACTATTAATGTTAATGGCAATTTAGATAAAGAAAAAATTAATGACACAAAAACTATTTCATTAAATATTCCACTTAATCAACAAGCATTTAAAATTACTGAAAATTATCAAGATGTTTATAATAAAAATATTACTCCAAAGGTAAAAAAACAAGAAAAGTTTGTATATAGAAAATTAATATGTGGAATTTTATTAATGGGAATATCTATTATGTTATTTATAGTGTTATTTAGAGAAATATTTAATATACCTAAGAAAAATGTATATACTACAAAACTAAATAAAATATTAAAAGAGTATGGTGATGTAATTATTGAAGTATTAAATCCTGTTAATGAGGAAAATATGGATATAGTTGAAGTTAAAAATTTTAATGAAATGATTGATTTAGAAGAGGAACTTAGGGTACCAATTATGTTTTATGAAGTAGTTGAATATATGGAAGGGGAGTTTACCTTAGTTCATAATAATATATTATATAAATTTATTTTAAAAAATGAATGATATTATATATAATATGCTAGAAAATTATGTATTTTTTAATAAATATACAATTAATTTTACTAATATGTTATCTTTTTAGATAAAATTTATTAATGGTATAAGAACTTAATATCAAAACAAGAATAGAAATATTCTTTTTTTATAGTGATTAAGTGTTGCTAATTTAATAATATCAATAACATATTTAGGTTATTATCATAAAATATTTTGAGGTGAATATAGATGGCTAAAAAAATAGTTATTGATGCTGGTCATGGTGGTTCTGATAATGGAGCAAGTGGAAATGGTATTATAGAAAAAGATTTAACTTTAGATATATCAAAATATATGTATAATAGACTTAGAGAACTTGGAATACCAGTTGCTATTACAAGAGATAGTGATGTTACTTTAACACCTACTGAAAGAGTAGAAAATATATTAGGTAAATTTGGAAATTCAAAAGATGTTATAGTTGTATCTAATCACATAAATGCAGGAGGTGGCGAGTTTACTTACCATTACATAATTTGATTGGGTATTAAGACGGCTGTATTTAAACGATTGAGTTAGATAGCATAATTTATCTAGAAAGATATTAAATACCGTAAAAATAGCGTTTATTTAAGGAACAAATGCTATTTTTTTGCTTTTTAACTAAAATAACATTAAATTGTCCTGAAAATACTGAAAAAAATGTTGAAATATGATAATATATCTTATAAGGATGAGCAGTATTTAATCTTTTTAAGATGGATACTGCTTTTTTAATAAGGAGTGTTTTTAATGAACAATATTGTTAAAGAATTAGTAAAATTAGATTTGCATATACATAGTGCATTGAGCAAAAAAAAGGATAAAGAGAAAGTTGCTAATAATACGATTGAAAATGTAGATATTCTTATAGAAAAATTACAAAAAAATAAAGTAGATATGATTTCAATTACTGATCATAATGCTTTTGATATGGAATTGTATAGTAAAGTAAAATCATATGAAGGCAAAAAAATAAAAAAAATCTTACCAGGAATAGAATTTGATGTTGAAATCAGGAAAAAAAGGGTGCATATTATAACAATTTTTGATGATAGTCATATAGAAAAAGTTAACGAAATTCCAGATAAAATTAATATTCCATTTGATAATACAAAGAAAAATGCATTTACAGAAAAAACTTTCAAAGACATACTTAAAAATATTGATTTAAACGTTCTCCTTATAGTACACCAAAAAAGTGGTATAAGGGCAAATAATCAAAATGAAAATCTAGCCAAGGTAGGTGAAAAAGAATTTGATAGTATAATTGGCATTGATTATTTTGATGCTGTAGAGTTTAGGAGTGGTAAAGTAGAAGGAATATTAAATGATTATAAATATGAAAAACAATTAAATAATTTGAGATATATTACAGGTACTGATTGCCATGTTTGGAATGTTTATCCGCAGCAGGATGAGAATGACAAAACAGATATAAAATACAGTTATATTAAATCTTTACCGACTTTTAAGGGATTAGTTATGGCACTAACTGAACCAAAACGTGTTACAACTTCTCTATTTGAGGTTACAAAACCATTTATTCCAAAAATAAAGTTGAAATTAAATGGGAAAGAAAATGATATAAATTTATCTTCAGGACTAAATGTTATTATAGGGGATAATTCTATAGGTAAAAGCTTAATATTAGAAAGTTTAATTGACTCATCGTTTAAAAATATTAAACCAAAGTCTAAGCAGAATGGGTATAAAAACTATTTGAAAGATAAGAAAATGAAATTGATTCCTTTTTCTGATGATGAATTAAAAAAAATTCAATATGATTGTCAGGGTGAAATTAGAGAAAAGTTTCAATCTGGTACAAAATTATTAGATTTACCATTATTTAAAGAAAAATTTAAGGAATTAGATAACAGTGAAGATTTTAAAAATATTTATTCGTATGTTGATAAAATTTTAACCAGAGTTGATTATAATCAAAAATTAGAGGATAAAGAAAATGAGCTTGATTTTGAAATTGAAATACCTTGTGAAATAGAAAATACGACATATTTATTAAGAATTGTTGATAATCTAACTGATGATAAAAAAGATTATTCTAAAATAATTGCAAAAATAAATGAAATAATTAAAAATTTAAATGAATTATGTAGTTATGATATGTTTGGAGACACTAAAACAATTGAAGCGGTTATTAAAAAATTAAGTGTGTTATTGCAAAAATACAATAATAAGTTAGAAATTGAGAATGATAATGAATCTGTTAAAACAGTTATTAAAAGTATTTGTAAAATTGTTGAAGATAAAAATCAACAAGTTTCTGAAGCTCAAGAAAATAAGCTTACTTTATTTAAACAAAATATTGTATCTGCATCAAAACGAATAACTGATTACTTAAAAGTAAGCAATGAAAATATAAGTAATACATTAGATTCTTTTAAGGAAATTAATATAAAAAAAGAAGAAAGAGAAGAGGGAAAATACAAATTTGTAACAAAAACTGTAGAATCTAAAATTGATTTAAAAGAAATAAATAAAATTTTAACTTCACCACTATCTAATGTGCGAAATATAGAAAGTGTAGAAAGGTTAAATTTAAATAATTTTAAAGAAAAATTAAAGAAAAGTTTACCAGACGATGGTAAAAATTCAAAAGAAAAATATAAAAAGGCGATAACTGAATACATCAATTCTAAAGTATTAAAACAAGAGCTTTTAATTTACAAATGTGATGAAAAGTTAGAACAAGGTAATTCTCCAGGGAAAAATGCATTAATATATTTAGATGTTTTGGCAGATGAAAACTCAAAAAAATTGTATATTGTTGATCAGCCAGGCGATGATATATCTCATACCAGACTAACTAGTGATGTAATAGAAATATTAAGAAGAATGAGTTCTAATAAACAAGTTTTATTTATTACACATAAACCAGAACTAGTTGTAAATTTAGATGTTGATAATGTAATAATTATTAAGGAACAAGATTCAAAAATAGAAATAATAAATGGTGCATTAGAATATGAAGATGCTGATAAAAAAATAAATATTTTAAGAGAGGTTGCTAATATATTAGATGGAGGAGAAGAGACAATTAGAAAGAGGTGGAAACGATATGACAAATAATGTTGTAATAGAATTAAAGATAAACAATGAAACTGTAGAAATAATTGTTAATGATTCGACTAAAAAGAAATTATCTAAAAAAAACAAAACAATAAATACAAAAGAAATTTTTAGTATGCTTAAGTATAGCAGAAATAAAAAATATAAATTAGTTGGTAAAAAAATATCCGAAAGAGATTTAAAAGGCGAACAAAACGAAATAAAAAGACTATATAATTATACGTTTGACTTATTTGATGAAATAATTAATTCTGTAAATCATATTAATAAAGAATTAAAGAAAGATAATAACCAATGAAACTTATGAGGTGCATATGATTTATATTACAGGTGATATACATAGAGATTTTTCTCGAATTTATAAGTTGGAAAAAGATACTGATAATATGTTGATAGTATTAGGAGATGTCGGAATTAATTATTATTTAAATGAAGAAGATAAAAATTACAAAGAATACTTAAAAAAACTTAAATTAAAATTGTTTTGTGTAAGAGGAAATCATGAAGAAAGACCAGAAAACATATCTACTTATAAAGAGGTTGAAATGTTTGGTGGAAAAGTATTTATTGAAGAAGAATATCCAAATTTAATATTTGCAAAAGATGGAGAAATTTATAATATTGATGGTAAAAAGATTTTAGTAATTGGTGGAGCATATTCAGTAGATAAACAGTATAGATTACTACATGGATATAAGTGGTTTAAAGATGAGCAGTTAACTAAGGAAGAAATGGATACTATTTTAGAAAAAGTAAAAGGTAAGCATTTTGATATAGTTCTAACTCATACTTGTCCTTATAAATATGAACCTAGAGAAGTATTTATGCAAGGATTAGATCAAACTAAAGTAGATAAATCAATGGAACATTTTTTAGACAAAATAGAAGGAAATATTAATTACGACAAATGGTATTGTGGACACTACCATACAGAAAAACAAGCTGATAAATTAGAGTTTATGTTTGGTAGAATTAAAACATTTAATAAAGATGAATATGTTCCTAAATATGATAGAAATGGATATGAAATAGTTAGGGATGCGTATAGTCAGAATGAAGTGATGAAAGAAGAAGTTAAATGTCCTAAATGTAATTCCAAAAGCATATCAGTATTAAAAGGTGATGGGTTTAGTATTGTTGGTGCAGATTATGTAGCAATTATTTGCAATGATTGTAAAAAAGTATATGGTTTTAATGATGTTAAATACAAAACTAATTGTCCTAAAGAATTATAAATTTATTTTAAATATAAAATTTTAAAAGATAGTGTGCTATAATTCTTATAGCAGTTAGGAAGTGATAATGTGGATGTTACAAAAGAAACAAATCAATATTTAAGACCTATGATGAAAATATCAGAAATGGTTCCATATTTAAAAGAAAAAAATATTAAGTTTGAAAAAATTAGTGAAAAGGATGCAGAAGAGTATTTAAAAAATAACAATAACTATTATAACTTAACTTCATATAAAAATAATTTCTTGAAATATCCATCTCCAGCAGGTGAATATGAAGGATTATATCAAGATTTAGATTTTGCTTATCTTAAAGATATGGCTATTATAGATCATAGAGTTAGACTATTATTCTTTAAAATAATTATTGATATTGAACATTATTTAAAAATAAGAATATTAAATTTAATTGAAAACATAGAAGAAGAAAATGGCTATAAAGCTGTTAACAAGTATTTAGAAAGAGATTTCAATGATGAAAAGTTTCCTAAAAAAGTGCATAATAGTATTTTTAGAAAAGTAGGAAGTGAATATTATAAAAAAATTTTTTCTAAATATGATATAGATAAGAATCAACAATTAGAAAATATTCCTGTATGGGAATTTCTTGAGATAATTACATTTGGTGAATTAGTTAATTTTTATGAATTTTTTTCTAAAGAATATAATTTAGAAAATGAACTTAAAAACATATTTATTTTAAGAGAAGTAGTAAAACTTAGAAATGCAGTAGCTCATAATTCTTGCGTTTTATCAGAACTAGATAAAAAAGATAATCTACATAGAGCGGATACATTAGTTATTAATTATTTAATAGAAAGTGGAGTAGGTAAAGAAACAAGAAGTAATAAATTGAGTAATTCCAGAATAAGACAAATGACTTATGCATTATATATGTTTAATGAAATAGTAACTAGCAAGGGTATTAAGAAAAATGTAACAGAAGACATTAATGAATTGTTTTTTGGAAGAATAATTCATCATAAAGAGTATTATAATAATAATGAACTATTGAAATCTATATATTTATATTTTAAAAAAATCATTGAAAAAAATTATAATGTAAACTCAGATTAAAATAGTTTGACATGATCATTAATATATGGTATTATGATTATGCAAGGAAAAAATGATAATACATTTTTGCAAGGGCACTATCTAACGGTAGAGCCCTATTTTTCTTTTTATTGTGTAATTTATGATTATAATTTATTATAATATCGTTTTTAGGAGTACTATAATTTTTTGATAGTACTTCATTTTTTTGTTTATAGGTAAATATTGCCTATTAAAAAATATAAGTATGGTATAATAGTATATAGAAAAGGAGATGAATTCCTATGAAATGTACTTTAATGAATAAAGATAAAGAAGTAATGTTAACAGAATATGATTCTGCAACAGGAGTGTTTACTAGTATTTATGATGTTTATAATATTGATTATGCTCCGTATATTTTAAAAAGTTTTTATAAAAATGAAGATGTTAATGATACTTCTTTAAGAACTAATTTAAGTGAATGGTTTAAGGGAAGGGGAATACCATCTTGGAGAGATAAGCTAGACTTATTACTACATAGACTTAATATTAATGCCCCATGTGAATTATTAGATAAAGCATTTGGATTATCTTTATCAGATCAGTATTGGTTAAAACCAGTAGATTCTAATATTAAATATGAAGATATTAATTTCTTTGATAATGACTTTGATTATGCTGAATTTATGGAAGCATCACTTTCTAAAAACAGTAAGATGATTCATGATGCAACATCATTAAAAACGCCTAATAATACTACAGATGGTATGTTAAAAAAAGCTTGGATTATTGAAGATGGTACAAGATATTTATTAAAAGGTGGATATAAGAATGAAACATTACAACCATTTAATGAAGTATTAGCAAGTGAAATATGTAAAAGATTGGAATTTGATCATGTAGAATACACACTAGATACTTATAAAGATATGGTTGTATCAAAATGTCCTTGTTTCATAACAAAAGATACAGAACTAATTACTTGTAATCAAATAAGAAATGATATGAAAAAACATAATAGTATAGAGGACTATGAAGAATATATTAAAAAACTAGAATCTGAAGGAATTAAAGATGCAAGAGAAAAAATAGAAAATATGTATATTTTAGATTTTCTAATTATGAACGAAGATAGACATCTTAATAACTTTGGAATAATAAGAGATGTTAATACTTTAAAATGGTTAGATGTAGCACCAATATTTGATAATGGTCAAAGTTTAAATATTGAATACTATGATGAAGAAGAAATGCATATTATTGGTGATGGTAAATTATTTTATGAAGTTAAACCATTTGATGAAATAATTAAAGTAGTAAAAGATATAAAAAGAATTGATGTAAATAAACTAGAAGATATTCCTGAATGGTTTGATAATTTATTACATGAGTATCAAGATATAACAGGATACTCAGATAATAGAATTAATAAACTATGTATTTTATTAAATAGACAGATAAATAAATTGAAGAAATTAATAGAAAAATGATTAGAAGTTAATATTAATTTCTTCTTTTTTGGTGGACATAAGCCAAAAAATGACAATTTTCGTGATATAATTGAAATATATATTGATTGGTAGGTGTAATGATGGGAGTATATGAGAGTGAAGCAAGACTAGAAGATCGTATGATAGATCAACTTGTAAAGCAAGGCTATTCTAAGGTAGTAATAAATGATGTTAATGAATTGGAACAAAATTTTAGAGAACAAGTCAATATTCATAACAAAATAGAACTTAAAGGTAAAAACTTAAGTGATAAAGAATTTGAAAGATTAATGGTTAAAATATCTGGTAAAGGTGTTTTTCAATCTTCAAAAGAATTAAGACAGAAACAAGATATTCAAAGAGATGATGGTAGTATTGTTTATATTGAACTATTCAATACAAAAGATTGGTGTAAGAATATATTTCAAGTAACTCATCAAACTACTGTTGAAGGAAAATATACAAATAGATATGATGTAACTATTTTAATAAATGGATTACCTTTGGTTCAAGTTGAATTAAAACGTAGAGGTATTGATATGAAAGAAGCCTTTAATCAAATTAAGAGATATAAGAGGCATTCTTACCAAGGATTATATAAATTTATTCAATTATTTGTAATAAGTAATGGAGTAGAAACTAAATATTTTGCAAATGGAGATCAAGAGTTAAATTATGGATTTACTTTTTATTGGACTGATATAAATAATGATAGAATTAATAACTTAGAACAATTTTGTGTATTTTTCTTAGATAGATGCCATATAGGAAAAATGATAGCAAGATATATGATTGTTAATGAAACTGAAAAAATGTTGATGGTAATGAGACCTTATCAAGTATATGCAGTTGAAAATATTGTATCACGTGCATTAGATACAAGTAATAATGGTTATGTATGGCATACAACTGGTTCTGGAAAAACTATTACTTCATTTAAAACAAGTCAAATTTTATCTTTAGAACCATCTATCAATCAAGTATTCTTTTTAGTAGATAGAAAAGACTTGGATAAACAAACTTTAGATGAATTTAACAAATTTGATCCAGGTTGTGTTGATATGACTAACCAAACTGACAAATTAATAGAGCAAATTAAAGATAGCTCTAAACCATTAATTATAACTACAATCCAAAAAATGGCTAATGCCTGTACTAATCCTAAATATGCACATATTATGGAAAAATATAAGGATTTAAAAACAGTATTTATAATAGATGAATGTCATAGATCACAATTTGGTGATATGCATAAACAGATTTCAAAGACATTTAGTAAAGCACAATACTTTGGATTTACTGGTACTCCTAGATTTAAGGAAAATCCATCACAAGATGGTAGAAGTACTGCTGATATATTTGAAAAATGCTTACATACATACCTAATAAAAGATGCTATTAAAGATGAAAATGTATTAGGTTTTAACGTTGATTATATAAAATTTATGGAAGTAAATACAGGTGCATTAGAAGAAGATGTTATGGTAGAGGGCATAGATACTGATGAAGTATTCTTAGCAGATGAAAGAGTAGGCTTAATTGCTCAGCACATTATTGATCATCATAATATAAAAACAAGAGATAGAAAATATAATGCATTATTTACTGTATCTTCAATACCGTTATTAATAAAATATTATGATGCTTTTAAAAAAATAAATCATGATTTAAAAATAGGAGCGATATTTACTTACGGAGCAAATGAAGATTTAGATAAAAATCCAGAACATTCAAGAGAAGTATTAGATAGATATATGGAAGACTATAACAAAATGTTTAATACAAATTTTTCTACTCATAATTTTGATGGTTATTTTAGAGATATATGTAAAAGAATTAAAAATACAGAAATTGATATAGTTATAGTTGTTAATATGTTATTGACTGGATTTGATGCTAAAAGATTAAATACGTTATATGTTGATAAACCCCTTAAATATCATGATTTAATTCAAGCATTTTCAAGAACAAATAGAGTTGAATCTGATACAAAGCCATTTGGTAATATAGTTTGTTATAGAACTACTAAAGCTAGGGTGGATGAAGCTGTTAAATTGTTTTCTCAAACTGATAGTATTGATACTGTAATAATGGCACCATATGATACTTACCTAGATAAGTTTAATAAAGCTGTAGATAAGTTGTTAAAAATTACACCAGTAGTAGAAAGTGTTGATGAACTAGAAAGAGAAGAAGATATAAAAGAATTTATTTTAGCATTTAGAGAGGTTGCTAAAATACTTGTTAGTTTAAAAACATTTAATCAATTTGATTTAGATAATGATGATACTGTTATTAATACTCAAATGTTTGAAGATTATAAAAGTAAATATTATGAGTTATATAGAAAAATTTCTAATGATAAAGAAAAGAGTTCAATTCTAAATGATGTTACATTCTCACTAGAACTAATTCAAACTGATAGAATTAATGTTTCATATATACTTAATTTAATTAGAAATGTTGATTTAACAGATGAAGAACAAAAGAAACGTGATATTGCAGATATTGAAAGTAAATTAACAAATATTACAGATGATGAATTATTCTTAAAAGCTGATTTAATTAAGAGCTTCTTAAAATCTATATTACCTGCACTAAAAGAAGATGATTCAATAGATGATGCATTCAATGAACATATGAATAAAGAAAGAGAAAAGGAAATTGAAAAATTTGCCTTAAATAATAAAATTAATTTGGATAAGTTAAATGAAATAATTAATGAGTATGAGTATAGTAGTATTTTCCCAGACAAAGAAATAAATGAAGCTATTGATATAGATGATTATTGGGAAAGAAGAACTGTAAAAAATAAAGTCAAAGAATTTATTAGAAATATATTTAAGAAATTTTTATAGGAGGATGTTATGTCAAGAGAAGAAAAACAACAATCACAACAAGCAGAACTTCAAAAACAACTTTGGAGTATTGCTAATTCCCTAAGGGGAAATATGGATGCTAATGATTTCAAAAATTATATCTTAGGATTAATATTCTACAGGTATTTATCTGAAAATTTAGTTAATTACGTTGAAAATGTAATGTTAAGAAATAAAATGAAATATGCTGATATGTTCAAGGATAAGGAACAAGCACAAGAATTTAAGTCCGATTTAATAGAGGAAGAAAATATAGGTTATTGTATAGAGCCAGAGTATTTATGGAGTACATTGATTGATAACATTAAAACTGGTAAGTTTGATATTTCAATGCTTGCTAAAGCAGTTAATGTTATCTCAGAATCTACTTTAGGTAATGAATCAGAGGATGATTTCGAAAATTTATTTGAAGATATGGATTTAAACAACTCTAAATTAGGTAGAGGAGAGGCAGAAAGAACTAAACTAATATCAACTATTATGTTAAAAATAGATGACATAGACTTTCATCATGAAGATGCTGAAATTGATGTTTTAGGTGATGCCTATGAATACTTAATTTCAAACTTTGCAGCATCAGCTGGAAAGAAAGCAGGAGAGTTCTATACACCACAACAAGTATCAAGAATTCTTGCTAAATTAGTTACGTTAAATAAATCAAAACTTCAAAGTGTATATGATCCAACTTGTGGATCTGGCTCATTACTGTTAAGAGTAGGTAAAGAATGTAAGGTAAGTTCATACTATGGACAAGAATTTAATTCTACAACTTACAACTTAGCTAGAATGAACATGTTATTACATGGAGTTTCATTTAAACATTTTGATATTAAAAATGATGATACATTAGAAAAACCTAGACATTTAGATATAAAATTTGATGCAATAGTTGCTAATCCTCCATATTCTGCAAACTGGAGTGCTGATCCAAAGTTCATAGAAGATGAAAGATTTAGTGCTTATGGTAAATTAGCACCAAAATCAAAGGCGGATTTTGCTTTTATTCAACATATGATATATCAATTATCAGATAATGGAACTATGGCAGTAGTTCTTCCTCATGGAGTTTTATTTAGAGGAGCTTCAGAAGGAGTAATTAGAAAATATTTAATTGAAGAAAAAAACTATTTAGATGCAGTAATTGGATTACCAGCCAATATATTTTACGGAACAAGTATTCCAACTTGTATATTAGTATTTAAAAAATGTAGAGAAAATGAAGATAATATTTTATTCATTGATGCATCAAAAGATTTTGAAACTGGAAAAAATCAAAACAGATTAAGAGATGAAGATGTTGATAAAATTATTGAAACTTATAAAAATAGAGTTGAGATAGAAAAGTATTGCCATGTTGCTCCAATATCTGAAATAAAAGAAAATGAATATAATTTAAACATTCCTAGATATATAGATACTTTTGAAGAGGAAGAAGAAATAGATATTAAAGCTGTTCAACAAGATCTTAAAGACATAGACAAACAAATAGCAGAAGTAGATAAAGAACTTAATGTTTACTTAAAAGAATTAGGCTTGGAGGAAATTTAATGAATGAAATTAAATTAGGAAAACTTGAAAAGATAAAAGATCTAAGAAGTATTTGGAAAAATGAAGAATATGATTTTACACCTTGGTTAGCTAAAGAACAAAATATTAAACTATTAAGTGATGAATTAGGAATTTCAATAAAAGTTTTAAAAACAGAAGCTTCTGTCGGAAAATATTCTTTAGATATTTTAGCAGTTAACGAAGACACAAATGAAAATATTATTATTGAAAATCAACTTGAAATAACTAATCATGACCATTTAGGAAAAGTTCTTGTATATGGTGCTGGATATGATGCCAAAACAATTATTTGGATTGTAAAAGATTATAATGAAGAGCACAAGCAAGCAATCGAATGGTTAAATGAGCATTCTGATGAAAATATAAACTTATTTTTGGTAAAAATTGAATTGTTTAAAATTGGAAATTCTGAGATAGCTCCTCATTTTGAAATAATAAGTCAACCAAATGATTGGACAAAAACTATTAGAAGTAATCAAAGTAATACAGAATTAACTGGAATGAAACTTGTTGATTTAAATTTTTGGCAAGGTTTTAGTGAATATTTATCTGACAACAGAACTACATTTTCTATTAGAAAAGCTCAACCTCAACATTGGTATAGTTTAGCTATTGGTTCTAGCGATTGCCACATAGATTTAACTGTTAATAAAAATGGTGAAGTCGCTTGTTCTTTATGGATTGAAAATAATAAAAGTCTATACAATAAATTCTTTGAACATAAAAATGAAATAGAAACGGAATTAGGATATTCTGTTAAGTGGGATTATAAAGAAGGAAGTAAAGCTAGCAGTGTTGATATAAGAAGTGATTTTAGATTGGATTTAAAGAATAGTGATTTGTCAAAAGGATATGAATGGTTATTAAATAAAGCTGAAGATTTTAAAAGAGTATTTAGAAAATATTTATAATAAAAAGGATTTATACAAACATATTTTGCATAAGTCCTTTTTTTAATTCTTGTAATTTTTGAAGTGAATTTTCGTTATATTGAATTTTTAAATTTAACAATTTGATAATTTTTCCTATTTTATTTTGCATTTTACCCTTAGGAATATCAACTTTAATTTCATAAAATAAATCTATATTAAGATTTCGTCTTACTATACTTGCTCCTTGTTCAGATGAAATTTTGTATTCATATAGTGCTTTAGGAGATTTAATCCAATAATCAAAAAAATCTATATCTATATTATTATTTATATCAAATATTTTATATGATGGTGAAACAATACCTATGTTATATTTACTATTAATATTTATATTTCCCATCCATAGGTTTTGTGGACTAAGAACTAGTTGATTCTTTTTTAATATTTTGTAACCTACATTGTTATCACTAGCAGCTTGTTTATTAAAATAATCTTTTTGTAAGTAGATACCTTTTGATGTAGAAGATAGTATTTCATATTCATTATTTTTAATTGTTTTATGATTTTGTTCTGCTAATATATTTTTTAAAGGAATTTTCTCTATTTCGATATTTTTTCCAATGCTATTAATAAGTCCTTTTTTAAATAAAGAAGATACTAAAAAAGATTTATACAAACATAACTTGCATAAGAGCTTTTTTTAGTTCTTTAAATTTGTTTAATTTATCAGTCTCTAAACTTATTTTTTTATCAAAAGTATCGAATAATATTCCTATTTTCAACTGTTCATCATTTTTATGAATTGATAATTTTAATGCTTCTAAATCTTTTTTCTGTATATTTGGCAAACCACTTCCAACTCTTAAATCCATAATTATTTTTTCATTGTGTTTTAATAAGTGATAAAGATAAGAAGTATTTACAGATGGTGAAGTAATTTTATAACAATGTCCTCCACACCAAAATTTAGTTTTGTTAAAATTTACATAGCCACATGAATTTCCACCTTCACTAATTGTAACAGTATTTTCATTAGTATTATATTCATTTAAATATCCTGAAGGTAATATTCCACCATTTAGCATATAATAATTTCCTTTTTCTATTAACAAATCACTATTTATTTGTTTACCTTTTTCTATTATACAAATATCTGATAGTTTAATTTTATTATTAGTTTTTGAAAAAACTGAACTATATTTACTTAATTTAAATAACTTAAGGTCTTCTATTTTCTTTGATTGTAGTTCTATTTTTTTATCTAATAAATAAAGAGTATTTGCTATCTTAGACTGTTCGTTAGTAGAAGGAACTTTAATGTTTAATTTATTAATTGAATCTTTAGAAATTCCATATACTTTAAATCCATTTGCTAAAACTCTTAGTTGATTATGAATTATTGACGAGTTAAAATAATATCCTTTAAACATCGGTGCAAAAATATTTAAATTATCTCTAGCTAATATTGTATGTAAACCAGATATTGTTTTATTATTTACATTTACTACTTCGACAGCTTTTCCTATTCCTTCGTAATCTTCTGAGGCATCAGCAAAAATCAGGTCATTATTTTTTAACAGTTCATATTTATTATCATAATTTATATCTTTAACATAACTTGTAATTTCATCATTTTCATTTACTATAGAGTTATATTTTCTGTGAATATCTCCATAATGTAGATTTTTCAATATTCCTGATTCTGATAATTGATCTCTTGAAAATGAGTTTGTGGCAAAGTATTGAAATACAGTTGCTAAATTTATTGATTGCCACTCATCTTTAAATTCTTTAAATCTTAATTTAGGAACATTCATCTAGTATTCCTCCAGTCCTCAAGTTTAATACTTGAAAAGCGGAAATTAATTATTTTTATATATAATATCTTTGGAAAGGAGAAAGAGTTTAATGATTATTAAATCAAGAAAGATACTTTACAAAGATTGGATTTATACGTGGCTTATTGAGAAAAAAGATTATATTAAGGAATCTACTTATGCAAACTATTCAAATAATATTTTTAATCATATAATTCCTAAATTAGGTAATTATACATTAAATGAGATTAATCATAGAATTATTCAAGATTTTCTTTTAGAGTTATCCAAAAGTGGAAGAAAGGATAATAGAGGTGGATTATCAGAAAAAACTATTAAAGATATTACAATTATTGTAAAAGGAAGTATTAAAAAAGGTATTAATGAAGGCAAAATAAAACATATAGAATTATCATTTAATTATCCAAAAGATAATAAAGAAAAAAGCATATATATATTAACAAAACATGAACAGAATAAAATTACTAATTATGTTTTAGATAATATAAATACAAAAAATATAGGATTTTTAATATCCTTATATTCAGGGATAAGAATTGGTGAACTTTGTGCTTTACAATGGAAAGATATAGATTTTAAAAATAATAAATTAATAATTTCAAAAACAATTCAAAGAGTATATATCAAAGACAAAGATAAAAATATTTCTAAAGTTATTATAACAACTCCAAAAACTAAAAATGCTAATAGAGAAATTCCTATTAATAAAGACTTTATGGAATTGTTAAAGCCTTTAAAAACAGACAAAGAAAATTATATTTTATCTAACAATGATAAATATATTGAGCCAAGAACATATAGAAAATATTTTAATAAGAAATTAAAAGAATTAAAAATAAAGCATTTCAATTTTCATTCTTTAAGACATACATTTGCAACAAATTGTATTTCTTTAGGATGTGATTATAAAACGGTAAGTGAATTGTTAGGTCATGCTAATGTTAATATAACTTTAAATTTATATGTTCATCCAAGATATTCTCAAAAGAAAAAATGTATAGATCTAGTAAGCAAAGTATTTCAGGAAAAAGCAAATAAATAGCTTTTTCTTTTTGATGATTTAATTTTTAAAAAATATGATATAATTATATGTAGTTAGTTTAGTATCTTTTTATTAAACTTAAGGACTTGAAAAGTGGTGAGAAAATGAATGTTCCTAAATTAAGATTTAAAGAATTTAATGATGAATATAAAAAATATACTTTTGCTGAATTAGCTGATTATAAAAAAGGACCATTTGGTAGTGCTCTTAAAAAAGAAATATTTGTACCTAAAAGTGAAAACTCAGTAAAAGTTTATGAACAACAAAATGCAATAAAAAAGGATTGGACTTTAGAAAGATACTTTATTACTAAAGAATATTATAAAAAATTAAAAGGATTTACTATAGGACCTGGAGATATAATAGTTTCTTGTGCTGGAACAATTGGAGAGTATTATGTATTACCAAATGAAGCAGAAATGGGTGTTATTAATCAAGCGTTAATGAGGATTATCACAAATAAAAAAGTAAATCAAAATTACTTTCTATATATTTTTGATAACATGGTATATAATTTTTCTAAAACATTTAGTAATGGTAGTGCTATAAAAAACATTCCACCATTTGCTGATTTAAAAAAACAAATAGCATATATTCCAACTATTGAAGAACAAAATAAAGTATCTATAGCATTGAAACTATTAGACAAAAAAATAGAATTACAATCCAAGAAAATTGAAGACCTTAAGTTATTTAAAAAAGGACTGCATGATAAATTATTTAATGATGTTACTGGGAATGATTATTTACTATCAGATATTGCAGTTTTTGAAAATGGAAAAGGACATGAAAATATAGTCGATGAAAATGGAAAATATATTCTAATAAATTCAAAATTTATATCTACAGAAGGTAATGTAACAAAGAAATGTTCTGAACAATTAACTCCATTATTTAAAAATGATATAACAATGGTTATGAGTGATCTTCCTAATGGAAAAGCTCTAGCTAAATGTTATTATATTGATGAGAATAATAAATATAGTTTGAATCAGCGAATTTGTAAAATAAAAGTAAAAGATGATAGTATAGTCAATTCTAAGTATTTGTTTTATCTATTAAATAGGAATTCTTACTATTTAAGATTTGATGACGGTGTTAATCAAACAAATTTAAAAAAAGATGACATATTAAGTTTAAATCTAGTTTTACCATCTATAAAAGATCAGGAAAGAGATTCTAAAACTTTAACTATAATTGATAATATTATTGAGAAAGAAAATAATAAATTATCAAAATTAAATTTACTAAAAAAAGGACTTATGCAAAGTATGTTTGTATAGAATAATATTGACTGGCACAAAAAAGCATTGAAAAGCATCAAAAAACATCAAAAAGCATAAAAAAGTTAAAAAAAGCAAAAAAAAGCAAAAAAAAGAAAAATAAAGCACAAAAAAGCATCGGATATTCATTGACTTATAAAAGTCAAGTGGTAAAATATAGTAAAATGAAATAATTATGCAAAGAGGATTTAGGTCTTCTTTTTTTCATTTTAAGGAGGTGGTCATTATGAGCAATCATCCTATTAATTTTGATGCTTTTTTAATAATAGGATGAACTAATAAGAATTAAAATTAAGAGAAATAAAGGAGATATTTAGTAATCATCCTTTATATGAACCCACAAAGTAGGATGAATTTCGTAAGTACGAAATAAGAATAGCACCATAGCAATTCCTTATATTATAAGGAGTTTTTTTGTTTGTGGTGCTATCTTCTTATCCTGCTCTAATTAAAAACAGTAAAAATAATAGGACAATCATCCTATTTAGGAAGGAGTGATAGTTTGAGAATATTTAAATTATATTTACCAATAGACTTATTTAATAGAATTAAATTAATGTCTAATTTTTATAGAGTATCTATTTCTAAAATGATGACAGAATTATTAGAAAGAGGCTACTTAGAAATACTAAAGACAAATACGAAGGGAGAGTAATAAATGGAATACGATAAATATGTAAAAATACCATGGTTTATAATTTTAGATAGAAATATATGTGTTGGTAACAAACTTTTATATGGAATAATTATGCTTTTATCTCATAAAGAAGGTTACTGTTATGCTGATAATAAATACTTAGGAAATTATCTTGGAGTAGGTCCAAGAAGAATATCAAGCCTATTAAAAGAATTAGCAGATAATAATTACATTATTATGGAATATAAACATAAATTTCAAAGAAAAATTTATATTAATGAAGAAAAGTTTACATCTGATCTACCTGAAGATTTTTTCTAATGGGTTAGATGTTTTTTTTACACTCAAAGGACATATAGTTCAATAATAATATAATAAATATAATATAAAAATTAAATATAATAAATAATTCTAATAATATTATTAGTAATACTAATATAAAAAGAAAGGAAGTAGATATATGTATGAAAAAAATTCAAAAATAATAAATATAAACATAAATTTAAATAGGTGGTTTAATTATGGAAGGAGCCTATTTGAATAACATTTCATTTAAAGATCTTATTTTAAAATACTTAATCGAAGAAATATCAAAAGAAGAAGGAGTGCAAACAAAATGATTTGCACTTTCTTAATCTTGATGTTA
>CAKOXD010000007.1 GCA_934130005.1 uncultured Bacilli bacterium
GTTTTAAATATGATATTGTACCAGAGGTAACTTTTAAGTATGAAAATAGAAATTTAGCAAGAAATCCTTATGGTAGAAAAGGCAAAAATCAGTATAGTAAAGATTAATATAGGCTCTAACTAGTTATCTAGTTAGGGCTTATTTTTTGTTTTCTGATATATTTATGGTTTTTTACGGATTTTATGTTTTATAATAGTAATTAATAAATTTAAGAAAGGAGTGACTACATTGAGCAATAATGAGATATATGATTATGCTACATTTGTTAGAGAAGTAAATAGATATGCTGAACAACAAAGAAATAATAGTAATCAAAAAGTATTTAAAGCTTTACAAGATACGATTAAAACACTAGATTCAATGAATAAGTTAAATCAAGAAGAAGCAAATATGTATCTTCAAATATTATTTGCATCACTTACTGCATCAAATATAAAAAAAAATTAATCATGCAAAGTGAACGCACCTATATTAAATTCACAAAAAAATTGACCTCTGCAAAGCCTTATAAATCAAGGGCTATTTGCAGTTATAATGGATAATAAACAATTGTGGTGGTGATGGTGCTGAAGTAATTTATGCACTTAGAAATAATAGTAATCTTGCTAACCTAATTTTAGATAATTTAGAAGAAGCAGGTCAAAACCCAAGAAAAGCATATCAACGAAGATTACCAAGTGATACATCAAAAGATTACTACTTTATTCATAGAAATACAGGCGTAACAGAACCAGTAATTGTTGAATATGGATTTTTAGATAGTACAGGAGATGACGTATCTCAATTAAAAAATAATTGGCAAAATCTTACTGAAGCTGTTGTAAAAGCATTAGCTGAATATACAAATACGCCATATGATAAAGGAGTTTCAAATACATATACAGTAAAAAGTGGAGATACTTTATGGAGCATAGCTAGAAAATATAATATAACAGTAAATGATTTAAAGAAACTAAATAATTTAACATCAAATTCATTAAGAATAGGTCAAGTATTAATAGTAAATGAACAAGAAGTAGAAGAACCATCAACAGATACATATATTGTAAAGAGTGGAGATACTCTATATAGTATTGCAAATAGATATGGTATGACAGTAAATGATTTAAAAACATTAAATAATTTAACATCTAATACATTGAGTGTAGGTCAAATTCTTAAAGTTAAAAATCAAGAAAATGATACAGATAATGAAGATTATATCGTATACACAATAAAAAGTGGAGATACTTTATATAGAATAGCTCAAGCTTATAATGTAACACCAAATCAAATAATGAGTTTTAATAATCTAAATAGTACAGTTTTAACAGTTGGAAATACACTTAAAATACCACTTTCTAAAATAGAAGAGGAAGAAGAAGAAATAGAATATGTTAATTATACTGTAAAAAGAGGAGATTCATTATATAGTATAGCAAGAAGCTATGGAGTTTCAGTTAGTGATATAATGTCTTTAAATAAATTAAATAGCAATTTACTTAGTGTAGGTCAAACTTTAAAAATACCATTATCAGAAACAATTGATGAAACATATGTAGTAAAAAGTGGTGATTCATTATACAGTATAGCAAGAAGATATAATACAACAGTTGATCAAATAAAACAAAAAAATAATTTGACTAGTAATATACTTAGTATAGGTCAAATATTAAAAATATAATTATTAGCATAAAAAAGCTAATAATTTTTTTATAAAAAAAAGAAATATCAATGTATTTCTTTACAAACACCTGAATCTGGAATATAAAAACAATGGCTTTTATATCTACCAGACAATGCTTGATCATACCAAATACTTTTACATACCTCTCCAGTTTTAGGAGCATAAAACCATAAAGCATTAGTAGCAGGATAATAATATTCTCCTTTTATGATTCTATCGGCTAGATTTCTTTCTATAGTGGTAGGATTACCATAAAACAAAGAACCGTTTGTTCCCGAAAATTGATTTGGCTGAAAAATTACATCACTAATACTATCAACATTTTTAAAAGTGAGACAATTAGCAAGTGCTCTGTTAACCACAACATTACCAACCATAAGCATACCAAGATTTCCTTCTCCAATAGCTTCTGCTCTCATTATTCTTGCTAATAAATCCCTTTCTTTACTTGTATATTTAATTATTCCCATTTATCACCTTATGTAGTAAATATCAAAAAAAATAAATAAAATATTGAATTATAAATCAATTCATGATATAATTTATTTGTTCTTAGGGGTGTAGTTAAATGGTATAATAATGGTCTCCAAAACCACTGTTGGGAGTTCGATTCTCTCCACCCCTGCCATTTTGAAATTACACATATGTGTTTATAAAATCTAATTTATATTAGATTTTTTTTACTACATAAATCCTTTCCTTAATATTATATGCTTATAGATAATAAAAAAGACATAATGTCTTTAGTTTATTAAATTAATGAATGATTCATTGCATAAGTACAAATTTAATATATAAGTTATTATAATTATAACTGTAAATGTAATACCCTCATAATGCTTTAACTTATATAAAATCTTTTTTATCAATAATCCAAATAAAATCAATTCCATTGTAATAAATAAAATCACTTGCAATCTCAAAATAGTGAATCCATATTCATTTATATATAAGAACATTCTATAATATGAATTAAATATTAAGAATATAGAAAATGCTATTAATAAAAGTAGAAGATTTTTAATAAATTTATTTTTATTTACTATATCTGTTTTATATAGATAATAAATAATAATACCAAAATTTATTGAAGTAACAATTAATAATTGAAAGAAACCTTCTCTAGCATATCTAGAATAAGTATAAGAAATTGGAATTTTTAAAAAATTATTTGTTATTTTAGATATTTCTGATATTAAGAATAAAACAAATACAGAGTTTATTATAATTAATATAGTTTTTGTTATAATATCGTTTACTTCTTTTTTATTAGGTAAATTGAATTCAAAATCTTTATTTTTTAATACATTTATAAAAATAGCAAATATAGATGTAAAAGATATTATAAATGGAAAAATTAAATTAGAAAATATAAAATTAATATTGAAATTATCAAAAAATATATTAAATATATTATATATTAGTTTACCAAAGTATTTATCGGCATCTCCAAGTAAAAAAAGTAATATTAGTGCTATTGGAATACCTATAACACATCCTATAATAATAGATGATAATTTATTATTATTTTTTTCCTTAAACTTAATATAACTTAAATTACTAAATAAATTACTAGGAAATAATTTAAATATATTTTTTATTAAATTTATACCAATATAATAATTTTTATTAGTAAGACTAAATAAAAACATTGAAATTAATATAGGAAGTACAATTAAATTTAAAAAAGCATTACTAAAATCTATTTTAATAACTAAATTACTTATTAAAATCAAAATAATAGGTATTAAAAATAGATATGATTTTTTATTGATTTCAAGATTATTTTTTTTAATTAAAATAATGTTATTTATTATTAAAATTGATAAAGGAACAACTACTATTTCATTATAATTTCCTAAATTAAATAAATCTATTAAAGTAATAATAAGTGCGGATATTATACAAGTAAAAGTTATTAAATTTAGGTTATATTTTTTTATATTTTCATTCATTTGTATCACCTTCATATTCTAAAATATCACCTGGTTGACAATTAAGAGCTTTACATATTGCTTCTAGTGTAGTAAATCTTATAGCTTTTGCCTTATTTGTTTTTAATATAGATAAATTTGTAGTAGTTATATTTGTTTTTTCACTAAGTTCATTAAGACTTATTTTTCTTTTAGCCATCATTACATCTAAATTAACAATTATCATATTGTATAGTCAACTTCTTCCTTATAGTTTATAGCACATTTAAATACTTGACTTAACACATAAAAACTTAAACTTGCTATAAAAGTAACTACAATCATAGCTAATGATAAAATAGTTGGAATAAAGATAACTTTAATCGCTATTATAATTGCTAGTAACATAAATATACAAGCTATTATTTTTAAATATTTAACGGTTTCTATTTTAAATGGTGTATCTTTATATATGGTATTAAAAATTTTAATTAAGAAAAATATAATACTTAAACTTAATATGTAACAAGTATAAAAAGCAATTTTATAATAAATGGAATGATCATTAAATAAATCAACATATTTATCACTTAATAGATTATATAAATCTGGTATAAAGAACAAGCAAATTGTACCTGTTATAAATAACAAATATAAAATTATTGTAATTAAATTACCTATAAAACTTTTTTTCATAATGTCACCTCGATTTAATTATATGTTTAATTTTATTAAATGTCAATATATATTTTATGATTATCATAAAATATATTATAAAAATAGTAAAAAAAAATTTATGTTGATATATCCTTTATAATATGATATTATATAAATGCAAAAAAATTGCATTTAGGAGGATTTATGTTAGATATTATATTAGATACAGTTAAAGATTCAGTAAAAATATTACCATTTTTATTTATAACTTTTTTGATTATGGAATTTTTTGAACATAAATTATCAAATAAAAGTAAAGAAAAACTAGAAAAATCTGGTAAATTTGGACCTTTATTAGGAGGGATATTTGGAGCTTTTCCTCAGTGTGGATTTAGTGTTGCGGCTACTAATTTATATGTAGCACGCATTATAACTCTTGGAACACTTATTGCTGTTTATTTATCAACATCTGATGAAATGTTACCAATTTTATTATCTAAGGGAGCTTCATTTACTTTAATTTTGAAATTTGTTTTTATTAAAATTCTAATAGGAATAATTTTTGGATTCATAATTGATCTTATATTTAAAAAGAAATTAGAAGCTGATCATATACATGAAATATGTGATGATGATCATTGTGATTGTGATCATGGTATTATAAAATCGAGTATTAAACATACATTAAATATATTCATATTTTTACTTGTTATTTCATTTCTATTAAATTTTGTTATGGCATATTATGGTGAAGATAAATTAAGAAGTTTACTTTTAGATAATAATATTTTTAGTCCATTTATTTCAAGTTTAATAGGATTAATACCAAATTGCGGTGCAAGCGTTATTATAACTGAGCTTTATTTAAGTAATGTTATTTCGTTTGGCTCAGCACTATCCGGTCTTCTTACTGGTAGTGGTGTCGCTATACTTGTTTTATTTAGAGTAAATCATAATATAAAAGAAAATTTAAAAATTTTATCTTTAATTTATTTTATAGGAGTATTTTGTGGAATTATAATTAATTTGTTAGGTATAAATATATGATAGAAGAATATTTTAAAGAAAAAAATATTAAATTAACTAAACAAAGAAAATTAATTTTTGATATTATTGATGAATATGATGAAGTAACTTTTAAAGATATTAAAAATAAGTGTAATAATGAAATGAATAATTCTACAATATATAGAATAATAGAATTATTTTTAGATAACAATATAATTGTTAAAACTTTAAATGATGAAATTTATTATTCTATAAATAAAAATGAACATAAACATTATATATATTGTGTAAAATGCCATAAAAAGACTTTAATAAATATATGTCCTATAGATAGTATAAAAAATACTGGTTACAAGGTTCTTTCACATCAGATTCAAATTAATGGTATATGTAGTGATTGTCAAAAAAAATAAAGGCTTTAAACCTTTATTTTATTATATCCATAATATTTGGAACAAGTTGTTTTTTACGAGATACACATCCATCTAAATAATAACCTTGACTAATATCTTTAATATTGAATGCTAAAGCTATTTGTTCTTCATTATCTTTTGTATAGAATATATATGAACCATTTTTAATAATATCAGTAACACATAATAATACTAATTCACAATCTTTATTTACTTTTATTTCTTCAATTAATTCTATATATTTATCTTTTTCTTTTAAAATTTCTTCATAGTTTAATGTAAATACTTGTGATACAGCAAATTTTTTATCATCAACTGGGAAAATTTTAATATCTTCATTAACAATTTCCTCTTTTGTTTTTCCTTCTAATGAAGTACCAGCTTTAAACATTTCATTAGCGTATTCATTGTAATCAAAATTAATTATACGAGCTAAGTCTTTTACAATAAATTTATCTAATTCAGTTGTTGTAGGACTAGTAAGTGCAAGAGTATCTGATAATATTCCAGATATCATAAGTCCAGCTATTTCTCTTGGTATTTCTATTTTACTTTCTTTAAATAAAGAATATATAATAGTATTAGTACTACCTACAGTCATATTTCTAAAGTTAATTGGTTGATTTGTTGTTAAATCACCAATCTTATGATGATCAACTATTTCTAGTATTTCAGCTTCATCTAATCCAAGTGCACTTTGTTCTGCTTCATTATGATCTACTAAAATACATTTTTTTCTATTTTTTTCTGTTATTTCTGTTATTCTAATTAGTCCATGACAAATTCCTTTTTTATTTATTATTGGATAGTTATTATGTCCCAATTTGCTACTTTTGATTAAGAAATCATCATAATAGTCATTTTCATCAAATGTTTCTATAGGTTCATCAGTTATTAAATTTTTGATATAGTTTGATAGTCCTATTAATTTAGCTGTATGGAAACTATCTAGTGGAGTTCTTATAATATTAACTTTATTTTTTTTAGCAATTTCTATATGTTCTTCTTTTATTTCATTATCTCCAACTATAATTAAAAGTTTTATTCCACTATTAACTGCATATTCTATAACACTATGTCTATCACCAACTATAAGTATAGTTTTATTATCAAGTTTTAAATTTTCTAAAAATGTTGTACTTTTATAAGTAGCTGCTAAAATATTACCTTCTATTTCATCATCAAATTTAACTAATGTTTTCGCATTTAATACTTTAGTTAAATTATCAAATGAAGTATTTATTAATGTTTGATCACTATTTAGCAATTCTTTAAAAATAGTTTTAATAGTTACTAATCCTTTAAATTTTTTATTTTCATCAACAATTGGAATACCTGTAATATTTTTTTCCATTAAGAAATTATATACATCTGATATTGAAGTGTTTTCATTTAAAAAATAATTTCTATGATAGTTTAAATCTTTTAATTGTAATTTAACATCATTTAAATAAGTAGGTTCTTTAACTTTAAAATAATCTAGAACAAATTTTGTTTCTTTATTTATTGGACCTAATACTCTAGGTTCTGTATTATAACCTAATTTATTTTTTAAATAAGAAAGTGCTATAGCAGACGTAACTGTATCTGTATCTGGTTTTTTATGTCCAAATATGAATATTTTATCCATTATCTCACCTCATTTTTATAGACTTAACTATTATAAAGCAAAATATTAATAAAATAAATAAAAAAGTGAAAAAAATTTCAAATTTGTCGTAATTTTACATTATAAATTATAGTTATTTTATAAAAATATTTATACATACTAATAAATAGGTGTATGTTATATGAAAAAAATTATAATTTTTATAGTCTTAGTTTTATTTATATTTTATCCAAGAATTAAAATAAATAATCAAAATATGGATTTAAAAGTATTTAATAATTATATAGAACCTGGTTTTAAAGCTTATAATTTATTATTTGATTTTAGTGATAAAGTAAAAATAAATAGTAATTTAAATAATAAAAAAATAGGTACTTATAAAATTGAATATAGTTATAAGTTTCTGTTTTTAGAATTTAAAAGGGTAAGAATAGTTAATGTAGTTGATAGAGAAAAGCCTATAATTAAAATTGATAATAAAGAAAAAATATGCAAAAATTCTAATTTAAATAGTTTAATATTATCAGCTAATGATAATTATGATGGTGATTTAAAAAATAAAGTAGTAAGCTATTTAAAAAAGGATAAATTGGTTTATGAATTAGTAGATTCATCAAAAAATAAAAAAATTATAACTAAAAAAATATCGTTTTTAGAAGAAAAGCCAACTATAAAATTAAATGGTAATAATATAGTTTATTTATCTAAAGATACCAACTATACAGAATCAGGATATACCGCATATGATATTTGTGATGGAAATATAACTAATAAAGTAGATATAAAAGGTACAGTTAATACAAGTAGACCTGGTACTTATATTATTAAATATTCTGTTAAAAATAGTAGTAATAAAATGGCAGATATAACTAGGAAAATTGTTGTATTAGAAAACAAGGTTGATAATTATTCTAAAAATGGAAAAATATATTTAACATTTGATGATGGACCAAGTAAAAGTATAACTCCAAAGCTTTTAGAAATATTGAAAGAAGAAAATGTTAAGGCAACATTTTTTGTGACGGGTAAATCTGATAGTCTAAATTATTTGATAAAAAAAGAGTATGATAGTGGTCATACAGTCGCACTTCATACTTATAGTCATGATTATAAAAAAATATACATATCAAGTGATGCATATTTTAAAGACTTGTATGCAATAAAAAGTAAGGTTAAAAATATTACTGGATATGATTCTAATATTATAAGATTTCCTGGTGGTAGTTCTAATACTGTAAGTAAAAAGTATAAGAAAGGTATTATGACTTATTTAACTCTAGAAGTAAAGAAAAGGGGATTTATTTATTTTGATTGGAATATTTCAAGTGGAGATGCAGGCGGTGCTAAAAACAGTAATGAAGTTTATCATAATGTTACTTCTAAACTTAGTAAAAATAAGACAAATATTGTTTTAATGCACGATTATGAAAACAATTACAAAACTTTGAATGCTATAAGAGATATAATTAAATTTGGTAAAAAAAATGGGTATACATTTGATGTTATTAGTGATAATACACCATATATAAGGCATCAAGTAAATAATTAAATTTTAATTTCAATATTATATTTTTCTATCCAAAGATCAAATTGATATAAATATGCTATTAATTGAGGTTTTGTCATTAATTGACCAAACCATGGTAATAAATCGTCATTATCATTTTCTAATAATTTGTTTATTTCATTTATATTAAATATTTTATATAAATAACTATTTTTACTTTTTAATCTTTCTTTTAATAGATTTTTAACTAGATTTAGATATAATGGATTATGAGTTTTAGGATAAGGATTTTTCTTTCTATTTATTATTTCTATTGGCAATATATCTTTAAAAGCCTCTTTTAATAGATATTTTTCTTTTTTATTTTTATATTTATATGTAAAGGGAATATTCCATAAGTATTCAACTAGTTTTGTATTTGAAAAAGGAACTCTTGCTTCTACAGTAGAATACATAGTCATTCTATCCTTTCTATCTAATAATGTTGTCATAAAGTGTGTCATATTAATATAAAAAAGCTTTTTGTATTTATCTTTTCTATCAGATTTTTTTAATTCTTTGATAGTTTTTTTATATTCTTTTTTTGATATTTTTTCTAAATTTATTTTTAAATTTTTATTTAATAATTTTTGACGATAATCTAAATTATTAATCCATGGGAAGTTCTTTTTATTATTTAAATCATCTCTATAAAACCATGGATATCCACCAAATATTTCATCAGCACATTCACCACTTAATATTACACTATAGTCTTTACTTATTTTTTCTGAGAACCATAGTAATGAAGAATCTATATCAGCCATTCCTGGGTAATCACGTGCTAGTAAGCTTTTTTCTAAGTAATCAGCTAGTTCTTTTTGTTTAATAATTATATATTTGTGATTAGTATTATATTTTTTTTTCATTAAATCTATATAGTATTTATCTAATGAAACTGTAAAATCATTTTTTTTGAAATATTTATCATTATCTTCATAATCAATTGAATATGTTGTTAATTTTTGATTTTTTTCTTTTAATGTGTTCGCAACTACAGCTGTTATAATACTTGAGTCAATACCTCCACTAAGTAATGTTGCTATTTTTTTATCAGATATCATTTGATTTTTAATTTCATCTGTTAATATTTTTTTAACTTTTAATTTTGCTTCTTTAAATGTATCATTATTTTCTTTTGTTATTACATTCCAATATCTTTTAATTTTTATTTTGTTATTTTTATATATTAGGTAATGAGCTGGTCTAAGTTCTTTTATTCCTTTAAATATTCCACTACCTAATTTTTTAGATGGACCAAGTGCTAATAATTCACCTATTTCTTTTTTTGTTAAAATAGGTTTTATTATTTTACTTTCTAATATTGGTTTTATCATAGAAGAAAATATAAAATTTTTTTTATTTTTCATATAATAAAGTGGTTTAACACCTAATCTATCTCTAGCTAAAAATAAACTTTTTTCTTCTTCATTATATATTGCAAATGAATATATTCCTTCTAATTTAGTTAGTATTTTTTCTTTATAACATATATAACCTTTTAGTAATACTTCTGTATCACTTTTTGTAAAAAATGAATATCCTTTATTTAATAAATCTTCTTTCAATTCTTTTGTATTATATAATTCTCCATTATAAACAATAATATAATTACTAAATTTCATTGGTTGAGATCCATTTTCTAGATCAATAATTGCTAATCTTTTATGTCCTAATAAAATATTATTTTTAAAATAATATCCTGTATTATCTTTTCCTCTATTATTCATAATTTCCAACATATTTTTAAATTTTTCTTGTTCATTTTCTAAATTGTTTTTAGATGTCCATCCTAATATAGCACACATTATAATCACCTACTATAAGTTATGTAATATTAAATAAATAGTTATATATAATTTGTATAATTATGATTACATGTTATAATTGTTACAGGTGATTATATGAATTATTGTAATTGTAAAAAATGTAATAAGATTTTTAATTATATAAAAGGACCAATGCTTTGCTATGATTGTGATCAAATTATTTTTGAAAGTATAAAAAAATATATAAATGAAAATCCAGGTGCTACTTCTTCTATGATTAGTAATGATCTAAATTTACCAATAAAAATTATACAAGATTATGTTAAAGATAATAGACTTACAAAATTAAGAGCTGATGTAAAATTATGTTTATTATGCAAAGATGTTATAGATAGTAATAGTACTTATTGTAATAGTTGTTTAAAAAGAATGGATATATTAAACAAAATGAATAGTTTATCTAGTAAAAGTAATTCAGAAAATATTGTTCCTAAAATGCATTTTTTAAATAGTGATACTGTTAGAAAAAAACGTTAATAGATTATTTTGTCTAATAATGTTTTTTTTTTATTATTCTAATTCATGTACTTCTTAATATATTTTTATAGGAGGTGCTTATGAATACTAATATTAAAGGTTTAAGTAATATTGAAGTTGAAAAATCAAGAATGAAATATGGAACTAATTCTTTAGAAAAACATAGTAGTTCTAGTTTTTTTAAAAAATTAATTGAAAGTTTAGGAGATCCTATTATAAAAATTCTTTTAATAGCTCTTGCTATAAAAACAGTTTTTTTATTTCAAAATTTTGATTGGTATGAAACTATTGGAATAGTAATCGCTATATTTTTAGCATCTTTTATTTCAACATTATCAGAATATGGTAGTGAAAAAGCTTTTATTAAAATGCAAGAAGAAGCTTCAAAAATAAAGTGTCGTGTAAAAAGAGATGACAAAGTATTAGAAATTAATATTGATGATGTAGTAGTAGGAGATATTGTATTACTTGATTCTGGTGATAAAATTCCTGCTGATGGTGTTATTGTTGAAGGAGAATTAAGTGTTGATGAATCTTCTTTGAATGGTGAAGCAAAAGAAGCATATAAAGAGGCTATAAAAAGTGGTATAAGAACAGAAAAAAATAAAGTATATAGAGGAAGTGTTGTATATTCTAAAAGTGCTAAAATGCTTGTTGAACAAGTTGGTGAAAAAACAATATATGGTGGAATTGCAAAAGAGTTATCAGAATCTAGTCCTATTAGTCCACTTAAATTAAGACTTACTGAACTAGCAAAATTTATAAGTAAGATAGGTTATGTAGCTGCTTTTTTAATAAGTTTTTCTTATCTTTTTTCAGTAATATTTATAAAAAATAATTTTGATATGAATGTTATTAAAGGTGTTTTAACTAATTTCCCTTTGATGTCAGGTTATATTTTATATTCTTTAACTTTAGTAGTAACTGTTATTATAGTTGCTGTACCAGAAGGACTTCCTATGATGATTACACTAGTATTGTCTTCAAATATGAAAAGAATGCTTAAAAATAATGTATTAGTTAGAAAATTAATAGGAATAGAAACATCTGGTAATATAAATATTTTATTTACAGATAAAACAGGTACATTAACAAAAGGAAAATTAGAAGCTATTTCATTTATTAGTGGTAGTGGTATGGAATATAATAATAATTCTTTTTTAAAAAAATATCCTAAATTATGTGATTTACTTGAAATAAGTTTAGTTTATAATAATGCTAGTTGTTATAGTAATGGAAATATAGTTGGTGGTAATATTACAGATAGAGCATTATTAAAATTTGTTAATTCTTATAACAAAAATGTTAAAGTTATAAAAAAAGTACCATTCAATAGTAAAGATAAGTATTCAATTTCAACTGTTTTATATGATGGTAAAAAACATTTAATAAAAGGTGCACCAGAAGTTATAATTAAAAATTGTAGAAATTATTATGATGAATATGGATATAAAAAACCATTAAATATTGAAATTTTTAATAAAAAAATTGAAAAATATACAAGTATGGGTATTAGAGTTATTGCACTTGCTATAAATGATAATTATAATTTGGATGATACTTTTAAAAATTTAACATTAGTTGGAATAATGCTTATTAAAGATGAAGTTAGAGATGAAGCTATAGAAGGTGTTAAACTTGTAAAAAAAGCACATATAAATACAGTTATGATTACTGGGGATAATAAACAAACTGCTATAGGTGTAGCTAAAGAAATTGGGCTTATTGATAGTAGTAATGATATTGTTTTAACTAGTAGTGAGTTAAATTTAAAAAGTGATGAGGAAGTAAAAAAAATAATTCCTAATTTAAAGGTAGTTGCTCGTGCATTACCTAGTGATAAAAGTAGATTGGTCAAGCTAAGTCAAGAGATGAATCTTGTAGTTGGTATGACAGGTGATGGTGTAAATGATGCTCCCGCTTTAAAAAAAGCTGATGTTGGATTTGCTATGGGAAGTGGAACAGAAGTAGCTAAAGAGGCAAGTGATATTGTAATATTAGATGATAACTTTTTATCTATTTCAAAATCTATATTGTTTGGAAGAACTATCTTTAAAAGCATTAGAAAGTTTATAATTCTTCAATTAACAATTAATTTATGTGCCCTAAGTTTATCTTTTGTTGGTCCATTTATTGGAATTAATACACCAATTACTGTTATTCAAATGTTGTGGATAAATATGGTTATGGATACATTAGCTGGACTAGCGTTTGCATTTGAGCCTCCATTACTTGAATATATGGATGAATATCCAAAAGGAAAAAATGAACCAATTATTAATAGATATATGATAAATGAAATTTTAGTTACAGGTTTATATTCTTCTGTTTTATGTATTTTATTTTTAAAACTTCCTTTTATAAAAGAAATATACGATTATAATGAAAGTGATAAATATCTGCTTACAGCATTCTTTGGATTATTTATTTTTATTGATATATTTAATTGCTTTAATGCTAGAACACATAGGATAAATGTTTTAGCTAATATTCTTAAAAATAAAGTATTTATATTTATAATTATTTTTATAACTATAGTTCAATTATGTATGATTTATTTTGGTGATAATATATTTAGAACAACTGATTTAAATTTTGTAGAACTCGAAGTAATGATTTTATTTTCATTTACTGTTATTCCAGTTGATTGGGTAAGAAAAATTTTACTTAAACGTAAAGGAATTTTAGATGGTGTTTAATTAATTGTCGGTAAGTTATTGATTTTTAATCTTTTTTATAATATAATCTTTTTTGGTGATAACATGATAATTAGGCATAAAGATTTAGTAAAAAAAGGTTATAGTGCATATCAGATAAAAAAATTTGTTAATGAAAAAAAACTATTTTTTGTAAAAAAAGGTGTATATTCAACTGTAGATAATATAAATTATTTTGAAGTGATTTCAAAAAAACATCCTAATGCTATTTTTACACTTGAAACAGCTTGTTACATTTATAAATTAAAAAAAGATTTACCAGATTTATATTATGTTGCAAGTAAGCAAAAAGATCGTAAAATGAAAGAAGATTATATAAAGCAAATTTTTATGACAGATAGTTTATATGAAATTGGTATAAATAATATGACCTATATGAATGCTAATATAAAATCATATGATCTTGAACGATTATTAATTGAAATTGTTAGAAATAAAACTAATATAGATAATGATTCTTATAAGGAAATAATTAATAATTATAGTAAAATTTCAAAGTTGTTAAATAAAAGAAAACTTGAGACGTATATTGAGAATTTTAAAAACCCAAAAATTAAGGAAAGAATTAATAGAGAAGTTTATAAAACACAATTATAATTGTGTTTTTCTTGTAAATTTTGGTAAAATATGGTATTATTTAATAGGTTAACTTAAAGCAAATAGACAGATAGGTAGTAAATTTAGAAGGGTGTATACAATTTATGATTAGATTTGTGATATATGATGATGAAGAAATATTTAGAAAGAAAACTAAAGATGTTGTTGATAATACTATGTCAAAATTTAAAATTGAATATTCTATAGAAGAATTTAGTAAGTATAGTAATAAAATGCAGAAAATTATTGATTCAGCAGATCCTAAAATTTACATTATGGATATTGAAATACCAAATAGTTTAACTGGAATAGAAGTAGCTAAGAAAATCAGAGTTGATGATTGGAATAGTATAATTATTCTTGTTACATCTCATATGGAGATGGGATACCAAGCATTAAAAGCACAAATTATGCTACTTGATTTTATCTCTAAATATAATGATTGTTCACCAAACTTAGAAAAAACCATAAAGAAAGCCATTTCAAAAATAGATAATAAAAAAGTTCTTACTTTTGAAACAAATAATATGACTTATAAAATTTATACTGATGATATTGTTTATATAGTAAAAGATAGTATAGATAGAAAATGTATTATTAAAACTGTAAATAATGAAATTTATATTAATGAAACAATTGGTAATATATTTAGTATGCTTGATAAAAGATTTTATTTAACTCATAGAAGTTGTATTGTAAATACTGAGAAAATAGATAGAATCGATTGGAAAGAAAATATAATTTATTTTAAGAATAATGATAAAACTGATTATTTAGCTAGAGATAAAAGAAAAGAGTTGAAAGAGTATGTTAAGAGTTGTTAGTAGCTTATTAATATTTATTTTAAGTTATATATTTAGTTCATATGCATTTTGTAAATTTAATAATATAAAATATTCGTTTAGTATGAAATGTTTTATTATGATTTTTTTATTTTCTATCATTAATACATATATTTCAATTAATTTTGATTATTTAATGAAATGTATTTCTACAAATTTATTAAATTACATCTTGTTTAAAATCTTATATAAAAAGAATGTAACATCTACTTTGGTAAGTGTTTTGTTTATCTATATAATATATGTCATATCAGAATTAATATTTTCTATTTTATTTATTATTTTACTGGGAAACAATTTAGAAGAATTTATTAGTAATATTATTGGTTATTTAATATCTAATTCTATTATATTTTTAATTTTTTTAGTTGTATGTAGTTTTAAATATACGGTTAAATTTATTAATTATATAATTGTATGGTTTGGTAAGTATAGAAAAATTGATGTATTATTTAAAATTATATTAGCACAATTGTTATGTTTTACTTTTTTATATCCAATAATATTTAATAGAAATTTTATAAACAATATAAGCATATTCTGTATGTGCTTGGTAGGAGCAATAATATTTATTTTTGGTTATTTTAAAGAAAAATCAGATAATAACAAATTAAATATAGATTATAGTAATTTACTTGAATATTCTAAAACTTATGAAGATGAAGTTGTATCAAAAGGAAAACAACAACATGAATATAGAAATCAATTAATAGTTTTAGATGATATGATACCTAAGACAAATAAGAAAGCTAAAGAATATATTGGAAAAATATTAAATAGTACTGAAAAAGAGTTAGATCAAGGTTGGCTTGTAAAGTTAAAGGGACTTCCAACAGGTGGTATAAAAGGACTAGTACACTTTAAAATTAAAAAAATGATTGATAATGGAATAGAAGTTTATGTTGATGTTGATAAAAAGTTATGTAATAAAAAGAAATGGGTTTATAATAATAATGATTTAGAAGATATAAGTAAAATTATAGGTGTTTATTTAGATAATGCGATAGAGGCAGCTATAAATTCAAAAGATAAACAAATTATAATTGAATTTATAAGTGAAAATAATAATATTATATTTAAATTATCAAATACCTATGATGGAGTTATTGACTTTCAAAATATAGATAATGAAAAATTTTCTACTAAAGGAAATGGAAGAGGATACGGATTATCTTTAGTAAAAGATATTATTAATAAAAATAATTCATTAAATCAAAAAAGAGAAATAGATGGTAAATTTTTTGTTCAAAAGTTATATATAGAAATAAAAAAATAGGAACTAATTTATTCCTATTTTTTTTATGTTTTTTTATCTTTCTATCATACTCTTAGGCATTTCTGGTTCGTCAATAATTACAACAGGACATGCACTGTTTGTTGTACTTAAACTTCCAATAGCTTTAAATATTTTTGAGAATAAACTTTTAAACATCTTTTTACCTCCTTAAATTCTTTTATAATTAAACTGGGCCCGTTTAATCCATATTTAAAATATAATCTTTATAATTATTATAGCTTAGATTGAATATCTTATAGGTTAAAGGAAGAATTAATAATATTTCAATCCATATAGCAAATATAATTATATTTGAAATTAAACTGTCACTAATTATTATTGATAAAAATGTAAGTAGGATGCAACTAATTGTTGCTAAGAATTTATATTTATTTCTTCTTGATTCCTTAATGATTGGGGCTTTTTTTGTATCAGCGGGAGCATATTTATAAATTAATAATATGCCAAATATTCCTAATATTATTTTTACAATAAATGGTATTGTTATTGATTTACAAACCAGTGGCGCTCCTATGAATATAATTGATGAAGAAACTAAACACATCCAACTTTTAGTGGCATGTAATCCATGTCCAGGTTCTCTTAGTATATTAAAAAATAATAATAATATAATCATTTCTTTGAATACATTTAATATAATTGACATTGGAATTATAAATAACATTTTTGAAATTGTTAAATAAAAACCTTCTAAACTATATCTATATTCAGCTAATTTAATATCATCTGTTTCTGGATATTTTTCTTTTATTAAACTTGTAGCATAATCTAAAAATTTCTTCTTCATTACTACCACCACCCTACTACGATTTAAATTTTAGCAGATATAAATTAAAATACAATATTTGTTGCAAGTCTTGTAATAATTAATGCTTTAAATGTCAAATTTTAAAAATAATTACATTTCAGGCACATATAATAACAATTCATGCATTTTATATTGAACTGAAATTAATACTTTGATACTATGAACGTGTTCCTTAAAATTTCAAGAATAAAATTACTCAAATTTTGTCGAAATTTTGGTTTTAATTTTTCTTGAACAATATGGTAGATTGGGGGTATAGTTGTATTGAAGACAGAAAGAAGGGAGATGTATATTATGAGAGGTAAAGTTAAATGGTTTAACAATGAGAAAGGTTATGGTTTTATTGAATATAATGATCATGAAGATATCTTTGTTCATTATTCCTCAATTTTAACTGAAGGATATAAGACTTTAGTTGAAGGTCAATACGTCGATTTTGAACTTGTTAAAACTGATAAAGGTTTACAAGCAAAAAAAGTTGTAGAAGTTAAAACTGCTCTTGTTTAGTAGTTTTTTTGTTTTCTTTTATTTAAAAATATGCTATAATTTATTAAAGAGAGGATGATGATATGAAATATAATATTCGTGGAAGTAAAATGGAAGTTACTGATGCAATAAAAAAATATATTGAAGAAAAAATCGGTAAACTAAACAAATATTTTGAAAATCCTGATGAAATAACAGCTAATGTTTTAATAAAAGAAAGCGGTATAAATGATAAAGTAGAAGTTACAATACCAATTAAAACTGCAATTTTAAGAGCAGAAGTATCTAATAAAGATTTATATGCTGCAATTGACTTAGTTGTTGAAAAACTAGAAAGACAAATAAGAAAAAATAAAACAAGAATGCATAAAATGCATAAAGATACTATTACAACAACATTTATAGATTTTGAAATTACAGAAGAGGAAGAAAATGATAATAGTATTGTTAAGAGAAAAACAATTGAAATGAAACCAATGAATGAAGAAGAAGCAATTCTTCAAATGAATTTATTAGGTCATGATTTCTTCATCTTTAAAAATTCTGATACAGATGATTTATCTGTAGTTTATAGAAGAAAAGATGATCAATACGGAATTATAGATGTTAAATAGGCACTTTTAGTGCTTATTTTTATTTTTTTTAATAAAATAATATAGGAAAAATAAAAAAATATTAAAAATTTATTGCATTATTTAAAAAAAAATGATATACTTTTGAAGTCAGAAGAAAGCCGCGCTCGTAGCTCAGCTGGATAGAGTGTTTGGCTACGAACCAAAAGGTCAGGGGTTCGAATCCCTTCGAGCGCACCATATTTCGGGAAATGGCTCAACTTGGTAGAGCACTTGGTTTGGGACCAAGGGGTTGCAGGTTCAAATCCTGTTTTCCCGACCATTTAGTTTATAACACTTAATAAAGTGTTTTTTTTATATTATTTGGAATAAAATTCCAAAATCCTTTTTATTGACATAATTTTTTATGTATGATAAATTATTTGTGAAAGGAGAAATTTATGAAAAAAAGTTTATTTTTAGTTGTTTCAGTTGTTATGATAGGTTTATTAACTGGATGTGGAAAAGAAAAAGTTTTAGAGTGTGATTTAAAAGAAACACAAAACGGAATGCAAATGTCTCAAAACTTAAAAGCAACATTTAAGGGAAATGAAGTAAAAGATATTACTATGAAAATGGATGTTGTTTTAGAAGAAAAATATAAATCATATTCTGATATGTTTGTTTCTAGTATAGATTCACAATTTACTAAATATAAAAATAAAAAAGGTTTAACTTATAAAACTGAAAAAAGTGATGACGGTGTTGTTGTAAATATCTATGCTGATTTAGATAAAATGAGTAAAGAAGATAAAGAAGAATTAGATTTAGTAGATACAACAGGATCTTATGATAAAACAAAAGAAGAACTTGAAAAAGAAGGTTATACTTGTAAATAACATTTGAAATTTCAAATGTTTTTTTCTTGCTTTTTAATACTTTAAAATATATAATTATAAAGAGGTGTGCTATGGAAAGATTACAAAAAGTTATATCAAATAGTGGTTATACATCAAGAAGAAAAGCAGAGGAATTAATATTAAAAGGATTGGTAAAAGTAAATGGAAATACAGTTTATGAGCTAGGTGTTAAAGTTTCATCAAGTGATTTAATAGAAATAGATGGTTATATATTAAAAAACGAAAATAAAGTTTATTATTTATTGAATAAGCCTAGAGGTATTATTACTTCAACAAGTGATGATAAAGGAAGAAAAACAGTTGTTGATTTAATAAATACTAATGTTAGAATTTATCCAGTTGGAAGACTTGATTATGATACAACAGGAGCACTTATTCTTACAAATGATGGTGAACTTGCAAATTTAATAATGCATCCAAAGTCACAAATAGATAAAGTATATATTGCTAAAGTTAAAGGTTTAATAGGAAAGGTTCAAATATTAAAACTACAAAATGGAGTCATAGTTGATGGAGTTAAAACAAGTAAGGCTAAAGCTAGAATTTTAAGCTATGATAAAAAGACTGATACCTCTATAGTTGAACTTACAATTCATGAAGGAAGAAATCATCAAGTAAAAAAAATGTTTAATGCAATAGGTTATGATGTTTTGAAATTAAAAAGAGAAAGAATTGCATTTTTATCTATAAAAGATATGAAATCAGGGGATTATAGATTACTAAATCCAAAAGAGGTAAAAAAATTATATAATGAAACAAAAAAAACGTGTTAGTTACACGTTTTCTTTATAAATTGCACTTGTAGGGCACCCATCTAATGCATCCATTACATCATTTTTTAATTCTTCACTCATATTATCAAGTATATTATTATCTTCTTCTGTTTTAGCAAATCCTTCATCATCAAAAGAGAAAACTTCACTTGCTATTGCAGTGCATGCTCCACATCCAATACATTTTTCTTGATCAACTTTTACCTTTTCCATAAAATCCTCCTAAAACAATTATAAAAAAAATATAAACTAAATGCAAGTAAAGGTTTAAAAAATTTTTAAAATATGATATTATTATTTATAGGTGATAGTATGGTAAGCAGAATGGAAAAATATTATAAAAATAGTAGTGAAGTAAAACAAAGAAGTCAAAAAAATAAAGATTTATATCATAGTATATATGATTATGGAGAATATTCTAATATTGAGGGAATTGCTACTATAGATAAAAATAATGAAGTTGATATCACTAAAATAAAAAATACTATTAAAAATCGTGAAAACTATAAAAGAGAAAAACAATATAGGCAAATTACTAATAAAAAAGAGGATTATGTTGATACTGAAATTAGTCATGAATTTGAAAAAAAAGAACAAAAAAGTTATGATATAAGAGATGTATTAAATAAAGCAAAAGATAAAAAAAATATAGATAATTCTTATAGAAGTTTAGATAATACAAGTTATAATATATTAAAAAATTTAGAATTAGGTGAAGATAAGAAAAAAAATTATAAAGATTATGATGATGATGAATTAAAAGAGTTAATTAATACTATAACTAGTACTAGTATGTTAAATCAAATGGATGATAAAGAATTAGGTTTAAATATGTTAAATTTAGATGAAACTAAATCAATAGGTGAAGATAATTCTGTAAAAAAGTTACTTGAACAAGCAAAAAGATATGAAGAAAGAAAAAAAGAATCACCTATCGAAATAGATAATTCCTTTTACACATCAAGTCTTAATTTTTCTAAAGATGATTTTGAAGAGGCCAATGGTGTTGTAACAAAAAGAAAATCAAAGAAAATATTGTTAAAAATTTTACTTTTTATAGGATTATTAGTATTAACAGGATTAATAATTTTTGGAATTTACTACTTAATTAAGTAGTTTTTTTAATTCTTATAAAAATAATTAATGGTATTAAAAATAAAAATATTCCTAATATAAATGGAAGATAATATAATATGAATGTATCAGCTGATGTATTACTTTTAAATAGAAAATTACTACATATTACACATGATATGAGGATAGCTATAGTGATAAATTTATTATCATATTTATTATTTACCATATGTTTATATGCAAATTTTAAGTAGAAAAAGCACATACTTATTATCATATATAAATCAAATATCCATTGAATTGCAAGTATACTTTCAAATCTTTGAAAAAATCCTGTTGTTGAAATTCTTCTAAGTAATACAAAATCTGGAAATTCATATAATTTAGCTAGATCAATTCCAAATGATGATATTGTATAAAATGTTGTAGTAAATTTTCCAATATTTGCTATTAAGTAAAAAATAATTATAAATTTATTAATATTATTACTATTTTTTATTCTTTTTTTAGGTATCATTAATAATATAAATAACGGTAAAATTGTATATGCAACATGAGATATTCCACTAATTAAAGGTGGTTTTATACCATGTTCTAAAAAAGGTTTAATATTATCAATTCTAATATTTCCGAGTAATCCCGTTACACATATTAAAAATATTATAACTGAAATATAAAATAATAAATTAGCTGCTCTTACTAAAACATTTATTTTTTTTGTACATGTATATATAAAACATATTCCAAATAATATAGCAACATATAAAGTAGATGTTCTGAATAAATATTGTGAACTTATAAAATTAATTAAATCGAAAAAAACTATTAAAATTAAGAAGAAAATAAATAACGATAATATAATATTTATTATTGATTCTATTTTTTTTCCAAAGAGATAATCTATTTTTTCATATATGTTTAATTCTTCTTTATAATTGAATATTTTTAAAAAAATATATAATGGTATTATACCTATAATCATTCCTATGATAGGTGATAAATATCCATCAACACCTCCAATATGAATATAAGAATTGATGGATATACCAAGTGACAGAGAACGAATTATAAAATAAATTAATATACCATATTCAAAACAGGAGATTTCATTAACTTTCTTCATATTTAGCCACCTTTATTGATTGTTTTATTGATCCTTTATTTTTAATACTAACATCTACATTTATTTTAATATCTAAGTTACTAAATTCTTTATCCCAATCATCAATAGAATTAAAATATTTAGGATTTTTTTTATATATTAAATTTCCAAAACCAAAAATATCTGTTTCATTATCTTTTGCTTTTTTTATTCCTTTTTCTACTAAATACACCATTTTATTTTCTGTTTTATCTTTAATTTTTTTTATATTTTTTTCATCATATAAATTTATTTTACAAGTCACTTCTTGTAAGTCACCTTGTGCTTTAATATTTAAATATATAACTGGTTTGTTGTTTTTAAATTTAACTTTCTTTTTAACTTTTAAACTGGATATTGCTGTTACTGCATATCCATCATTACATTTTGTTTCAACTATCATTTCATTTGTACTACCGTTTGCTATATTAATTCCTCTACTTTCATTATCACTAGCATAATCTAAAAACTTTGATCCTTTAAATAGTGCTAATCCTTTAAGTCCTACAAATGATTTTAATTCTACTGATTCTAAGGATTTTGTGCTGCTTCCTTTTTCTGGATCTCCATATATTTTTATTGTTGGAAGATATGGTTCTTCTCCTTTTTTTAAATATGATTCAATAAATCTACTATACGTCATATTATCTGATATAGAGCTTTTATTATTTGCTGTTTCAATATTTAATTTAATATTATTTGATTGAAATGATTCTAATGGTGATATTATTTTTAATACATCACTAGCTTTTTCATCTTCTCTTGTCATTATAAGATAAAATCTTTTTGTTGTTTCTGGACTCCTAAATAGGTAATCACTTATATCATCTAATCCTTTTTTTGCAACTTTTTCTGATACTATTACAACTGCTAAGTGTCCTAAGTATATCTGTTTTGGTATTCTATTATCTATCTTTTTAAATGCCATTGATATACTTTCACCTTTTCCATCATATAATACGGTTCCAGCATCTCCTTCTTTAGCACTTTCATTTGCTTTTTTAGAATTTGATATTAAAGTACTTACTTTATAATCATCTCCTTCTAAGTCTATAGCAAGACCAGTTACAATTGCAATGTTATTTAATTCTTTATAATCTGTGCAACCACAAAAAATAAAAATTATTGGAATTAAAAGAATTATTTTTTTCATTTGTAATCACCCATTCTTGTTATATTTTTAGTTAAGTATGATGCTCTTTTCTTTTCTTTTACCCTTGATGTTCTAATAAATGTATCTTTTAACATTTTAGGATATAGTGGTGTAAGTGGTGTTAAGTATGGTGTTTCTAGAAATTCCATACTACATATTTTAATAATAAATATTAAAAGTGCAATTATAAATCCGATAAATCCAAGTAGTGTAGCAAATACTATAAATATGAGTCTCCACCATCTAATTCCGTTTATAAAATCAACATCCGTATATATAAGTCCAGAAATAGATGTGAATGCTACTACTATTATAATTATAGGTGATACTATACCAGCACTTACTGCTGCTTCTCCTAATATTAATGCGCCTACTATACTTATTGATGCTCCTGTTGAATTTGGCATTCTTATATCAGCTTCTCTTAATATCTCAAAGATTACTATCATAAGTACAAGTTCTAATGTTGTTGGAAATGGTACTCCATCTTTTTGAATTGATAGTGATATTAATAATTCATTCGGAATTACTTCTTGATTCCATGTTGTAACAGCTATATAAAAACCAGGTGTTATTAAAGTTAATATAAGACTTAATAATCTGATTAATCTTGTTAATGTTATATTAAGTGGTTTTTGATAATAATCTTCTGGATTATGAATAAAATCTATTAATAATCCAGGTATTATTAAAGCATAAGGACTATTTTCAACTAAAATAACTATTTTTCCTTCTAGTAATGCCCCACTAACTAAGTCTGGTCTTTCTGTACTTATCATTTGAGGAAAGGCATTATTTTTGTCGTATGTTAGAAATTCTCTTATATATCCACTATCAAGTATTCCGTCAATATCTATTTTTTTTATTTTTTCTTCTATTTTTTTAACATTATTTAAATTTGCTATATCTTGTATATATGCTATCGAGACTTTTGTTTTTGTTCTTCTTCCGACTTTTAAATCTTTAAACCATAATTTTTCATCTTTAATTCTTTTTCTAATTAAGCCAATATTACTTTCATGATTTTCTGTAAAGCTATCTTTTGGACCTCTTATAATTGATTCACTTGATGATTCTGTAATAGATCTATTTAAATCTTTTTTTGTTTCAATTGTTATAGCTTCATTAAATCCTTCAATAAATATAATAGTAAATCCTGATGATAATTTATATAGTATATTTTGATAATTTTTTTCTTTTGATAAATTACTATTATATATACTGTTTTCTAATTTTTTAAATGTATTACTAAAAATATTAGTATTTTCTTTTTTACTTACAATACTTTGCATTAAAAAATCACTTATTTTATCATCACTACTTACACTTTGTAAGAATAGATAAGCAATTTTTTTATTTTTTATGTCAATAGTTCTAGTTACTAAGTCATTTGTATTTCCATAACTATTTTTTATATTTTTTATATTTTCTTCTATATTTTTACTTATCTTCATAATATCCCTCGCACTTTTATTATTTCCAAATTGCCAAATTATATGACATTAATTGTTATTTTTGGTATAATTAATTAGGTGAATACTATGAGAATTATAATTGATAGAATGGATCATCAAGGTAGAGGAATAGGGAAGATAAATGGAAAAACAATTTTTGTTTATAATGCTTTACCTTTAGAAGATGTTGAAGTAGAAATAATAAAAGAAAATAAAAAGTTTTTAATTGGTAAGGTAATAAAATATTATAGTTTATCAAAAGATAGGGTTAATCCAATTTGTCCTTTTTATTTGAATTGCGGCGGTTGTGATATTATGCATATTTCTTATTTTAATCAATTAGTTTACAAGGAAAATAAAATTAGACAAATTATAGATAAATTTACAAATTTAAATTCTGATATTGTTAAACCAATTGTAGGTAATAATAATAAAAATTATAGAAATAAAGTAACTTTTCATGTTGATAATAAAATAGGTTTTTATGAAAAAGAAAGCTATAATATAGTTCCTATTGATAATTGTTTTATTTCTTTACCTAAAATTAATGAAATATTATGTAAAGTAAAAAATATTAATTTAGATAATGTTATCGAAGTTATAATTAGAGTATCTAATTACAATAATAATTCAATGGTTATTTTTAAATTATCAAAAGATAGAGATTTTTCTTCTTTTTTAAAATTAAAAAATGATGTTGATAATATTATTATTTACCAAAATAAAGAATATAAAACTATATATGGTGATGGTTTTATAGTTGATAAAATAGGTGATTATTTATATAAAATATCTCCTGATTCATTTTTTCAAGTTAATACATCTTTAGCAACTCTTTTGTATAGTAAAGTATTAGAATATTTAAATCCATCAAAATGTGATAATGTTCTAGATTTATATTGTGGTGCTGGAACAATTGGAATATTTGTAAGTCGTTTTGCTAAAAGTGTAAAAGGAATTGAAATAAATAAATATGCAGTAGAGGACGCTAATTATAATAAAAAAATAAATAATGTAGATAATATTTCTTTTGAATGTTTATCAACTTCTTTTGTTTCTAAATTTAAAGATAAATTTGATAGCGTTATAGTAGATCCACCTAGAAGTGGACTTGATAAAAAGACTATTGATTATTTAATAAATTTAAAAGCTAAAAAAATTGTTTATGTATCTTGTGATCCTATTACTTTAGCTAGAGATTTAGAAATATTAAAAAATTATTATGAAGTAAAAGAAATAACACCTTTTGATATGTTTTCAAATACGTATCATGTTGAATGTGTTTCTATATTACAAAAAAAATATTAGAAGATAAATTTGTTAATAAATTGTTTATTTAAAGTGTTAAAAATAGTAAATTGAAAGTAGATTGATATTATGGAATACAAAATAGAAAATACAATTACTGTAGAAGAATTTATAGAGATGGTTGAATCGGTAGGATGGAAAACATACTCAATAGAACAAGTAAAAAAAGCTTTAATAAATACTATGTATATGGTTAAAATTTCTTATAATAATGAATTAGTAGGAATTGAAATTAAAAAAAATTTATGAATAATTTGTTAAGAAAATAAAAATTAAATTAATTAAGGGAGTGAATTTCATGGCTGGAGTAAGTGTAGTAGTTTTAATTCTTTTTTTATTTTTTATATATCTAATTTTATTTGTAATTTTTATATTATCTACCTTAATAAATTACATATTTGAAAGTATTTCAGTTATGTGTATGAGTAAAAGTTTAGGATATAAAAATAATATTACATCTTGGATTCCTTTTTATAATAAGTATATATTAGGTAAAATATCAGGAAATAAAATAATGGGTGGAATATCTGGAGGATTGACATTTATATTGTTTTTTTTAAGCCCTTATCTCTATATTTACCAAGAAGAAAAAGTAATTTTATATATTATTTTAATGATTATTGCAATAACTATTTTAATATTAGATATTTTTATTGCACATAATATATATATAAAATCTAATGATAAATATGGTGATATATTTACTATATTTAATATTTTATCATTAGGTTTGTTAAGACCAATATTTCTTTTTGTAGTAAGAAATAAACTAAGTAAAAGTAAATAATATACCCCCTTATTTACTTTTTAATGTTAATTATATATAATTTAATCGGTGGTGAGAAAATGAGTGAATGCTTAAAAAAAACAAAACGAAGTGATGAAGAGAAAAAACAACTTTTAAGTAGAATTAATAGAATTAATGGTCAACTTGATGGAATAAAGAAAATGATAGAAAGCGATAAATATTGTAATGATATATTAATTCAAGTAGTAGCTGCAGAAAAATCTTTAAAAAGCTTAGCAAATCTCATGTTTGAAAACCATATTTATCGATGTATTTCTAATGATATAAAAAATGAAGAAATAATAGATGAATTAACAAGTTTATTTAAAAGATTTAATGATTAGGAGGTGTAAATATGGAAGAAAAGAAAATGTGTGATGAAAAATGTACATGTGGTTGCAACGATGGTAAAGAATGTATTTGCGATGAAAAATGTACATGTGGTTGTGAAGAAGGTAATTGTACTTGCGATGAAAAATGTACATGTGGTTGTGAAGAAGGTAATTGTACTTGTGATGAAAATTGTACATGCGGTTGCCAAAATAACGATAACAAATGTGAATGTTCTAAATAATTATTAAGGATATATCTATATAGATATATCCTCAGAGTGTTGACAAAGATCAATACTCTTTTCTTTTAGAAAAAAATATGATAAAATTAAATTGCGAGAAAAAATTTCTATTTTAACCAAAAGAAATATTCAACTTCTCGCTTTTATTATGCAAAAATGATATAATTAAAATGGTTAGAATAGAAATGAGTTGATGTAAAAATGATAACAATAAATAAAAATATTCAAAGTGAAATCTTAATGACTACAATGGAAGAAATTGTCCCTCAAGATAGTTTGTTTCGAAAAATAGACAAATATATAGATTTCACTTTTATTTATAATAAAGTAAAAGATTTATATTGTGAAAATAATGGAAGGCCAAGTATTGACCCAGTTGTATTATTTAAAATTATATTTATACAAGCATTGGATGGAATAAAATCAATGAGACAAACATGTAAGAAAATAAAAGTAGATGCTGAATATAGATGGTTTTTAGGAATACCATTTGGTAAAGATACACCACATTTTTCAACTTTCAGTAAAAATTATGAAAGAAGATTTAAGAATTCAGATATATTTGAAGAAATATTCGTAGAAATAGTAAATCAAGCAATAAAATATAACTTAGTAGATGGAACTACGTTTTATACAGATTCAACACATAAAAAAGCAAATGCTAATAAAAATAAGTATGATGATGAAATTATTAAAGTTATTAAAGAACGAAGAAAATGGTTAGAAGAAGAAATAAATGAAGAAAGAAAAAAGCAAGGAAGAAAACCATTTGAGTATAAAGATGAAATCGAAGAAAAACATATTAAAGTTAGTATAACAGATAAAGAAAGTGGATATTATCATAGAGATAATAAAGAAAAAGGATTTATGTACTTAGATCACAGAACAGTAGATGATAAATGTAACATTATAGTAGATGCATATATAACAAAAGGAAACGTTCATGACTCGGGACCATTTATAGAACGAGCAAAATATATAAAAAATAAGTTTGGATTTAATATAAAAAAATATGCAGTTGACTCAGGGTATTTAACATTAGATATAAAAAAATATTTTATAGATAATAATATATTTGGGGTGTTTGGATATAGAAGATATGGTACACCAGAGTCAAGAAAAGAAAAAAGCAAATTTAATTACGTTAAAGAATTAGATATATATTATGAAAAAGAAACAGGAGAAGTATTAGAATATAAAGGATTAATAGATAAAAACGGATATAAAACATATATAAGTTTAGATAAAACAAAATTAGTAAGAAGACATATACACGAAGAATGGAATGAATTATTTAGAGATAATAGACTTTCAAAAGAAGGAAAAGAACTTTATCAAAAAAGAAAAGAACATGTAGAAAGAAGTTTTGCGGATTCAAAACAAAATCATGGATATAGATACGCTATGTATAAAGGTGTAAAAAAAAATCAACACTATACATGGCTTATTTGTGCTGCTCAAAACATGAAAAATATAGCAATAAAAAATGATAATGTAGGAAAGAAACCCCTTACATTATCACCAAATATACAAAATTTTATAAAAATATTAAAAAATATCATAAAAATTTTATTCATAAGAAAACCTCTAGAAAAAATCTAGGGGTTTGTCTACACTTTTAATTAATAAAACTATATGATATAATATTTTAGAAAATAGTATGGGAGTAATAAAATGATTTATAAATGGTTGTATAAAACTCCAGAGGGGTTTGATGACATTTTAATGAATAGTGATTCAGAGTATTTAACTGGATTATGGTTTGTTGGTTCAAAAGATTCCAATAAAAATACTGTAGATTGCATAGAAAAAAATCTACCTATTTTTGAAGAAACAACAAGATGGTTAGATATTTATTTTAGTGGTAAAAATCCAGATTTTACTCCTAAATATAAAATAAAAAATTTAACTCCATTTAGAATGCAAGTTACAGATATAATGAACGATATACCATATGGAAAAACAATATGTTATAGGGATATAGCAAAAAAAATTGCTGAAAAAAGAAATATTAAAAAAATGTCTAGTCAAGCAGTAGGAAATGCCGTTGGATCAAACTGTATTTGTATAATTATTCCTTGTCATAGAGTAATTGGTGTTAATAATAAAATGGTCGGCTATGGTGGAGGAATTAAAAATAAAATAGCACTTTTAAATCATGAAAAAAATAGTAGTAGGTGATTATATGGAAAAAATAATAAAATTTGTAAAAAAGAATAAATATTTGTTATTAGTGTTCTTTTGCTTAATTGCTTTTATAGCAATTTTAGAGGATGTAGTTACAAAGGATATTATGAAAGGTGATATTATAGGATATAAGATAATATCTAAAACACTTATATCTGATTTTATGACACCGATAGCTAAAATAATAACAAATTTTGGTGGAGCAATTATAATAACAATTATAATAGTAATATTATTTATATTTATAAAGAATAAAAAAATATGTTTATCAATATTTTTAAATGTTGTTTTTATAACAGTATTAAATCAATTACTTAAATTTATAGTTCAAAGACCAAGACCAATTACATATAGAATAATAGATGAAAAAGGATATAGTTTCCCATCAGGTCACTCAATGGTAAGTATGGCTTTTTATGGATATTTAATTTATCTAATTTATAAACATATAAAAAATAAATTTTTAAAATATTCATTAATTATAATTTTAGGTGTATTAATTGTTATGATTGGTATTAGTAGAATATATTTAGGTGTACATTATACAAGTGATGTAATAGCTGGTTTTTTAGTATCGATTGTATACTTAGTAATTTATATAAAATTTTCAAAAAAATTTATTGTTTAAAATAATATACAATATTAAAATTGAAATAAGGAGTATGGTGTATGAAAAAAAGTTATAGTGAATATTTAAATAAAAATCATTCTTTTGATAAATCAACAATGTTAGGAATAATATGTCTTTTAATAGTAATATCTGGAATATTTGGATTTGTTTATGAGGTTATCTTTTATTATTTTAATTTTGGAATGGAAAAAATTTATTGGCGTGGTGGAAACTTTTTACCTTGGATTAATATATATGCAACTGGATCTATGTTTATATATTTCTTAACATATAAACATAGAAAAAATCCTTTAAAAGTATTTTTAATTAGTTTTGTAACATGTGGTATTTTAGAATATATATCAGGATATTTAATGTATACTATAGGTAATGGATTTAGGTGCTGGGATTATAATTCTGAAATATTAAATTTTGGAAATATTAATGGTTTTGTATGTTTAAGAAGCGTACTATTCTTTGGATTATCTAGTTTATTGCTTATATATATAATAGTTCCAATGATTTTTTCTATAGCAAAAAAAATGAATAAAAAATTATTTTTAATAATAAGTATTACTTTATGTTCTATTATATTATTAGATGAATTTTATAATTTAATATTTGCTAGAATATTTGATTTAGAAAGAGCATCAACAATATATAAAAGATTAGGCTTTAACTATGTAAAATTTAAATAAAACAATTTATATTGTTTTTTTATTTAGGTATTGACTTAGAGCTAACTCTAAGTGATATAAATATGTAGGAGGTAGGATATGACAATAGGAGAAGTAGGAAAAAAATATAATTTAAGTAATGATACATTAAGATATTATGAAAAAATAGGATTATTAAATAAAGTTCCTAAAAATAGTAGTGGAATAAGAAATTATGATGAAAAAACATTAAAAAAAATAGAATTTATTAAATGTATGAGAAGTGCAGGAGTAGAAATAGAAATATTAATAAAATATATGAAACTATTAGAAATTGGTAAAGAAACTGTTTTTGAAAGAAAGAAACTCCTTGAGGAACAAAGATTAAAATTACAAGAAAAACAAAAACAAATAAATGAAACTTTATCGAGACTTAATTATAAAATAGAAATTTATGAAGATATTATAAATAATAAGAGAAAGGATTTTACAGAAATATGAAACAATTAGTAATTTATTTTTCAAGAAATGGAGAAAATTATACAAGTGATGGAATAAGAAATATAGAAATAGGAAATACAGAGAAAGTTGCAAATTATATCAAAGAAATAACAGGTGCTTCTTTATTTAAAGTAGAACCAATTATCGAATATCCTTATAATTATCATGAATGTTGTAATGTAGCTAAGAAAGAAATAGAAAATAATATAAGACCAAAAGTTAAAAATGAATTAGATGATATAAATGATTACGATGTTATCTATATTGGTGGACCTATTTGGTATGGACATTATCCTACTCCTTTATTAACTGTTTTAGAAAAATTAGATTTTTCTTCTAAAATTGTTATGCCTTTTACAACACATGAAGGTTCTGGACTTGGAAGTGTTATAAGTGATATAAAAAGAATATGTAATAATGCTTTAATAAAAGATGGACTTGCAATATATGGAAGTAATGCAAGTGATTCAAAAGAAATGTTAAAAGGATGGTGTATAAAATGATAAAACAAACTGCTGGAAGAGATAAATTAGGTGAATTTGCTCCTTTATTTGCACATTATAATGATGACATTTTATTTGGTGAAAACTGGAATGATGAATCAATTGATTTAAAAACAAGATGCATTATTACAGTTGTTGCTTTAATGTCTTCAGGAATTACTGATAGTTCATTAAAATATCATCTAGAAAACGCTAAAAAGAATGGTGTTACAAAGGAAGAAATAGTTGGTATTATAACACATGTTGCTTTTTATGTAGGTTGGCCTAAAGCATGGGCAGTATTTAACCTAGCTAAAGAAATATATAATTATTAGGAGGTATATTTATGAACAAAGAAGAATTTGAAAAACAAAATATTTTTGGAATAGGTAAAGAAAATGAAGAATTTGCTAAATACTTTATTGGTAAAAGTTATTTGAATCCATTAACAAGTAATGATGAATCGGTATTTTTAGCAAATGTTACTTTTTCTCCTTCTTGCCGCAATAATTGGCATATACATCATGCTAAAAGTGGTGGAGGACAAATTTTAATTTGTGTAGCAGGTTTTGGTTGGTATCAAGAATATGGAAAAAATCCTATTTCTTTAAAACCTGGTATGGTTGTTACAATTCCTGCTAATGTTAAACATTTTCATGGAGCAAAAAAAGATTCTTGGTTTAGTCATATAGCAATAGAAGTACCAGGTGTTGATACTAAAACAGAATGGTTAGAACCAGTATCTGATAGTGAATATGAAAAGTTAGGAAAGTAAAAAAATGAAAAAAATTGTAATATATTATTCATATACAAATCATACTAAAATGATTACTGATATGATAAAAAAAGAATTAAATTGTGACACTTTATGTATTAAAACAAAAAATGAAGAAGAATTAGGATATCAAGAATTAGTTGATAAATATGAAAAAAATGAAATAGAAAAGCCAGTTGTTGATATAGAAAAAATAAATATTAATTTAGATGATTATGATGAAATAATTTTAGGAACACCTGTATGGTGGTATACAATAACACCTTCAATTAGAATGTTTTTAAGTCAGTACGATTTATCAGGTAAAACTATTATTCCTTTTGCTACAAATGCTGGATGGTTAGGTAGTACTTTTAATGAAATAAAAGAATTATGTAAAAATTCTAATGTAACAAATGAAATGAATATAGTATTTAATAGTGATTATAATCATCCTAAATTAATTACAAATGAAAATGATATTTATAAATGGATAAAAAGTTTATAGGAGGAACTTATGTATTTAGAAAAACTAAATGAAATAGATGATTTAAAAAAATTAAATATAGATGAACTAAAAAAATTAGCTCAGGAAATAAGAGAAGTTTTATTAAAAAAATTAAGTATTCATAGAGGACATTTTGGTCCTAACTTTGGTATGGTAGAAGCTACTATAGCTCTTCATTATGTATTTAATTCTCCTGTTGATAAATTTGTTTTTGATGTATCCCATCAAAGTTATGTTCATAAAATTTTAACAGGTAGAAAAAAAGCTTTTATAAATGAAGAAAATTATGATGATGTTACTGGTTATACTAATCCAAAAGAAAGTGTACATGACTTATTTAATGTTGGACATACCTCTACATCTATTAGTTTAGCATCTGGTCTTATGAAAGCAAGAGATTTAAAAGGTGATAAATATAATGTAATTGCTATAATAGGTGATGGTGCTTTATCTGGTGGAGAAGCTTTAGAAGGATTAGATTTTTCTGGGGATCAAAATAGTAATTTTATAATTGTTGTTAACGATAATGGAATGTCAATTGCTGAAAATCATGGTGGACTATATAAGAATTTAAAACAATTAAGAGAGTCTAATGGTATGTGTGAATGTAATTTATTTAAAGCAATGGGACTTGATTATTTATATGTAGAAGATGGTAATGATATAGAAAGTCTTATAAATGCTTTTTCAAAAGTAAAAGATATAACAAAACCTATTGTTGTACATATAGTAACAGAAAAAGGAAAAGGATATGAACCTGCTACTATAAATAAGGAAGCATATCACTGGACTATGCCATTTGATATAAAAACTGGTAAATCAAAATTTGTGCAAAACCATGAAACTTATGAAAATATTACTGCTAATTTTCTTTTAAATAAAATGAAAAATGATAAAACTGTTGTTGCAATTGTAGCTGGAGTACCAACAAGTATTGGCTTTACAAAAGATTTAAGGAAAATAGCCAAAAATCAATTTATAGATGTTGGAATAGCTGAAGAACATGGCGTTGCTCTTGCATCTGGTATTGCTACTGCTGGTGGAAAACCTATATTTGCAACTCATTCTAGTTTTATGCAAAGAACTTATGATCAAATATCACAGGATTTATGTATAAATAATAGTCCTGCAACGCTTTTAGTTAATACTGCTTCTATATATGGAATGAATGATGTTACTCATTTAGGCATATTTGATATAGCTATGATGTCTAATATTCCTAATTTAGTATATTTAGCTCCTACTAATAAAGAGGAATATTTAGCTATGTTAGATTGGTCTATTGAACAAAATAATTATAGTGTTGCAATTCGTATTCCATGTAATGGTGTTATATCAAGTAATTCAAAAATAGATAAAGATTATAGTAATATCAATAAATATAAAATAGAAAAAAATGGTAATGATATTGCTATAATAGCTTTAGGTGATTTCTTTCAATTAGGAGAAGAAGTAGCAAGTTATATAAAAGAAAAACTTAATATAGATTCAACACTAATTAATCCTAGATTTATAACTGGTATTGATAAAGATATGTTAAATAATTTAAAGAAAAATCATAGTTTAGTAATAACATTAGAAGATGGAATATTAGAAGGTGGATTTGGATATAAAATTTCTAATTATTATAGTGATACCAATATAAAAGTAAAAAATTATGGATTGAAAAAAACATTTTATGATAGATATGATGTAAATGAAGTTTTAAAAGAAAATAGATTAACAAAAGAACAAATTTTAGAAGATATAAAAAATATTATAAATTAAAACATTTTTAAATAAATGTTTTTTTTATGTTGTTGTTTTAATATTATTAGTGTATACTTTAGTTGGAGGGAATTATGAAAAAGAAAGTTATATTAGTATTAGTTGGAACATTATTTTTAACATTAAGTGTTGGTTGTGATAAAACAAATAAAAAAGAAAATAAAACAGTTCAAAATAAAATAAATGGTAATTGTAGTGCTATTGATTGTATAAAAAAATTAAATACAAAAAGTACTGTAGAAGAAATTAATAAAGTAATTGGAATAGACGGAATTTTAACTGATGAAAAATATAATAAATATACTTGGAAGATTTCAGATACTGATGAAGTAACAGCTACATATTATTCTAGTAATAAAGCAAATATAGAGGCTACTTATGATAAAAACACTTTAAAAAATAATAAAGTTGATTTTTCAAAATATAATGAAATAAAAACTGCTTTAAAAAATGGAGAAAAAGTATCATATGAAGAATTTAAAGAAAAAGTTGGAGGAGTAGATGGTACTTTAGTTGAAATAAGTTCAATAAGTAATAAATATACTTGGGTTAATAAAGATGGTGGATATTTAACAGCTACATTTTCAAATACCAGTGATAAATGTACATTTATAGTTGGAAGATTTTAGGCTTAAAGCCTTTTTTTCTTTTTTTTAAAAATTACTTTTTTTTTTTACTATTTTGAGATATACTATATATAAAATAGGAGGGATATTGTGATACTTAGAAAACCTTATAAATTTCTTATTAAAAATTTTAGAATCATTCATATTTTGCTTGCAATTACTAGTATTTATTTACTTATAAAAACGAATGCTATTTTAGGATTTTTAAATAGCTATTTAAAATCAACAGATACTTTAGTAGCAAGTGGTACTGCAAGTGAATACTTTAATGGATTAATGACTTTTCTAGTAATTGTAATGATCGCTGGTACATTGCTTATATTATTTATTATGAAAATGAAAGATAAACCTGTAGTTTTTTATATTATAAATTTAGCAATTTATATATTAGTTGGTATAATATATGTATATGATAGTACTACTATTCAAAAACTAGAATTAAGTGCGTTAGATGTAAGAACAATTAAATTAGCAAGCGATTTTACTCTTATATGTTTTATGTCACAAACATTAAGCTCTATAATTCTCTTTGTTAGAGGAATAGGGTTTGATATAAAAAAATTTAATTTTGGTGAAGATTTAAAATTAGATATTACTGAAAAAGATAATGAAGAATTTGAATTTGATTTAAATATAGACAAAAATAAAATAAAAAGAAATATAAGAAAAAATATAAGAAATATAAAATATACTTATCATGAAAATAAATTTTTAGTTAATATGATTTTTGTCGCTATACTAATTATTATAGGAATAATGTTGTTTTTAAATTTTGAAGTATTTAATAAAACTTATAGAAAAGGGCAATACATAAATACTATAAATTATAGTTATAATATTACTGATAGTTATTTAATAAATACAGATTACAAAGATAATAAAATAACTAATAATTATTTAGTAGTTACAAAACTAAATATTAAAAGTAAAATGAGTGCAAAAAATAGCTTTGGTATTTCAAGTATTCAATTACATATTGGTAAAACAACATATAAACCAACTTTTAAATATAAAAATAATTTACTTGATTTTGGTGAAACGTATATAAAACAAAATTTAACTAATGATTATGAAGAATATTTAGTTACATTTGAAATACCTAAAGAATATAAAAATAAAAAAATGTATTTAATATATAAAGATAGCAATAATAAAGAATATAAGGTAAGATTAAAAAATACTGATTTTAAAACGAATAAAATAAAAGCAAAATTAAATGACTATATAAAACTAAATGATGAATTATATAAAGGTATTAAATTTAAAATATCTAACTATGAAATAAATAATAAAATTAAAGCTACATATAATTTTTGTGAAACAAATACAAATTGTTATGAATCATATGAATATATATATCCTTTATATATAGACAATCATAATAAAACAATACTTAAAATAGAATCAGATATAGATTTTAATGAAGTAAAAATAAAAAACATAAACGATTTATCAGATTTTATAGAATATTATGGAAAAATAAAGTATGTAGTGAATAATGAAGAAAAAGTAATGAATACAAAAATAAGAGAAGTTATTCCAAGTAAGAGTAATAAAAAAGGTGTTTATTATTTTGAAATATATGATGATATTAAAGATGCTACACAAATATCATTAATATTAAAAGTTAGAAATACAGAATATGAATATGTCTTAAAATAGGTTTTTAACCTATTTTTTTAAAAAATTGTTTTATTTGACAAAATATTATGTTATAATTGTTGATGAGAATAGGAAGGCTGGAGAGTGATATAGTGAAGAAATTATTTTGGTTTTCTATTATGTTGTTCTTAACTTTCTTTTTGCCTTATAAGGTAAATGCAGAATGTAGTGATAAAGAAATAATAAGACTACAAAATTTAGCTAAAAATGTAAATTATAGTTATGAATATAATGAAAATACTAAAAAATTTTCTATAACATTCAACAACTTAAAAAAAGATATTGTTTTAAAAGATGATTATAACAATAGAAATTATAATGTTGATGGCGAAGTAACATTTAATGATAGATATTCAAATACTTATAGATTTTATATATATGCTAAAGATAATAAATGTATTAATGATGTTTTAACAACAAAAGTTATAAAACTTCCTGTTTATAATAATTATTATAATAATTCATTATGTCAGGGTATAGAAGATTATTCTTATTGCAATAAATGGATTAATAATAATGTTTCATATGATATATGGTATAAAAAAGTAACAGAGTATAGAAAAACTATTCAAGATACAAAAGAAAATAAAAAAGAAGTAAAAGGAATATTTGATGGAATAAGTGAGATACTTATGAAAGTATATGTTAATTATTATTATATAATATTACCTTTAATAATAATTACTTTATGTACAATTATATACTTTAAAAATAAAAAAGATGATTTAGTATAGGAGGTATATATGAAACCAAATAAATTAAATAAAATACTAACCTTATTATTTATATTTATGTGTAGTATGATGCTTTTAAATAATCAAGTTAAAGCAGATGCTTACAATGGTAAAGGTGGAATTGTTGGTTCTAAAGTAAGACCTGGAGATTCATGTAGTTTTAATTGGTGTGCTAAAAATAATCAGCGCCATACAACAGTTAAGGTTAGTGTATGGTATATTGATAGCAATGGTAATTGGAAAGGTACAGATTCTAATAATCCATATAGTGGTGTTTTTTGGTCGAATGATACAAACTTTGTAAAGAATACATTAGGATTTAATGTACAGTTTATTGATGTTGATCAAAGCATATGGAATGGAGTTACAAATAGTAATTCACGTAAATTTGAAATATTGAGCCAAAATATTGCTAGATATTTTGGATGTGATAACGAAACTGGTACATGCAATGATGTAAATAATATAAGAGGATATTTGGATAAGGTTTATCCAAATTGGAGAACAGATTTTAATTTAAAAAGTGAACCATCTAGTAAAACTAAAGAAGCAGTACAAGGTTATAGAATTATAATAGAACCTGTAATTTCATATATTGCTGATAATACTTATTATCTTACGACAGTTAAAGAAAGAGCTGGGTTAGGTATTAGTGATAAAAATAATTCTTATAGCTTTGATGACATTGCACAATTCTTTTATACATCTTGGAATGATGTTCATGTTAAGTCTTTTACTGCTAATGAATGTCGCGGTAAATCAATGAGTGAAGTTGCTAGTATAAGAAATGGCTGTGGATATAACATTATTGATATTACTAAAGGAATTGATCTTCCTAAATGTTATAGTACTACTGTTGAAAGAAATAATCCAGTATGTAGAAATTCAGATAGAAATAACATAGGTACATATAGTGAAAAATATAGTGAAATTCCATGTGATGGTAGCGATGTTACGGAACAGCAAAAAACTAATACTGAATATGGAAAATTAATGAATTCAACAAGAGAAGATTGTAATATTTATTGTATAGAATCAGCAACTACAAATTTTCCAGGAAGTATTTCTTCTAAATTATCATTAAATATGGTTCCATCTGAAGGTGCATATTTTGCTTGGCCTACTATGAGAAGCAGAAATGGCTTATATACAATGAGCATGACTTCAAAATTTACTTGTAGAATTGTAAGAAAAGGAAATTCATGCGATACAAATACTTTAGTTAATGCTGTTAAGAGCAAAATAGAAAGTAATGAAATGAAATTTGGAGCTAAATTAACAGCCGGAACAAACAGAAAAATAAATACTGAATCCCTTGTAAAAGATGGCGATCCAATTGATAAGTCAAATACAAGTGGTGCATCAAATTTCAGCAATAATGTTAGTGGTGAAATAACATTTGAAAGAACACAATATTTAAAAATAAATGGAAGCACTAATAGATATTATAATAGAGTTACAGATGCCACTTCTGATTCAAAACCAAATAGCAATGATAATTTAAAAAATATATTTGATAGAAAACAAGGAGTTGTATCATTAAAGAAAAATGATGATACAAATAATGATTATAAATTAGTACTTAGCAATATTAGCTTAGGAAGCAATAATATTTTTGGAACAGATGATGCTTATAGTTATGTATGTTCATATGCAATAACTAATGATAGTTGTTTATGTCCTGAAGGTTCACCAAAATCTGAATTTGATATTTATCATGAGCTAACTGAAGAAGAACTAAAAGGAAAAACTTGCTCACAATTACAACAAGAATATTGCTATGATAATTCAGGATATTATTGTGTTTTACCAAGTAAGGAAAAGAAAAATATAACTACTTGCGTACAAAACAAAATAAAAGAAGGATTAACTACAACAGAAGCAATAGATAAATGTACAGAAGAAGATCCTGATTGTAAAAATATATGTCAAAATAAAAAAACAGGTGAACTTGTTAATATTGAAGACTGTATGAATAGAAATAATAATAATTATGCATTCTGTGAAAATGTTTATTGCAGAAGCAATATTCCATGTGAAACATGCTGTGTTGACAATGGTGATAATTGTGAATGGGTAAAAAAAGATGCTAAATTATTTAAGAAAAAATGTGTAAATGATGGAATAACATATGACGATTGCGAGGATAAAAAGTTCTCTTGTCCAGGTGGAGAAGAAAATATGAAAGATCCAACAACATGTTTTACAAATGGATTAAAGGGTACAGGATATGGATCTATAGAGGCAGCACTTAATGCTGGAAGAGAAGATTTAGTAAATAAAATATTTCATTCTTGCCAAATAGAGGTATGTCCAAGTGGTAAAAAAATAATTTATAGAGTAATTGATCTAAATGATCCATTCCCAGGTAAAACAGGTAATAAAAAAACAGGTTTAACAGGATTTTCAAATACTGGTGGTAGAAGTAGAAAACCAGGAAGCAATTGGAATTCAACTGAACTTGTAAGCAAAAAAATATTAAATGCTAGGGGTGCAAAAGGATATAAATTATATACTGAAAAGCAACCATTATATAAAATTACATTAACTCCAAGTATAATAAAAGAAATTAGAAAATATAATAAAAGCACTAATTATTCTGATTTCACATTAAATTGTACAGGTGATAATAAAAGCTCTAAATGTATTAGTAAATTTATACATGAAGAATTGAAACAAAAAGGAACAAATGTAGTAGAAGGTTTATGTGCTAGTATAACTAATTCAGGAGAATTTGATGAATGCTACGGAGGAGGTAATTAGATGAAAGAATCATTTTGGGGAGCAATGATTATCTCCTTTGGAGTTATTTCGATACTATTTATTTACTTTTTTCAAAATGTTACTAATACAGATCAACAAAATTATAATTTACTTAGAGAAACAACAGAAGCAGCTATGTATGATTCAATAGATACTGTTGAATATCAAAAAACAGGTAATATAAGAATAAACGCAGATAAATTTGTTGAAAACTTTGTAAGAAGATATGCAAATAATGCAAGTTTATCAAACACATATGTTATTGAAATATACGACATAAGTGAATATCCACCTAAAGTTAGTTTACTTGTAAAATCAAGCGAACAAACAAATGTTACAGGTGATATTATGACATTTGATATAACAAATAGAATAGATGCTATTTTAGAAACATCATATTAGTTCTAAATTTTGATTTTCAAAATTAGATATAGATACGAAATTGAAGGAATAAGAAAGGAAGATAAAGATGAATAATTTTATGATTTCGTTACAAAAATTCTTTAAAAATAAGAATACAGTTACTATTATAGGAGTAATAGCAATAATACTAATCTTAATTTTTGGATATAGATATCAAATTAAGAAACAAGTAAATCCAGTTACTGGAATACCAGTAGCAGCACAAACAATACAACCAAGAACAAAAATAACAGATGATATGCTTACATATATAGATGTAGCACCAATAGTACTTCAAAAAGGAGATGTAATAACAAGCAAATCTGCTATTATAGGAAAATATAGCAATTATAATACAATCATTCCTAAAGGAAGTATGTTTTACAAAAATACAGTTATAAATGAATCAGAATTACCAGATTCAGCATTTATCGATGTAGAAGAAGGACAAGTTCCATATAACTTTCCAGTTACAATGGATTCAACATATGGAAATTCAATTTTCCCAGGTAATTATATTGATATTTACATGAAAGCTGTAAGAAAAGATGGAAAATTAATGGTAGGAAAATTACTTGAAAATGTAAAAGTACTTGCTGTTAAAGATTCATCAGGTAAACATGTATTTGAAAATACAGATGAATCAAGAACACCAGCATTCTTAATATTTGGTGTAGAACCAGAAATTAATATATTACTTAGAAAAGCAAGCTATATGAGCAGCTATTCAGTAGTATTATTCCCAGTTCCACATGGTGCAGCTGTAAAAGAAGAAGGAGCAACAACAGTTACTTCACAAACATTAAAAGACTTCATAAATGCCAATACAGTAGCAAATGATGAAATTGAAGATAAAAAAACAGATGAAAATACAACTACAGATAATACAAAAACAACAGATACAACAAAACAAGGATAAGATAAATGAATGATTCAATGTTTTCCCAAATCGATTTTGGACCATTGGATGGCTATTTAAAAGATGATGATATAACAGATATTTCTTATAGCAATAATGGTCAGGTTTGGATTAAAACTTTATCAAAAGGTATCTTTAGGGTCGAAAATGAAGCTGTAAACAATGCATTTATGGAAAAATTGGCATTTCAATGTGCCAATGTTATGGGTAAAACATTTAATATGGCTCATCCATTTTTGGACGCTGAAGGAGCAGAATTACGTCTTAATTTTGTTCATGAATCGATTGCTAAAAATGGTATAGCTGTGTTAATTCGTAAGACACCAGCTAAGATTAGACTAGAAAAAGACAAATTAATAAAAGATGATTATATATCACTTGATATACATGATTTTCTAATCTATTGCGTTCAGGGGCATTGTAATATAATTGTATGTGGAGAAACCGGTTCTGGTAAAACCGAATTCGTAAAATATTTAGCAGCTCATACAAAAGAAGATGAAAAATTAATTACAATAGAGGATACTTTGGAATTACATTTAGACCGTATATTTCCTCATCGTGATATAGTAGCAATGAAAACAAACAACATTGCTTCTTATACCGATGTATTAGTAACCTGCATGAGACAAAACCCTAAATGGATTTTACTATCCGAGGTTCGTAGTGCAGAGGCTGTACTTGCAGTAAGAAACTCAATTTCTTCAGGACACTATATTTTATCAACAATACATGCTGATAAAGCATCTAGTATTCCTAATCGTATGTATAGCTTACTTGAAACAAATCAAGATATTGACCAATTCTTGAAATCAATTTATAGATATATTCAAATTGGAGTATATATAAGAGGATATCAAGATAAAAGAACAAAGCATTTCCATCGTGAAATAGCTGAAGTAACAGAATTTTATGTTACTGAAGATAATAAAGCAGAATATAATACAATTTATAGAAAAACAACATCAGGAAAAGTAATAAGAAAAAGTCCATCAAAATATTTAATTGACTATTTAGATGCACAAGGTGTAACTTTACCAAAAGATATAATAAAAGAAGGAGAAACTATTGATGAATTAATGGTTAATCCAAATAATAATCAATCTAATATAGCTCAAAATCAAAATTTGCAAAATAATACGAATATAAATCAAACTGTAAATAGAAATGTAAATCAAAATAATTTTAGTGGACAAGTTAATAATCAAGTACCATATCAAAGAATTATAAATAGAGAAAATAGTGAAGTAAATAGAACATATCAAAATAATCAAGCCATAAATAATGGTCAAGCATATAGACAAGTACCTACAAATGGTGTAAACTTTAACTATCAAGATCAGAATAAAGCATAAGGAGGTATAAAATGGAATATATAATATTTTTATTGATTGGATTTATTGCAGTTTTTGTAATAGCATATAGAAGCAGTAGTGGTGAAAAAGTATATAAGTATATTTCTACAAATGCTGGAAATATTTATAATAGAGTTTCTCCATACTCTTATAAAGAAGTAGAAAAAAAAGTAAAAGAATTAGGACAAGATTTTACTAAAAAACAATATATAATTCAAATAGCTGTTTTTGCATCTGCAGCAGCAGTTATAACATATTTGTATTTTTATAGTATTGTAGTTTCTATTATATATGCTATTATTGCTGTATCTGCAATTCCATATTTAAAATACTTGAGATGCAAAAGAATTTATAGCGAATTTATATTTGAACAAATTCAAGTATATACTACAAACGTTATAATGGAATTTGCAACCACTCAATCATTTGTAAAAGCTTTGGAAGGTGTATATGAATCAGGTGTACTAGAAGATCCTGTAAGAAGCGATGTTAAATTAATGATAGACTTAGCTTATGATAATGGTACAATTGATGAATCAATTAAATTCTTTAATGATAAATATGATTATTATATTGTAAAAAATACTCATCAATTATTCTTGCAAATTACAAATGAGGGTTCAAAAAACTCAAGTGATGCTTTAGAAAACATGAGTCAAGATATAGATATGCTTGTTGAAGCTGTATACCGCGATAGAATAGATAGAGCAGCTTTCCACAAAAAATTTATTAGATTTGGTATAGTTTTATACTTAATGGTTATGTTAATACAATTCCTTTTAAGTACAACAAGCTATATTGAATTATTAAATAGTAATATAGCTGTAAAACTATTACTTCACTTAATAATAATAATAAATAGTTATTTCTTACTTAATGGTGAGAAATTCTATAATGAGAATGTGGGGGCTGAATAATGGAATTTTTATTAATAATTATAATTTTAGTATTTATATTACTATATACAAAAAGAATTGATTCAAAAAAATTCATTTATGATGTAGAACCATATTTTAAAATGTTAATGGAAGATGATTATGAGTTCTTATTAAAAGTTAAGTATGGTAAAGAAGAAAAATTAGATGTAACAAAATTGTTTAATATAAGAATTAGAAATGCTGCATTAGTATTTGTATTTGCAATTATATTCTTCTTATTTCAATCAAATATTAATTTTATTAATGTTTTAATATCATTTATATTAGCAGTAGTAATATTTAAATTGCCATATATAAAATTACAAAGTTATTATAAAGCAAATTTATCTAAAATAAATCAAATGTTACCATATTATTTAAAGAGTTTGGAAATTTTGATTCAACACTATACTGTTCCAGTAGCACTTGCTAGATCAGTAGAATCTGCTCCTGATATATTTAAACCAGGATTAAAAAAATTAATATCAAGAATTGAAGAAGGAGATTCTAGTATTGATCCTTACATGGATTTTGCTAAAGAATATCCAGTTAGGGATTCAATGCGTATGATGAGACTTTTATATCGTTTAAGCTTAGGAGCACAAGAAAATAAACAAGAACAATTAGTAATGTTTGCTAAAAATGTATCAACATTGCAAAATAAAATGCGTGAAGAAAAATATAAAGAACGTTTAGATGCAATGGAAAGAAAAACAATGATTATGTTATTCTCAACAGGTGGAGGTATATTAGCACTTTTAATGTTCGCAATGATGAATATGATGAGTGTGTAAAATACTTTACAGTATTATTGATAAAAAAAACAAATTGATATATAATAAAAATGTATAATAATACAAAATAAGGGTGGTGATAAGATGAAAGAAGCAGCAGGAGAAGCAAATATGACAGTAGTAACAATTATATTAATCGCGATAGTTTTAGCAATAGGTGGAGTTTTAATAACCAATATGGTAAATAATGTAAAAGATAAAGGAGAGAATGCCACAAAAAGTGATGCAACAAATTGCAGTGCTGGTACTTATTGGAATGGTGTAGAATGTACAAAAGCAGGTAATAATTAAATTAATATTTAAAAATAGGTGGTGATAAAATGAAAGAAGCAGCAGGAGAGGCAAATATGACAGTTATAACAATTGTTTTAATCGGAATTGTTTTAGCTATAGGTAGTGTAATAGTGTCTAATATGATGAAAAATACACAAAATAAAGCAGAATGTGCTTCAAATGGTGGTGTTTGGGATGGTACTCAATGTAATTATTAATAGGAGGTAATTAAATGAAGCAAGGGGTAGGATATTCAGTAACAATTAATATAATGGCCATATTTATAGTGGTTACCTTTGCTTTTTTAGTAACCTCTTTAAATTATTATAAGGCGTATAAAATTAATAATGCTATATCTGATAGTATTGAAAAATATGAAGGATATAATAATTTTTCTATTACAGAAATTGATACAAAATTAAGTAGTTTAGGTTATATAAAAAATAATGCCGGATGTAAAGGTAGTGATTTAGTTAAAACTGAAGGTTCAAGTTTTAAAAATAGCTATTGTGTATATGAAACATATGATGCTACAAATAGATATACAAGATATGAAGTAGTAACTTATATTAATTTTAATATACCAGTTATTAATAAAACACTTAATCTTCCAGTTAAAACTAAAACAGAAACAATTTATTATTTAGGTGATTAGGAGTGATAATATATGAGAGAAGCGACAGGTAATGCCCTTTTAGTAGGTATGGTAACTTCTATGATTGCCATAATAATGATTTTTTTTGTAGGATCACTTAGTTATTCTAAATCATATAGAATTAAAAACTACATTATAAACATTATTGAAAAAAATAGAGGTTGGTCAGATTCTAATGCTCAAACTGTAAATGATTATTTAAAAAAAGTTGGATATAATATGAAATCTGGCAATGTGTGCCCTAGTATGAATGATCATAGTTGTACTTTGTTAAATTCAAATACAAGTGGTTATGATTATTGTATTTATCAATGTAAAGATGGAGGATTTGATTTTTATAGGGTAGTAACTTATATGAAGTTTGATTTTCCAGTTATAAATAATACGCTTAAATTTAAAGTACAAGGTGAAACCAAAACATTCAATTCATTTAATGAATAAAGGGGTGATAGTGTGAATGTAATTGTTTCAAATAAAAAGCAACAAATGTTGCAAAGTTTAAATATTGAAATAATAAAAGAACTAAATGGTGAATTTGAAGTTGACGATTTAGTTAATAATTTTAGAAATTTTTTCTTTCAAAGAATGATATTAGATATAACAGCTTTAAAGAATTATAAAGATATAAAAACGATTCAAAAATTATCGGTGTCGTTAGATATGAATAAAATTATATTAGTACTAGATGAAAATTCAAACACTGTATCCCCTGAATACATGTCACAACTTATTTCGTTAGGAATTTATAATTTTACTACTACTTTAGAAGGAATTATGTATCTTTATAATAGTCCAAATTCATATAGAGATGTTGCTCATCTTCATATGATAGATATGCCAGTTCAAACTGAAAAAAAAGAGGAAGTAAAAACAAATACTGTTTATGTAGATAGATATGTTGAAGTTGAACCAACTATTAAAAGTTGCAAAGTAATTGGAATAAAAAATGTTACAAAACAATCAGGTGCGACTACATTTACTTATATGATGAAAAAAGCATTGAAGAAAGCATACTCAGTAGTTGCTATAGAAGTAGAAAAATCTGATTTTAGATTTTTTAACGATCATGAACTTCTTTCTGCAACTAATAGCAGTATAGGTAATATTGTAAATAAAAATAAAGATAAAGATGTAATTCTAATAGATGTTAATGGTAGTGAAAATGCTATTGGATTATGTGACGAAATAATATATTTATTAGAACCATCAATGGTTAAATTAAATAGATTAATGGTAGTTAATCCAAGACTTTTAGCAGAAATAAAAGATAAAAAAGTATTATTAAATCAAAGCCTTTTAACTAATAAAGATGTAAGTGAATTTGAAAGTGAATCAAGATTAAAAATATTTTATAATATGCCACCATTAGATGAAAGAAAAGACAATATAGAAGAGTTAAACCAATTTTTAAATAAATTAGGTTTTACAAAGTTAAATTAATGTCAATATTGTTGACAAAATAAAAAAAATAAAGTATTATTAAGTTATTAGATGAATTCATCTATATAATCTTAAGAGGAGGGTTAAATATGTTTATATTAAATTGTGGAATAGCTATAGATCCAATTGTTCCAGGTATTACTAGCACTATTGTAAATGTAATTAAATGGGCAATACCAGTAATTTTAATTATTTTTGGTCTTCTTGATATGGCTAAAGCCGTTATAGCTAATGAAGAAAAGGAAATGAAAGAAGCACAAAAAATGCTTATTAAAAGACTTATTTATGCAGTAGTAGCATTCCTAGTAGTTGCTTTAGTTCAAGCAGTATTTGGATTATTAGCAAAAGCTGATGCTAATGGTAATAATGCATCAAATGCTACACAATGTATTGATTGCTTTATAAATAATAAAAATTGTTCAAATCAATAAAATTTATTAAACAATAGAAAAATCTTTTCTATTGTTTTTTTTTATGTTATAATGTATGTGTGTAAAAATATATTGTTGAGGTGCAAAATGAAAAAAAATATTATATATGTATCAATATTGTTTATAAGTTTATTTATGTTTAGTAATATAAGTCAAGTTTTAGCCAAAGAAACTGATGAAGACTATGAAAGAGAAGATGTAAGAGAGCAAGAAGAAACGAAGCAATATAATGAAGAAGATTGGAAAACTAAAGTAAACGAATCAGCTGGTTTGACTTGTAATTATGAATTTAGTGATAATACAACGGCAAGCTGTTATTTTTACAATGATAAGTGGGGATATCAATGGAGTTGTTATTCTCATGAAAATAACGGTTCAAAAAAAATGACAATTAAAAATAAAATGGGTGATTTTAGAGCATTAAGATATATAAAAACAAATTTTAATTGTTTAACTTATGCAGCAAAAAAAGGTAATAAAATTTATTTAAATACATCGAAAAAAGCATTAATAGAATATGCTGATATAACTGGTAATTTAAAAACTTCTACAGGTGGAAGTGCAAATGTTGAAAAACAATCTAGAACATATTCATCTGGATGTGAAATGTTTGGCAGTGAAGATAGTGCAACTAGAAAACTTATAAAATGGGCAATTTCTATTATTAGATATGCAATTCCAATAATTATAGTTGTTTTTGGTATAACTGATTATTTAGGAGCATTATTTTCTGGTGAAGAAAAAAATATGAAAGAAGCACAAAAAAAAGTAATAATGAGAGTTGTAATTGGTATAATAGCCTTACTTGTACCAGCACTTATTAAACTTTTAGTTAATCTTTCTGGAATAGTATTTAATACTGGCATGAACAGTGGAGATATATTCTGTGATTTTATATAAAAAGGAGGTAAATTATGGTTCAAATTAGATCATTTTTTGCAATGGTTGATACAGCTATTTATGGATTTATTTCTGTAATATGGAATACAATTGGTATATTAGCAAATATTGATTTATTTAGTGAAGAAGCAATAAATGGCTTTACAACAAGAATTTACACTATATTAGGAATATTTATGCTATTTAAAGTTAGCTTTTCATTTATAAGTTATTTAGTAAATCCTGATAAATTTATGGATAATAAAACAGGCTTTTCTAAAATGATAGTTAATATTATTGTAGTATTTATAATGTTAATCGGTGTTCCTTGGGCATTTCAATTATTAAGAACAGCTCAATCAGCAATTTTGAATGATGAAATTATATCACATTTTATTTTAGGAAATACTGGTTCTAATGTTGAAACTGGTGATGGAACTGAAGAAAATACTAGGCAATATGCATTTAAATATGATAATTCTTGTGAGTCATACATGTATACAGGTAATAAAGGAACATTTTTCTCAATAATGTTAATGAGACCTTTTTACCAATATGATTCATCTTTTACAGAAGGTATGTCTGAAGAAGAAGCAACGGCAAAAAAACAAGAAGGCGTTTTATGTACATTGGTAGAAAATAAAAAAGATGCGACTGTAGCTACACTTTTAAAACCAACAGTTTTATTTGCAACTCAAAATCAAGATGGATCACTTACTGGACTTCTTCTTGCAATTACTAGTTATTTAGGAGTTACTCCGTCAGCGGGTACAGGTGTTTCTGCAGCTGTAGCAAGCGGAGGATTAGATATCGCATCAGCTTATGTATCTTATCAAGTAAATTATTCATTTTTCCTTTCTACTATAGTTGGAATATTAGCTGCTGGGTTATTAATTTCATTCGCTTTAGATATAGCTGTAAGGTCAATTAAAATGGGATTTTTACAAATCATGGCACCTATTCCTATTATTTCTTATATAGATCCTGATTCTTCAAAACATAAATTCTTTAACAATTGGCTTAAAGATGTTGGAAAGACTTGGGCATCATTATTTATAAGGATAGCTACATTAGATATAATAATATACATACTTGAAATTTTGGAAGTTTCAAATATTTTCAAAAAAATACCATGGGTATTATGGGTATGGATTGGTTTATTTTACTTATTAGGTGCATTAATATTTGCTAAAAAATTACCATCATGGTTAGAAAGCTTAACAGGAATTAAATTTGATGGAGGATTTGAAATAAATCCATTAAAGAAAGTTAAAAATGAAGCATTAGGTGGAAGACAAGTAGCAAATGGTATGATGGGAGTTGCTGGTGCAGGTGTTGGACTTGCTGGATCTGCAATATCTCATGGAATTGCATATGCAGCAAACAGAAAAAAATTTAATACTGAAAATACAAAATTAAATAACATGAAAAATGATGCAAGAGCTTCTAGAATTGAAAATAATCAAAGATGGAGAGGATTATTAGATGAAAGAAGAAATCTTGTTCAACAAAAACAAAGAAAATCAAATCTAAAAAATGAAATGAGTTCTATATCTGGCAGAATTGATGCTTTAACAGCTTCTGGGCGTGGAAATAGTGCATTAGCTGATAATTTAAGAAAACAATATAATTCAAAAGCTGGCGAATTCAATAGTATTAGAGATATAAGCGATAGTGAAATTCAATCAAAAACTGCAGCTATAAATGATGCTAGAAGAACAGCAATGGCAAGTAAGAGAGCAGATCAAGAAAAAATAGCTGAACAACAAACTAAAGTAGATAAAATTAACAATGAAAAAATCTATAAAAATCCAGTAGCAAGTGCAGCTGGGGAAATAGCAAGAGGTGCATATAGAGGAGCAAGAAATGCATATAATGCCGATACTTTAAATGTTGGTAAAGTTGTAAGTTCTGGATTAAAAGGTGCTGATGAAGCTGCATTAAAACGTATTTATAGAGAAGACTTTAGTATTCAGGACGAACTTCACGATAAAATAACATCATTTGCTCATGTAAAAAATGATTCAGGTACTTCAAGTGAAATTGCAAAAGAATTAAAAGCAAATATGGATAGACTTGATAATTTAACAAGTGCATTAAATACTCTTGAAAGTAGATTAGGTAACTTACCAAACTCTTACTCTGGAGCTAAACTTAGTGAAATAAACAATTTAGTTATCCAACGTGAGAAGATACTTGAAAGATACACAGATGCTGCTGATTATTTAAGAAAAAATCAAGGTTCAGCTCTATCAAAAGCAGACTTAGATGTTGTATTTGATACAGTTAACGAATTAGTAAGTGAAACTAAAGAAAGAAAACAATTAACTAAGAGAAATAAAGAATTAGATGATATGTTAAAACAACAAAGTAAAAAAGAATAAAGGGTGATAGAATAAATGAATAATGGAAGATTTTTAATACCTGCCAATTCTAAAAAATCATTATTGATTTTTGGAATATTTAATAAATTCGATGCAATATTATTTGGATCTGGGATAGCGATTACCTTGATATTGATGATGATATTACCAATAGCTAATATAGTGTGGGCAATAGTTGCTATTGCCCCCGTTATAATAACTGGATTTTTGGTTTTCCCTATTCCTAATTATCATAATGTTATGACTGTTTTAATAGAAACGTGGCAGTTTTTTACATCAAGACAGAGATTCATTTGGAAAGGTTGGTGTTTTACTAGTGAAAAAGACGACAAAAAGTAAATATACAAATGATTTTGTACCAATAAAGAGTATAACTAATGGTATGGTCATTTTAGATAATAATAAAAAACTTACAGGAATAAAAATAATACCTAGAAATATTTTTATTCTAGATCAAGGAACATTGAATGCTATTATAGATAACTTAAAAAATGCTTACAATATGATAGATTATGAATTTTGGATTATTGCTGCTGATAGACCAGTTGATATAAATTTATTTCTATCACAACTTCAATTATTATTTAATTCTACACAAGATCAAATAAGAAGAAAAATGATTATGGAAGATATAAATAAAGCAAATATGTTTATGAATAATAATATAGTTGATACAGAATACTTCTTGTTATTTGTAGAAAAAGATACAGATAAAATAAATAAAAGAATAAGACAACTTATAAATGGATTTGCAAATGCTGGATTAACATCACATCAAGTAACTAATGATGATTTAAGAATTATATTAGATAATTTCTTAAATGGTGGACAAACTACTACATTTGGGACGGTGATTGGATAATGGATATAAAAACACAAATAGCTCCAAAAGGACTAGAATTTAAACCAAATCACTTTATTATAAGTGATAAATATGCAACCATTTTAACAGTAATATCTTATCCTAAAATTATTTCACCAGGATATTTATCATCACTTACAAGTATGTCTGGAATAAAAGTTGTAATAAAACATATTCCAGTGCCATTTAGTATGATAAGTAAAATGCTTAATAAAGAAATATATGCTTTAAAACAAAGGTATCAAGAAGAAAATGATAGAACTATACAAGAAAGAATAAGACAAGATTATGAATCATTAGAAGTATTTATATCACAACTTGCAGCTAATCAATCAAAAATATTTGATTTTCAAATGCATATTATGATAACTGCAGATAGTGAAGAAGAATTAAATAATAAAAAAATACAAGTAAGAAGTTATTTAGAAGCAATGGAAATGCGTGCATTCCCACTTAGATTTGAACAAGAAAAAGTTTTAAAATCAATTTTACCTATATTTGATAAACAAGATATAGAAGATAGAATTGGTACACCAATTCCAGCACCTACAATAGCTGCTATGTATCCATTTATATTTGATAGTATAAAAGACCCTGGACTTTCAACACTTTTAGGTGTAGATTTCTCAGGTGGTGTTATTCTATTTAATCAATTCTTATATCAAATAAAAAAAGAACCAAATAGAAATAATGCAAACTTAATCATTTTAGGTACAAGTGGTAGTGGTAAAAGTACTGCAGCTAAATTAATGATTAGAACTCACATAAGAAATAATTGTCAAGTTGTTATAATCGACCCAGAAGGTGAATTTGAACCAATGGCAAGAAGATATAAAGGAGACTTCATTGATTTAGGAAAAGGTGGAGAATATGGTATGATAAATCCACTTGAAGTAGTAATAGATGCTGATGAAGATGAAATACAAGGTGGTCTTGGATATACAGTTCTTACAAGAACATTACAAAGTATAAAAGCTTTTATGAAATATTATGATCCTAATATAGAAGAAGATGTTCTTAATATGTTTAGTGAAATAGTTCAAGAAACATATAGAAGATTTGGAATGAATTTTGATACAGATTTTTCAAAATTTAGATCAGAAGACTATCCAACATTTAAAGATGTTTATGCAACTATAAGAGGAAGACTTGCATCTATGACAGAAAAAACTCATGAAAAAGATGTAATGGAAAGACTAGAACTTAAAATAAGACCAATTGTTAAAGAACTTAAATATTACTTTGATGGTCATACAACAATAAGACCACAAAGTACATTTATTGTATTTAATATAAGAGAACTTATGAATGCTGATTCAAATATAAAAAATGCATTGTTCTTTAATATATTAAAATACGCATGGGGATTAACACTAGATAGAAGAGTTAATACAGTGCTTAGTGTTGATGAAGCACATGTTTTACTTTCAGGTAATAATACTTTAGGAGCTGATTTCTTAGCTCAAATCCAAAGACGTGCTAGAAAATACAATACTGGAACAATTATTATAACTCAACAACCAAGTGATTTTAGTGATCCAGCAGTAATAACACAAGGAAAAGCAATATTTGATAATGCCTCTTATTACCTTGTAATGGGTCTAAAAAAACAAGCAGTTGAGGATTTATCTAGATTAATAGATTTAAATGATAATGAAAAAGAAAATATTAAAAGATACAATCAAGGAGATGCATTATTTATTTGTGGTAGCAGAAGAATGCAAATTAATATAATTGCTACTGAACAAGAATTAGATTCATTTAGTGGTGGTGCCTTTTAGTAAAAGTTTGGTGGTGATTGCATGAATGATGAAGAATTAAAAGATGAAGAGTTGGATGATTCCTCAAGTAGTTTTGAGAGAGGATATGACTTTGCAAATAATAAAGTTAATGACCTTGTAGACTTTTATAATGATTATAAACAAATAAAAAATAATAATTCAACTAATAATCAAAACAACGATTCTAGTCAAAATTCAGAAACTAAACCAAATAATGAAAACGTAAATAATAGTGAAAATGTAAATAATAAGGAAAATGTAACACCTAATCAAAACACTGAAAATGTTAATGATTTAGTCATGAAAGATAGATTAAATTCATTAAAAAATGGTGGAAATAATATAACAAAAGAATCTTTAAAAAAAGCAGCTAAGGATATACCTGTTGCTCAATATGTAGATGCAGGATTAAGTGTTGCAAGTGCTGCTTTAGGTCCTAATGTCGATGCTGATGGAAATGAATTAGAAGGCATAGATGCTGTTGAAAATAAAAGCGAAAAGATAGTAAATGCAGGCGTAAATGCGGCTGGTAATTTGGCCACTGATGCAGTAATAATTGCTGCTGATATTGGTACAGGTGGTGCTGCAATTTTAGCAAATATCGCTATAAAAGAAGCTGGAAGTAAGGCATCTTCACAATTAGCAAATATGGTATCAAAGCCAATTTCTAAAATTATTGGTTTTGCAACCTTAGCATTAGTAATATTTCTTTTATTGATAGCTAGTGTTTTGTTAAGTCTTTCAAATATAGGAAATATAAATCAGTCTGAATCTGCATCCAAATATGATAGTGAAATATCGTTGACAAAAACAAGTTTAACTAGAGAAGAATTTATAGCGGCATGTGATAAACAATCTAGTCATAGAGACTTTTATAATCATTGTGGAAAAATTTATGATTTATCTATACAAAATAATTTTAATCCAGAAATGGTTATTATAAGGGCCAGAGTAGAAGGATTTTCTCCTGGCGCTTCAAATAACAATTATTGGGGAATAGGATGTGTTAATTTAGGTGGTTATAAAGCATGTCATTCCTATGAAACATTTGATAAAGGGGTTTTAGCTTTTATAAAAAATGTTTCAAAGTATGAAACCGTTGAAAAAATGGCACAAAGTTATGCTTTTATTGGTCATAATTGGTATAATCCAGGTGATTGGGGTAATGGAGGATGTGTATATTTTTCATCAATAAAAAAATATTTATCTGAAAGTAGAGCTGCAACAGTTGCTAATTATTGTTCAGTTGCTAATTATTGTAAAGAAACAGCTTGTCAACCTACTAATGAAGAAGATCAAAATGCATATGCAAAATGGCAAGTAGAAAGAATGGTTGAAGAAGGCGTAGCTGTTTTTGGTAAGGTAACTAAAGATGTAGCATCGTCAACAAATGTTGCAAAAGATGTTCCAAATTCAGTTGATGATTTAAAAAATAGACATTACTTTACTTTTGATATAGATTCATATTTTAAACAAGAAAGAAATCAGCTTTTTGCACAATGTGTATGGTATGCATACCATAGAGCAATGGAAATAATTGATTCATCAGATTTAAGTGCTGAAGAAAAAACAAGAAGAATTGAAAGCATAAAAAGTCGTAGTGGAAACGGTGGCGTTTATGTAACTAACATGGATGGAGCTGTATTTAGTAAAACAACTGATCCAAATAACATAGAAGCTCCTGCAGTTATTTCTTGGCAATATCAAGGTTTTGGCCATGTAGCAATTGTTGAAGAAGTTAGTGTTGATTCTAATGGCAATAAAGTTTATTTAATATCAGAAGGTTGGAGACAACAATATTTAGTTAATGGTAAGAAAATATGGATATCAAGAAATACAATATCCGAAATGTGGGGAGATACAGTATTTAATAAGTATACCACATCTAATGTAAGTAAATATGGTAAATCTGGCGTTTTTGTTAATGCAGCATCTTTATTAAAATAGGTGATATAATGAAAAAAATAAAATATTTAATAATAATAACTTTTTTAGTCCTTTTAACAGGTTGTACTGCCGAATATAATGTAACAATTGAAGATAAAACAATAAGTGAAGAATTAAAATTAACAAATGTTGATAATGATTATATTGATTTATTTAATAAATTACCATCTATAACAGAAGAAAATAAATATTACAATGTAAAAAAAGAAAAAAATAATCTTTCATATTCTTATATTTATAGATTTGATGATTATAAAAAAAGTAACATTGTAAAAAATTGCTATGAAGCACTTCAAGTTTATCAAGATGATAATAATGATGAGTATTATATATTACAATCAGGACTTAATTTTACATGTAATTTAATTCAAATAAATGATTATGATAATATAATTGTAAATGATGTAAAAATTAATATTAAAGTTGTAGGGTATGATGTTATAGAAAATAATGCTGATAGTGTTAATAAAAATATATATACTTGGAAAATTAATAAGAATAATTATACTAATAAACCTATTATCATAAAATTTAAAGTTCCAAAGAATAATCAATCAACAAAAAACAAATTTAATATAAATTATGAAATGATAGCAATAATTATAGGAATAATATTTGTAGCATTTTTAATTGGATTAGGTATAATAAAATCTATATCAAATAAAAATAATAAAATATAGAAGGTTGCAAAAAATGTGCAATCTTTTTTGTTTAAAATGACAAAATAATGTTTATTTAATCAAAATTATGATATAATAAATTTAGTTTATTTCTATGGAGGTTATAGGTATGAAATTAAAATTTAGAGCAGAACCTAAAGATATATTAATATTTGTAATATTTTTAATATTTTGTTTTTATATAGTATCAATTGGTGTACTAAATGTAATGTCTATATTAGAAGATGGAACACTTCATGGTTTAAATCCATTTCCAATATTTACATCAGATAGTTTAATATTAGCAATGATCATTTTTATAGCAATTCTAATATTTGCATTCTCAAGCGTTTCATCATACTTTTTTGAAAGAGAAAAAGGAGTTGGAGTTGCTGTAGGAAAAAAAGATGAAAAAGGATATTCAAGATGGTGTAAGAACAAAGAAATGAAAAAAGCAAAAGATATTGTTGTTATAAAACCAACTGATGATAATATACCAAAGGGTGGAATTCCAATTTACAATGATGGTAAAGAAGTTTGGATTGATACAGGTGGATATCATAATATGATAATTGGATCTACAGGTAGTGGTAAATCTGCAGGAATAGCTTTCCCATATATATATTCTATGGCAAAAGCAGGAGAATCTATGATTATTACCGATCCTAAAGGTGAATTATTTAGAGGAACAGCTAAAGAACTTGAAAAAAGAGATTATAATATTATAATACTTAACTTTCGTGAACCAGAAAAAGGAAACTGTTGGAATCCATTTTCAATTCCTTATAAATTATATCAACAAGGAAATACCGATAAATCAATAGAACTTTTGGAAGACTTAGCAAAAAATATTTTATACGATGAAAATAACAAGGGAAATGATCCATTCTGGGAAAATACATCAGCTGATTATTTTGCAGGTCTAGCATTCGCATTATTCCAAGATGCAAAAGAAGAAGAAGTAAATATAAATAGTATAAATTATATGGCAACAGTTGGTGAAAATAAAATTGGTGGAACAAATTATATAAAAGAATACTTTAGTAATAAACCTGCAACTTCAACAGAAAGTATAAAGGTTAATGCAACTATTACTGCTCCAAATGAAACAAAAGGAAGTATTCTATCAGTATTTAATCAAAAAATACAATTATTCTCATCTCGTGAATCATTATCAGAAATGTTATCAAGAAGTGATTTCGATATGGAAGATATTGGAAGAAAGAAAACCGCTGTTTTTATAGTAATACAAGATGAAAAGAAAACATATCATTCACTTGTTACAATTTTCTTAAAACAATGTTATGAAACTTTAGTTAGAGTTGCTCAAGAAAATCCAGGTGGACAATTAAAATATAGAACAAATTTCTTATTAGATGAATTTGCTAACATGCCACCATTAAGTGATGTAGATGCTATGGTATCAGCTGCTCGTTCAAGAAATATAAAACTATCATTTATTATTCAAAACTTTTCTCAATTAAATGATGTTTATGGAAAGGAAAAAGCTGAAACAATAAGAGGTAACTGTGGTAATACAATATATTTATTAAGTACAGAACTTGCAGCTTTAGAAGAAATAAGTAAAATGTGTGGAGAAGTAAAATCTAAAAAAGATGATAAAACTGATTCTAGACCACTTGTTACAGTAACAGACTTACAAAACTTAAAAGAAGAAGAAGGATTAATTTTAAGATCAAGAATGCGTCCATTCAAAACAAAATTTAAATATCACTTTAAGATTAATTGGGGAATGACACAAGAAGAAAAAGAATATCCTATAAGACAAAAACAAAAAGTTCAAATATTTGACTTAAAAAAATTTGTAGAAGAACAAAGAGAAAAGAAAATAAATGAAATGCTAAATGGTGGATCACAAGATATTAAAATGCCAACACCAATGCCTGGAGGATTTAATCCAGCAAGTTTATTTGAAAGAAATGAAAGTAGAAAACCATCTGGAGGATTCAATGTTGATGATTTGGTTAAAAGAATAGATGCCAAAATAGCAGAATTAGAAGAAGAAGAAAGAAAAGAAAAAGAAGCAGAAGCAAAGAAAAAATCTGAAAAAAATGATACAACTAATGTAAAAGAAGATAAGAAGAAAGAAACAAACAAAGAAGCTAAAAAAGAAAAGACATCTTCTAAAAAACATGAAGAAAAAATAGAAGAAGATAAAAATTCAGTAAAAAAAGAAGAACATGAAATAAATGAAAAAATATTTAACAAAGTTTCAGATGAATTCATAGATGAAGATGAATTTATAGATACTAATGAAAATATAGAAGACATGGATGATGAAATAACTGATGATCAATTCTTTGATGATTTCTTTAGTGATGATGAATAAAGCTCAAATCGAGCTTTTTTTTTGTTTAAAATAAAAAAAACTATTCATAATATAAATAGTTATAAATAGTTTTTATATTTATCTTTATAAAAATCATATAGACTCTTAATTTGACTATAAGAAGTAGGATTTATCCTACTTTTTAAATCATTAAATATAGAACTACTATCTCCATATATTAAAGTCTTATATTCATTTTTAATATAATAATAAATAATATCAATTTCTTTATCATTTAGAATAATATTTTCATTTTTAGAAATAATTTTTATATCATCTTTTGATAAAGAATTAACATTTTTTTCAATAAACCTTAAAATCATAAGACACCTCATAATATTATATGAAAAAGTCTTAGAATATTAACTATATATTATAAATAAAATTAATTATAGGAGGTAATAAAATGCAAGAAAGAGAAGAATTAACATATAACTCATTAGAACCATATATAAGTGATAAAACATTAAATATCCATTATACAAATTACTATTTAAAATATCTAAAAAATTTAAATAATATATTATCAAAATATAATTTTAACTATACTAAAGAAGAAATATTTAAAAATATAGATAAATATAATATAAATGATAGAGATGAAATAATATATAATTTAGGAGGAGTTTTAAATCATGAACTTTATTTTAATAGTATTAGTGATTTAAAAAATAATAAACCAATAAAAAGTATAGAAAAAGCTATAAATAGTAATTTTGGAAATTATGAAAATTTTAAAAAACAATTTAAATTAGAAGCACATAAATTAACAGGATCAGGATATACATTTTTAGTAATAAATAAAAATGGCAATTTACAAATAATAAATATGAGTAATCAAGAAAGTCCATATCTATATGATATGATTCCAATAATCGCACTTGATATGTGGGAACATGCATATTATTTAGATTATCAAAGCAATAAAGATAAATATATTGATACTTTTTTTGAAATAATAGATTTTAATAAAATAAATAGTACATATGAAAAGAATAAAATATAATTATTATAAAAAATATAAAGATATAAAAGAAGTAATAGAAAAAAGATACAATATATTAATAGTTATAATAATGATAATAATAGTAATAATGTTTGTAAAATTATTTCAAGTTCAAATAATAAAAAGAGATTATTATGTACAAAAACTAAAAGAAATAACAGATAATAAAATAGAAGGAACAACTGCACCTAGAGGAAGAATATATGATAGAAATCATAAATTAATAGTAGATAATAAACCAAAAAAAATAATATATTATGAAAAAAAAGGACTATCTGTAAAAGAAGAGATAGAACTTTCATATAAATTAGCAAATTATTTAGAAATTAAAGTTTCGTCAAATGATAATATTTATAAAACATTTTGGTTAAAAAAATATCCTAATAAAGCAAATAGTCTTATAACAAAAAAAGAATATGAATTACTAGAAATGAGAAAAATAACAAGTGATGATATTTTAAAATATAAAATGGATAGAATAACAGAAGAAGAATTAAATAAATTTAGTGATATAGATAAAGAAGCTGCATATATATATTATTTAATGAATAAAGGATATAAAAAAGATGAAAAAATAATAAAAGATGAAGAGGTAACAGATTCAGAATATGCTAGTATAGCTGCAAATTTAAATAAATTAAAAGGAGTTAATATAAGATTAGATTGGGATAGAACATATCCATATCAAGATACATTTAAATCAATAATTGGAAAAGTTGGGGATAATATTCCAAAAGATTTAGAAAAGTATTATTTAAAAAAAGGATATAATTTAAGTGATAGAGTTGGAGTAAGTTATTTAGAATATCAATATGATGATTATTTAAAGGGAGAAAAAAACATCTATGAAATAAATGAAAATAATGAAAAAGTATTAACAAAAGAAGGAGTAAGAGGAAATGATATAGTTTTAACAATTGATATTGAACTTCAAAAAGATATAGAACAAATATTAGAAGAAGAATTAATAAAAACGAAAAAAGAAAGAAATACAGAATATTATAATAGATCATTTGTAATCATCACAAACCCAAAAACTGGTGAAATTCTTGCAATGGCAGGAAAACAAATAATAGAAAATAAAAACAATTATAAAATATATGATTATACACCAGGTGTTATGACATCACCCTTAACAGTTGGATCAGTTGTTAAGGGAGCCTCTCATATAGTAGGATATAATAATAAAGCACTAAAAATAGGTGAGATAAGAAGTGATAATTGTGTTAAATTAGCAGGTACACCAATTAAATGTTCTTGGAGACCATTAGGTGTTTTAAATGATATTACTGCACTAAAAAAATCTTCAAATACATATCAATATTATACAGCTATGAAGGTTGCTAATACAAAATATGTTTATAATGGAAGTATGAGCCCTAATAAAGAGGCATTTGATAAATATAGAAAAACATTTAATGAATTTGGACTAGGTGTAAAGACAGGAATTGATTTACCAGTAGAAAGTACAGGTAATATAGGAAAAAGTTATGTAGGAGGATTACTTCTTGACTTTTCTATTGGACAATATGATACATATACACCAATTCAACTTGCTCAATATATAGGAACAATAGCTAATAATGGTAGTAGAATGCAACTTCACTTATTAGATAGTGTATATTCATCAATAAATAACGAAAAAATATATAGTTATAAGTTAAAAGAATTGAATAAAGTAACAACTGAAGAAAAATATATAAATAGAGTAAAAGAAGGGTTTAAAGAAGTCATGAAATTTGGTGGAACAGGATCTGGATATATTGATTTAAAATATAAACCAGCAGGTAAAACTGGAACTAGTCAAAGTTTTGTTGATACTAATGGCGACTTGAAAATAGATAAGGAAACAGTAAGTGCTACATTTGTAGGTTATGCACCATATGATGATCCTAAAGTAACATTTACAGTCGCATCACCAGATATATATAATTATGATAATAATAGTAATTATCAAACAAATGTTAATAGGAGAATTGTAAAAAGAATAAGCGACCTTTATTTTGAAAAATATTATAAAACTGACTAAAAAGTGTTTTATTTTAAAGAAAAACATGTTATAATGATGATAACGTGCTCAAAAAGGAGGAAGATTTATGGCTAAAAAAGGTGAAAACAGAGAACTTGTAACATTAAAATGTACTGTTTGTAATGAAAAAAATTATCGTACACCAAAAAATAAAAAAAATACAACAGAACGTTTAGAATTAAATAAATATTGTCCAAGATGTAAAAAACATACTGCACATAAGGAAGAAAAATAAAACTAAATAAGGTTAAACCTTATTTTTTGATAAAAGGAGAGTATTATGATAAATGTAAATGATATAAAAAATGGAATGACACTTATGATAGATGGTAATATTTATCAAGTTGTTGAATTCTTACATGTAAAACCTGGTAAAGGTTCAGCTTTCATGAAAACTAAATTAAAAAACATGAGAACTGGTGGAATTGTTGAAAGAACATTTAATACAAATGTTAAATTTGAAAAAGCTAATATTACAAGATCTAATGTGCAATATTTATATAACACAGGAGATACTTATTATTTCATGAATATGGTAACATATGAACAACTAGAATTATCAGCAAGTCAAATAGGTGATGATAAATATTATTTAATTGAAAATGGAACAGTAGATTTAGTTCAATATGAAGGAGAATTACTAGGATTAGTACTTCCAGATAAAATTGAATTCACTGTAACTGAAACAGAACCAGCTGTAAAAGGAAATACTACAAATAATGCACTTAAAGATGCTTATGTAGAAACTGGTTTACTTGTTAAAGTACCTTTATTTATAGAACAAGGTGAAAAAATATTAGTAACAACAGCTGATGGGAAATATTCATCACGTGCATAAAAATGACTTGATATAAGTCTTTTTTTGTGTTAATATGTATGTGATGAAGAGAAATACTTGACTTTGCTAAGTTGAGTGCTTATCAAAAAAATAAGCTAAGTACTTAATCTATTGCAGATTGAGTACTATTTTTTTGTAAATAGAATTTTTTTATATAATAAAAAGGAGTAGAATATGAAAAAAACAGCATTAATAACAGGCGCAAGTAGTGAAGTTGGAATGGCTATTTCAAATATACTAGCACGCAATAATATAAATATAATAATACATTATAATAGTAATTATAATAGTGCATTAGAATTAGAAAAAAATATAAAAGAAAAATATGATGTAGAAACCTTAATAATAAAAGCAGATTTAACAAAAGAAGAAGATATAAATAAATTAATAGAAAAATCATTAAATAAATTTAAAAAAATAGATATTTTAATAAATAATGCTGCTTTAGATAAACCAAATTTATTTGAAGAAAAAAATAGTACTGATTTTAAAGAAATATTAAATGTGAATTTAATCGCACCTTTTTTATTAAGTCAAAAAATAGGACAAATAATGACTCAAAATAAATATGGAAAAATTATAAATATTACATCTACTAATGGTATAGATACATATTATCCTATGTGTTTAGATTATGATGCATCAAAAGCAGGACTTATATCACTTACACATAATTTAGCTTTAGAATTTAAGCCCTATGTAAATGTTAATGCAATCGCACCAGGATGGATTAAAACAAAAAAAGATACAGAAAATCTAGATAAAGATTATATAAAAAGTGAAGAAGAAAAAATTTTCAAAGAACGATTTGGAAATGTAGATGAAATAGCTTATCTTGTTGAATTTTTAATAAGTGAAAAAGCAGAATTTATAAATAATCAAGTAATAAGAATAGATGGAGGTATGTATTAATGATAGAAAATGCAGAAGAAAAATTAAGAGAACAATTTAAAAAAATAGATAAAATATGTGAAATAAATAGTTTAAAAGTATTAAATGCATTTCAAAAAAATGAAATATCAGAAATACATTTTAATGAAACAACAGGATATGGATATAATGATATAGGAAGAGAAGCAATTGAAAATGTATTTAAAGATATATTTAAAGCAGAAAAAGCACTAGTTAGAAATCAATTAGTATCAGGGTCTCATGCTTTATGTGTAACATTATTTGCCCTATTAAGACCAGGTGATTTACTTCTTAGTATAACAGGTAAACCATATGATACTTTGGATGAAGTAATAGGAATAAAAGAAAATGCTAGTTCATTAAAATCATACGCAATAAAATATGACCAAATAGATTTAATAGATAATGAATTTGATAAAGAGAAAATAGTTAAATATTTAAAAGAAAATAAAGTAAAAGTAATAGAAATACAAAGATCTAGAGGTTATGATACTAGAAAAAGTATTACAATAGATAAATTAGAAGAAATAATAAAAGAAATAAGAAAAGTAGATAAAGAAGTTATAATAATGGTAGATAATTGCTACTGTGAATTTGTAACGGATAGAGAACCTTATGAAGTAGGAGCAGATATAGTAGTAGGATCATTAATAAAAAATTTAGGTGGAGGAATTAGTCCTAATGGAGCATATATTGTTGGAAAAAAAGAATTAGTAGAACTTGCTGGTGAAAGACTTACATTACCAGGAGAAGGGATGGAAGTTGGACCAACATTAGGTATAAATAGAAAATTTTTACAAGGTATATATATGGCTCCAAGTGTTGTAAAAAATAGCTTAAAAACAGCTGTTTTAGCAAGTCAAATATTATTAGATTTAGGATATAATGTTGATCCTTTACCAACTGATGATAGAGCAGATATAGTTGAAATGATAACTTTTAACGATAAAGAAAAGTTAATTAAATTCGTTCAAGGAATTCAAAAGGGTTCTGCAATAGACTCTAATGTACTTCCAGTACCAGATGATATGCCAGGATATGATGATCAAATAATAATGGCATCTGGTTCATTTACACAAGGATCTTCTATAGAACTTTCTTGTGATGGCCCAATTAGAGAACCTTATATTGCTTATCTTCAAGGAAGTATGACTTATGAATATGGTAAAATTGGACTTAAAATAGCAATAGAGAATATGGAGTTGTAATTATGTCAAGTATAGAAAAAAAGAAAATTGAATGTATTAAATGTAAAAAAGAAAGTGAACAAGATATAATATATAGTATAAATCCTAGATTTTATACTAAAGAAAAGTTAGAAGAATTAAAAAATTATAGACAAAAATGTCCATATTGTGGGTATACAGCAAAAGATATAAGTAAAAAACAAACAATTTTAGAAAAATTATTTAAAAAATAATATTTATGATTGACAAACATATATTTAATATGTATAATTAAATGGAAAACGAAAAAAAGGAAAGAGATGTATCCACATCCACCCGATTACTAGAAAGTTTTGGGTATAAAGCCGTTAATTAATATTAATATGCTTTTTAAGTGGATACATTGTGTATTCACTTTTTTATGGAGGTGTCAGGTATCGCAAGTAAAGATAAGGAATTGTATATTAATGAACAAATTCGTGCTAGAGAAGTAATGGTTATTGGACCGAATGGAGAACAATTAGGTGTGAAACCTATAAAAGATGCTCTTACATTAGCAAATTATGCTGGATTTGATTTAGTATTAATTAGTCCAAATGCTAACCCACAAGTATGCAAAATTATGGATTATAATAAATACAAATATGAATCTAAAAAAAGACAAAAAGAAAATATAAAGAAACAAAGAGAATCAAATTTAGAGGTAAAAGAGTACAGATTATCTGTTACAATTGATAAGCATGATTTTGATACAAGAGTACGCAATTCATCTAAATATTTAGAAAAAGGTCATAAAATAAAAGTTTCAATTCGTTTTAAAGGTAGAGAATTAGCTCATCCAGAATTAGGACGTGAAGTACTTAATAGATTTGCTAAAGAAGTAGAAAATATAGCTATAATGGATGGTCAACCTAAATTAGAAGGTAAATTTATGACAATGATGCTAATACCAAATAAGGAAAAATAGGAGGAATAATATGCCAAAGTTAAAAACACATAAAGGATCAGCAAAAGTTTTCAAAGCAAGAAAAAATGATTATAAAATAGGTACACCAGGATCAAGACATAATACAGGAAAAAAGAATGCTGCAGCTAATAGAAAAAGTAGATCAGGATCAGCATTAAGTAATTCAGATTATAAGAGATTAAAGAATTTAATATAGTAGGAGGAATAATATGACAAGAGTTAAAGGTGGAACAATTCATCGTGCAAGAAGAAAAAAAGTAATGAAAAGAGCTAAAGGTTACTTTGGAAGTAAACATAGATTATATAAAACTGCCAAAGAACAAGTAATGCATTCATTAAAATATGCTTATAGAGATAGAAGACAAAAGAAAAGAGATTTTAGAAAATTATGGATAACAAGAATTAATGCAGCATGTAGACAAAATGATATAAGTTATTCAAAATTTATAAATGGTTTATCAATTGCAGGAGTAACAATTAACCGTAAAATGTTATCAGAAATAGCAATAGATAATCCAAAAAGTTTTACTGATTTAGTTGAAATTGCAAAATCAGCTTTAAATGGAGAACTAAAAGCAGAAACTAAAGAAGTAAAAGAAACTAAAAAAGAAACAAAAACTGTTAAAAAAGAAAAAAACGAAGAAAAAGATTTAACTAAATTGACAGTTGCAGAACTTCGTGAAATGGCTAAATCTAAAGGTATAACAGGTGTTTCTACAATGAAAAAAGCAGAATTATTAGATGCATTAAAATAAAAATACTTAAACTTAAGTATTTTTTTTGTTTAAAATTAAAATATTATGGTATAATATGCAAAAAAAAGAGGTGTATTTATGTTTGCAGAATTTTTAACTCAAAATGAATTCTTTGATGAATATATTAAACTGTATGCTACTAGATTTACTATGGGAAGTTTAAGAATAGAAGATAATGAAACAGATTTAACAAGTAAAAAAAGAGCAATTGAATTATACAATAATATGAAGGCATTTACAAAATTAATAAAAGAAAATCCAAGTAAATTAACACCATATGATGTTATTGATATAGCTGATATAGTAAATAAAAATTTAAAGTTTTATGATAAAGGATTTAGAAAAACACAAGTTGAAGTTAGAGGAGCAACTTTTACTCCAACAATTCCAAGTTTAGTAACACCAGAAATGTATAGTTTATTTGATTGTTATAATAATGTATGGAATATATTAAATCCGTATGAAAGGGAAGCAAGATTTCATATAAAATTTATTAAAATACATCCATTTGAAGATGGGAATGGAAGAACAGGTAGAATAATAACAAGTTATAATTTATGTAAATCTAATAAGGCACCAATTATTATAAATAGTAGAGAAAGATCAAAATATTTTAAATATATAAGTGAAAATGATGTTGATTCATTAGCACTTATGTTTGAAAAGAAATCAAAAGAAGAATTAGAAGTAATGGTTGAATTATATAAAACAATATGTGGTGATGAGATAAAAAATAGTATATTAAATGATGGTGATGTAAAAATATATGAATTATCAAGAAGAATAAATAATTAATAAAGATAGCTTGAAAAAGCTATTTTTTTTTACTATAATTGATATAGTAGAAAGTAGGAATAAAATGAAAAAAAAGGGATTCACATTAATAGAATTATTAGCAGTCATAGTAATACTAGCAATTATATCATTAATAGCAGTACCAGTAATATTAAATATAATAAGAGATGCTAAAAAATCATCAGCAAAAGATTCAGCATATGGATATATAAAAGCAGTAGAAAATTATCAAGCAATGGAAATGTTAAAAGGAAATATAGGATTAAAAGAAGGAAAATATAATACAGTATCAGAAACAACAATAGGTGAAACAAAATATAAAAAGCTAAATGATATAGTAAGTTTAAAAGGAGATAAACCAACAGGAGGAACAGTAACAATATTAAAAAATCAAGCAGTAGGATCAGCATATCTATGTATAAATAGTTATGTAGTAGAATACTTAAATAATGAAGCAAATATAGTAAGTGATGACTGTGGAGAAATGGGAAGTATAATAGAATTTATTGTAGATAGTGAAGACTATCAAATAAATAGAACATTAACAATAAATTATCCAAAAGGAAATTATGAATATTATTATAAAGTAAGTGGAAAAGCAAAATTAAATGATACATATATAGAAAAAGATAAAGAAATAAAAACAGAAAATAGTGTATCTATATTACTAGAGGAAAATCAAACAGTAGAAGTATGGATGATAAAAAATGGTAAGAAAATATCTATAAGAAATTATGTAGAAGAAAAAATAGACAATGTAGAAATAGGAGTTCCAACTGCTGAAATAACAACTAGTATACCAACATTAACAAAACAGGGAGTAGAGAGTTTATCTACACTTAATATAACATATGAACCTCAAAATGGTACTAGTGCATATTATAGTATAGATGAAGGAAAAAATTGGATTAAATATGTAACTACTACAAATGTAAATGCACAACAGGTAAAAGTAAAATTAATGAGAGATAATGGTAGATCTGGAAAAATAATAGATGCTACAGTTAGTTCTTCAACAGAAAAATATATAACAAAGGATATGTATGATAATAATAATGATACATGTTATAGTTTAACAAGGTATGATTCAGATAGTTCTGTTAAAAATGCTCCATATATAGAGGTATCAAGCGAGATGTGGGGAAAACAATATACAATATATTCAAAAACATTAGGTACTGCAGGAAGAACATGGCCATATTATTATGATAAAGATGATAAATTAATATCTTATGAAGATTTAGGAACAGGAAAGTTTGACCAAGAAATAACTGGAACAATTCCACAAAACACAAAAAAAATAAGATTTATTAAGAAAGAAACAGATACGACAAGTTCTGTATGTGAAATATCATCAAGTTATTATAGTCCGGTAATAACAAGTGAAATGAATGTCCCAACATTAACTAAAACTGGTATAGTAAATAATGGAGATATTTCTATGAATATTACAATTAGTTATGATAATAATGCCACTAGTAAACTTTATAAAATAGATGATGGAGAATGGAAAAATTATACTGGAACAATAAAAACAACTTCTACAGTAACTGTATATACAAAAACAACTATTAAGGGTATTGATAAGGAATTTTTAAATTCTAAAAAATTTGTATATAATTCAGATATAATATCAAGTGAAATATATGACAATAATAATGAAACATGTTATGCACTTACAAGATTTAATTCAGAAGGAGATGTAAAAAGTACTCCATATATAGGTGTATCAAATGAAATGTGGGGAAAACAATATATTATATATTCAAAAACACTTGGATCTTCAGGAAGAACATGGCCATTTTACTATGATAAAGATGATAAATTAATATCTTATGAAGATTTAGGAACAGGACAATTTGATCAAGAAATAACTGGGACAATTCCACAAAATACAAAAAGAATAAGATTTGCTAAAATATCTACAAATACAACAAGTTCTGTATGTGAGATAAAAGCAAAGTAAAAAGAAAAAAATTGATATTTTTTCTTTTTTTTGTTATAATTTAAAAGGTGATAAGATGGCAAAGTATGATGAAAGTTCTATAAAAATACTTGAAGGTTTAGAAGCTGTAAGAAAAAGACCTGGTATGTATATAGGATCAACAGATAAAAGAGGATTACATCATTTAATATGGGAAATTGTAGATAATGCAATTGACGAAGTAATAAATGGATATGGTAAAAAAATAAAAATATCTTTAAATAAAGATGGTAGTGTGACTGTAGAAGATGAAGGAAGAGGAGTACCTGTTGGAATGCATTCTAGTGGAATGTCAACTCCAGAAGTTATTTATACAGTATTACATGCTGGAGGAAAATTTGAAGAAGGTGGGTATAAAGTATCTGGTGGTCTTCACGGAGTAGGTGCTAGTGTAGTAAATGCTTTAAGTAAATGGATGGAAGTAAATATAAAAAGAGACGGATATGAATACTTTATAAGTTTTGAAAAAGGTGGTAAATTAAAGCAACCGTTAACTAAATTAGAAAAAACAAATAAGACGGGTACCAAAGTAACTTTTATGCCTGATGATACAATATTTTCTACTATAAATTTTTCATTTACAACAGTATGTGAAAGAATGCAAGAATGTGCATTTTTACTTAAAGGATTAACAGTAGAAGTAGAAGATGTTTTAGATAATAAAAAAGAAATATTTCATTATGAAAAAGGATTAGAAGCTTTTGTTGATTATTTAAATGATTCTAAAACACCATTACATAAAGCAGTATTTTTTGAAGGTGTAAAAGATAAAATAAATGTTGAAGTAGCCTTTCAATATACAGATACATATTCAGAAAACATAATATCATTTGTAAATAATGTAAAAACAAATGATGGAGGAACACATGAAGTTGGTTTTAAAACAGCTATTACTAAAGTATTTAATGATTATGCTAGAAATAATGGTTATTTAAAAGCTAAAGACAAAAACTTTGAAGGACCAGATACAAGAGAAGGTTTAACAGCAATAATAAGTTTACAAATACCAGAAGACTTATTACAATTTGAAGGCCAAACAAAAGGAAAACTTGGCACACCAATAGCTCGTAATGTTGTTGACAACATTGTTACTCAAAAATTACAATTTTTCTTAGAGGAAAACAAAGCAAGTGCAACTAAAATATTGGAAAAAATGGTAAAAAGTAGAAATGTAAGAGAAGCCGCACGTAAAGCTCGTGATGAAGCAAGACAAGGAAAAGATAAAAATAAAAAAGAGAGATTTACAAATGGAAAATTAACACCAGCTCAAACTAAAAATCCTAAAAAAAATGAATTATTTTTAGTCGAAGGAGATTCAGCAGGTGGTACCGCTAAAACTGGAAGAGATAGAAAATTCCAAGCAATATTGCCACTTAGAGGAAAAGTTTTAAATACTGAAAAAGCTAAATTAGATGAAATACTTAAAAATGAAGAAATTAATACTCTTATATATACAATAGGAGCTGGAATTGGTAGCGATTTTAAAATAGAAGATTGCAATTATGATAAAGTAATAATAATGACAGATGCCGATGTAGATGGATCACATATTCAAGTATTATTACTTACATTCTTCTATAGATATATGAAACCATTAATAGAAAATGGAAAACTCTTTATAGCTATTCCACCATTATACAAAATAAGTAGTGGAAAAGAAGAACAATATGCATGGACAGATGAAGATAGAAAAATACTTTTAGAAGGTAGATTTAAAAATAAACAAACTAAAACTCAAAGATATAAAGGTTTAGGTGAAATGGATGCTGAAGAACTTAGAGATACAACAATGGATCCAGAGAAAAGAAGTCTTATAAAAGTTAATATAACAGATGCTTCACTTGCAGAAAAAAGAGTAAGCGTGTTAATGGGGAATAAAGTTGAGCCAAGAAAAGAATGGATAGAGGAAAATGTTGATTTCTCATTTGAAGATAATTATGCAACATAATGTTGCATTTTTTTAAATTTTATGATAAGATAATTCACATTAAAGGGGGATTTTATATGGAAAATCTAGATTTAGTAAAAATAATTGAAATAAATGAAATATTAAAAGAAGAAAAAGTTGCTGTGAAAGATGTAAAAAATATTCTAAAAAATTCTAATAGAATAAATAATTTACTATATGATTCATTAAAATATTTTATAGAAGAAGAAGCAATAGATAAACCATTAATAGAAAATATAACAATTAATAATGTAACAAAACAATTAATATATGCATATTTAAGAAAAAACAAAGTTGAGATAGTTGATTTATCAGAAATAGAAGAAATAGAAAATTATCAAGATGAAAATATTGAAGAATATAATAGTCAATGTTTTTCTGATGATTTTATTAATTTATATTTAAAAGAAGCTTCTAGTTATCCATTATTAACTAATGAACAAGAAAAAGACCTATTTATAAGATATAATAATGGAGAAAAAGAGTTAAAAGATATACTTATAAATTCAAATTTAAGATTAGTTATTAGTGTAGCAAGAAGATATTATAATAAAACTGTTGAACTATTAGATTTAATTGAATATGGAAATGAAGGATTAATTAAAGCAATAGATAAATTTGATGTAACAAAGGGATATAAATTTTCTACATATGCTACATGGTGGATTAGACAAGCAATTACAAGAGGAATACATAATACAGGAAGAATGATAAGGATTCCAGTACATGTTAATGAAAGTATCAATAAAATACAAAAAATTAGAAGTAAATATTTTAATGAAAACGGTAGTTATCCGAATGTAGAACAACTTATGAAATTAACAGGTTATAGTAAAGCAAAAGTAGAATTATGTTTAAAAAACTTAGAAGATGTTGGTGGCCTTGATGCACCAGTTGGTGAAATGCAACATGGAGAACAAACAACAGTTGGAGATTTTGTTAAATTAGACTATTCATTGGAAGATGAAGCAATTTCTAATGCAAGAATTAATGAAATACGAGAAATGATAGATTCCTTAAATGAAAGAGAAAGAAAAATTATATTATTAAGATTTGGATTTGAAGATGGAAATCCACATACATTAGAGCAAGTTGGAGCCAAATTTAATCTAACAAGAGAAAGAATAAGACAAATAGAAACAAAAGCAATTAGAAAATTAAAAATAAAAATGAGAAAAAGTAATTTTAAAAGATAAAATTCTTTTTTTTTTTGAAATTTTTGTTGATTAAAAACATTTCTTTTTATCCATTATATACATAGAATAATAATGGAAAGGAAGATAATATGTTTAGTAATTTTACAGAAGAGGCAAGAAATGTAATAGTAAAAGCAAAATTAGAAATGAAAAAACTTAAACATCCTTATGTTGGAAGTGAACACTTATTATTAGCTATATTAAAAGAAGAAAACAATGTAAGTAAAATATTAAAAGAATATAATCTTGATTATAATAAATTAAAAAAAGAAATTATAAATATTATTGGAGTAGGTAGTAATGAAAATTCTTGGTTTTTATATACTCCTTTACTTAAAAGAATATTTGAAACAGCTATAATAGATAGTAAAGAAAATAATAGCGATGTAACTATAGAAAATTTATTTAGTGCATTATTAGAAGAAGGAGAAGGAGTTGCAATTAGAGTAATGCTAGGAATGAATATTGATTTAGATAGTTTATATAAAGAATTTTCATATTCATTAATAAAACCAGTAAAACATAAAAAAAATAAAAAATTATTATTAGATGAATTAGGTATAGATTTAACAAAAAAGGCACTTAATAATGAATTAGATCCTGTAATAGGAAGAGAAGAAGAAATAAAAAGAGTACTAGAAATATTATCAAGAAGATGTAAAAATAATCCAATACTAATAGGAGAAGCTGGTGTTGGAAAAACAGCTATAGTTGAAGAATTAAGTAATATGATAGCAAGTGGTAATGTACCTGTTCAACTTTTAAATAAAAGAATAATAAGCTTAGATATGGCTAGTTTAGTAGCTGGAACTAAATATCGTGGTGAGTTTGAAGATAGAATAAATAAAATAATAAAAGAAGTAGAAGAAAATGACAATATAATTTTATTTATAGATGAAATTCATACTTTAGTAGGAGCTGGTGGAGCAGAAGGGGCTATAGATGCATCAAATATATTTAAACCAGCATTAGCTCGTGGAAAATTGAGATGTATAGGTGCTACTACAATAGATGAATATAAAAAATATATAGAAAAAGATGGAGCACTTGATAGAAGATTTCAAAAAATTTTAATAGAAGTTCCTGACAAAGAGAAAACTAAAGGAATATTGTTAAATTTAAAAAATATATACGAAAAATATCATATGGTAACAATTAGTGAAGAAATAATAGATACTATTTTAGATTTAACAGATAAGTATATATATGACAGATATGAACCAGATAAATCAATAGATATACTAGATGAAGTTTGTGCTAAAGTGAGCTTAAAAGAAACAAAAGAAATAAAAAAATATAATGAATTAAAAAAAGAATATAAAATAATTAATGGTAAAAAGAATGATTCTATAATTAAAAATAAATTTAAAGAAGCAAGTAACTATAAAGAAATAGAAAATAAATTAATGGATGAGATAAACAATACAGAATTAAAACTATATACTAAAAAGAAAAAAGAAGTAACAAAAAAAGATGTCGCAGAAGTTATTAATATAAAAACTAAAATACCAGTATATGAACTTTTAAATGAAACTAAAACAACAATAAAAAATATAGAAAATAAATTAAAAAGTAATATTATTGGTCAAGAAAAAGCTATTAATGAGGTATTAAATAATACAAAAAAAATAAAACTTGGATTTAAAGATAAACAAAAATGTTATTCATTTATGTTTATGGGTCCTAGTGGTGTTGGAAAGACGGCTTTAGCAAAACTTTTTGGGGAATGTTTGGTTGGCAAGAATAATATCATAAAACTTGATATGAGTGAATTTAGTGAGGCACATAGTGTTAGTAAAATAATAGGATCACCTCCAGGTTATATAGGATATAGTGATAATAAAAATGTATTGGAAGAAGTAAGAAATAAACCATATTCAGTAATAATATTAGATGAAATAGAAAAAGCAAATAGCGCTGTTATAAATTTATTTTATCAAATATTAGATGAGGGAAAAATAAAAGATTCAACAGGAAAAATAGTAAGATTTGATAATGTAACTATAGTAATGACATCAAATATAGGATTTAATGATATACATGTTGGATTTAATAAAAGAAATGAAAGTATTATAACATCTAAATTAAAAGATTATTTTGATATTTCATTTATTAATAGAATAGATAGTGTAATAGTATTTAATCAATTAAATAATGAAAATATAAAATATTTAGTAAATGAAAAAATAAATAATTTAAAACAAAAATACAATTTAATGGAAATTAATATAAAAATTGATAATGAAGTTATAAACGAAATAATAGAATTATCTAATTATAAAGAATATGGCGCTAGAAAAATAGATAAATTAATAAAAGATAAATTAGAAAATAAAATAATAAATGAAGTTATAAATAATAATTATAATGTAGAAATTAATACTTTAAAGGAAAATGCTATATAACAGATAAAAAAAATCTGTTATTTTTTTATATAAAAAATGGAAAAAATGTGATTTGTAATAGGTTTTTAAGTATGATATTATGCAGTTGAAGGACGTGAAATATG
>CAKOXD010000008.1 GCA_934130005.1 uncultured Bacilli bacterium
AAACTAGTAGATGAAGTTATTAGGTTAAGTGGAGATGATGAAGTGATGATAGAATTTGATATGAATAGTAAAAGAGATTTAGAGTTAAAAAGTGAATATGATGAAATGATATTGGAATTTAAAGAAAAAGAAGAAAAGTTAAAAGAACAATTAAAAGAACAATTAAAAAAACAATTAAAAAAACAATTAAAAGAACAATTAAAAGAACAGGAACATGATAAACAAATGGAAATAGCAAGAAATCTCTTGAAACAAAATTTAACTATTGATAATATATCTTTAGCAACAGGACTTTCGAAAGAAGAAATTAATAAAATAAAAATTTAGTTTAAAATCTAGATTCATTAATGTTATAGCAAAGAATTGTTATACATTGTAAGTATCTTTGTTTATATAGAAAATACAAAGTTAATAAATAATTATGTTAGAAAATTTAATGAATGAATAAAAACAAAAAAATTAGATTTTTCTAATTTTTTTTATTCTTCTTTTATAGTAGGAATTGTCTTATCTAAATCACTAGCATTTGGTTCTGTGCCTTTAATATAATACATTATTGTAGCTTTTTTTGTATTAGAATCGGCTATGTCACCAGTAATAGGATTAACAAGTACACCAACAACATTATTAGGTTTTTCATACCAAGTACTTTCCTTATCTTTTAAGTAATTTTCCATTATATCGACCCAGATATTTTTTAGTATGGTACCATCTTTATCCTTTGTTAAATCATTGTTATCATATCCTACCCATCCACCTATAAGAATATCAGGATTATATCCAAATATTAAATGATCTGTATCAGTTGTACCGGTTTTAATAGCATATTTTTTAGTTATTTTAGGTGCTATATTTATACAAGTAGGATAATTATAATCAATTAAATTTTTATTATAACAGTTAGATAATAATTCACTTAAAATATAAGTAATGCTCTTATTTAATATATATTCTTTATCTTCTTTAAATTCATATAAAGTATTACCATTCATATCTACTACTTTTTTTATAAAATGTGGTGTTACTTTATATCCTTCGTTTGCAAAACTAGAATATGCTTTCATCATTTCTAATATATTAATTTCTTCTGTACCAAGTGCTAAAGAAGGAATAGCTTCTAATTTTGACGTTATACCAACTCTTTTAGCAAAATCAACTAATGTATCTTCACCTAGGAATAAATGTGTCTTAACTGCAAAGATATTATCAGAATATGATATAGCAGATGCAAGTGTTATAGGTTTGTTAGCATATACATCATTATAGTTTTTAGGACTATATGTTTTATTAGAAGAAAAAGTAAAAGTAGTTTTTTCACTTGTAAAAGTTGTAGTAGAAGTAAATCCATTTTCTAAAGCACTGTAGTATAAAAGAGGTTTCATAGTTGAACCTACTTGTCTTTTTGAATCAGTAACACGATTAAATTGACTTTTATTATAATCTTTACCACCTGTGATTCCAAGAATTTCACCATTTTTAGGATTCATAACTACAATAGCTGTTTCTAGATTAGAATCTTTTAAATATTTTTTAACATTAGAATCTATTAAATCTTGTGCTTTATCATCAAGTGTTGTATATATTTTAAGACCACCTGTTTTTAAAAAAGAAGAAGGAATTTCTTTAATTGATTTTAATTCTTTTAAAACAGCATCTTGATAATACATTAAAGTAGATGAATTATTTTCTTCTTTTATACCTAAAAATTCTAATTTAGTATTATATGCTTCTTTCATTTCAGCTTCAGTTATATACCCTTTATTTACCATTGCTTTTAATATTAATTTTTGTCTTTGTTTTGCTTTTTTTAAATTTACAGTAGGTGCATAATTAGAAGGAGATTTTGGAATACCAGCTAGTATAGAAGCTTCGGCTAAAGTTAAGTCTTTACTAGATTTATCAAAATAATATTTGCTAGCATTTTCTATACCATATACTCCACCATAATTAATTGTATTTAAATATCCTTCTAATATTTCATTTTTACTATAATGAACTTCAAGTCTTATTGTAAGCCAAGCTTCCTCTATTTTTCTTGACCATTTTTTGTCAAAATTTAAAAATAAATTTTTGGCATATTGTTGAGTTATAGTAGAAGCACCCTGTAATGTTTTTTTATTTGTTATATTTGTAGTCATTGCTTTTATAATTCTTAGAAAATCAAAACCTTTATGTTTATAAAAATTTTTATCTTCAATAGATATAGTAGCATTTATTAAATTAGGTGAAATATTATCTAGACTTATCCATTCTTCGTTATTACCATTGAATAAATTATTATTTTTGTCATATAAATAATAACCGTTAGCAGAATTAATAGGAAGTTTGGGTGATATTTTAGCATATATATAAAGACCTATAATAAAAATTAAGAATAAAGTGATTAAAGAGAATAGAATAATTAATAATCTTTTAATATTTTTTTTGATATTAATCACCTCACTATATTTATTATTGGAAAAATATATAAAAATATAACAAAATTATATTTAAAAAAATCAAAAAAATAGTTGCAATTATATATCATCTATATTATAATTATGCAGAAGTGGAGAATTAGTATGTCCAAAGTAAATATAAGAAGTATTTTAGAAAATAAAACTACAAAAGATATAATAGAATTAAAAACAAAAGGTATTAAAAATGATAATGTTATAACTTATAAAGATAATGATGTATTAGTAAGTATAAAAATTGATAATTCTATTAAAATGAAAAGAAATAATATAGAATTTATATTTATTAAAAATAAGAATACTAATTGTATTTATAATATATATAATAAAAATTTAATATTAAATTTATTTACAAATGAAATAATAATAAGTGATAAATATATAGAAATAGATTATAAAATAGAAGATGAAAAATTAAATTTTAAACTTTTTATAGAATAGAGTGATATGATGGTTATAAAAATATTAGAAAACATTTTAAAAGAAGAACTAAATAAATTAAATTATAATGAAGATGTTGTAATTAATAAATCAAATAGATTAGATTTATGTGATTATCAGTATAATGGTATATTTAAATTAAGTAGTATATATCATAAAAAAACTATGGAAATAGGAGAAGAGATAGTAAATTCTATAAGAATGAGAAAAGATTTTGATCACTATTTTAAGAGTGTTGAATTTGCAAATCCTGGTTTTATAAATATTAAAATAAGTGATATTTTAATAAATGAATGTTTAACACGTATGAATGAAATGAATAAATTTGGAATAGAAGAGGAAAATGAACTTACATATGTAATTGATTATGGTGGACCTAATATAGCAAAACCTCTTCATGTAGGACATTTAAGACCAGCTATTATTGGAGAAGCAATAAAAAGAATTTTAAAATTTAAAGGTTGTAAAGTAATAGCAGATGTTCATTTTGGAGATTTTGGACTTCAAATGGGTCAAGTAATATATGGAATAAAACAAAAAAATATAAAGCTTGAAGATTTAACACTAAACGATTTAAATACAATTTATCCAGAAATTTCTAAACTTTGTAAAGAAGATAAAGATGTTAAAAATATATGTGCAACATTTGAAAAACAAATGCAAGATGGAGATAAAGAATTAGAAAAATACTATGATAAAATATTTGAAATTTCTAGTAATGATATAAAGGAAATATATAAATATTTGGATATTGATTTTGATCTTTGGTATGGTGAAATGTCGTCTAGAAAATATATTCCTTTTGTAGAAGAAAAAATAAAAGATATTGCATATATTAGTGAGGGAGCAACTATAATAGATGTAAAGGAAGAAAATGATAAAAAAGAACTCCCACCATTAATATTTAAAAAAAGTGATGGTGCTTACTTATATGGATCAACAGATATGGCAACAATATATGAAAGGGAACAAGATTTTAATCCAGATTACATTTTATATGTTGCTGATTTAAGACAAGATTTACATTTTAAACAAGTATTTAGAGCTAGTTTAAAATCTAAAATAACAGATGCTAAATTAGAACATTTAGGATTTGGTACTATAAATGGTACTGATGGTAAACCATTTAAAACAAGAAGTGGTGAAACACCAAAATTAAGAGACTTATTTAATGAAGTAAAAGAATTATTTATATCAAAAAAAGAAGAAAATAGTAGTATGTCTTCATCTGATATAGATAAAATAGTAAATGCTATACTTAAATTTGCAGATTTGCAAAATAATCGTGAAAAAGATTATATATTTGATATAAAAAAATTTAGTGAAGTAGTTGGAAAAACAGGACCATATGTATTATATACTTATTTAAGAATAAATAAAATTATTAAAGATATGGAAATAACTTCATTAAATAACATAGTATATAATGAATTTGATAGAAATTTAAGAATGAAACTATTAGATTTAAGTACAGCAATTGATAATGCATATAAAACTAGAATGCCAAGTTATATAGCTGATTATATATATGATTTATGTATGATAGTTAATTCATTTTATCAAAATAATCATATAAATAATTTGGATGATATAGAAAAGAAAAATAATTGGATATATGTATTAAATCTATCAAATAAAATATTAAAAGAGATGTTAGATATACTTGCTATAGAAATACCAAGTGTAATGTAATTAGGAGGAATTTTATGAAAATTAAAGATATGCCAATTGAAGAATTAGAGTTAATGAGTCTTACTGATTTAACTTATATGATATTAAAAGAAAACAAAAAATCAATGAATACACCAACTTTATTTAAAGAAATTTGTAATCTTTTATCTTATAGTGATTCAGATTATGCTTCAAAAATAGGTGATTATTATACTTCTTTAAATATTGATAAAAGATTTGTACTTTTAGATAATAATGAATGGGATATTAGAGATAATCATTCAGTAGAATTAGTAATGGATGATGAAGATGACGAAGAAGTAGAAGAAGAAAAAGATGACGAAGAAGTAGTTGATGAAGAAGAAGAAAATATAGATGAAATAATTGATGATGATGATATAGATGATGATTTAGAAGAATTGTCTATAATAGATGACGAAGAAGAAGAGGAATAAAATTCCTTTTTTTTTCATTATAATAATGGTGATAATATGTATTATGTTAATGTCTTTTTTATATATTCAATAATAGGATATATAATTGAATATATAATTCATTTAATAAGTGGTTATGATGGAGGAATATTATATGGATTTTGGACACCTGTTTATGGTATAGGTAGTTTAATAGTAATATATATCTATAATAAATTTCTTTATAAATTAAATAATCATAAAGGGTTAAGGGCTTTAATTATTTTTTTAATTGGATTTTTTATATTATCTTTTACAGAATACATTGGTGGTATTTTAATTGAATTTATATTTAATAAAACAATTTGGGATTATACGAGTTATAAATTTAATATTGGAAAATATATAGCACTTGAAATGTCTTTATTATGGGGTATTTCTTCTTTAATACTTATATATGTATTAAAAAATCCAATAGATAAAATAATAAAAAAAATACCCAAATTTGTAACTTGGATATTAATTATTTTATTTATAATTGATCTTATTTGTACATTAATTTTTAAGTGATTTCTTTTTATAAATTATTCTTTCAAATTCATTTCCTTTTCCATTAAAAATCATATCATTATCTTTAAGACTAGTTAAATTCCAGTCTCTATCAATAATATATGGTATATAACTTGCGATATATTCTTTAGGAACTATAAGCTTAGGTCTATATGTTTCTAACCATTTAATAGATTCATCTACAAGTCCATTCCATATTTTTTTTTGATTTATACTTTGTTTTATATATAAATTAGACATACACTTTTCTTTATTATCTTTTTTTAGATTAACAAATCCTACAATATTATTATCTTTATAAGCAATAATAATATTTCTTTTTTTATTTATTAAGTCTGGTACAACTTTTTCTAAAAACCATTTTTCGTATTTTGGATATTTTTCTTTCATAATTATGTCTATTTGTGCTATAAAATTTTCAATATTACAATTTCTATCAATTAAATCTGATATTTTTATATAAGTAATCTCCTTCATAAAATCACCGTTTGTTATTATAACATAATTAATTTTTTTTAACAAATTTTTTATAATATTCTTCAAAAGTTATATCATTTTCATAAATAATAGTAGCAACTTTTTTACCAACATATCTATAATGCCATGGTTCATATTTAAATCCAGTTATATTTTCACGACCTTTAGGATATCTTAATATGAATCCATATTTGTGAGCATTTTTTTTCATCCAATCGAATTCCTTAGATTCTTCAAATAAATCATAATCTAAATTAGACCCTTCAACATCAATAGCAAGACCAGTTTGATGTTCTGAATGGCCTGGTTTAGCACTGCACATTAATGCATAGTTCATTCCTTTTTCTTTAACATAATATTCAAATAATTTTTCCTGATATGTATAACTTCTGTAACCAGAAACAATTATAATTCTATAATTCATCTTTTTAGCGTCGCTACTTAATTTGTAGAAAGATAGTGCAGCTTCTTTTCTTAAATATTTTTGATCATTTGAATAATTTAAATCTAATTTTATTAAATCTTCTGGAATAAAATCATCATTAAGTTTATTATTTTTATTTACTAATACTAAGGTATCATTTAGTTTTTTAACAGTTTTTATGTTTTTATAAAATTCATTATCACATCCAGTTATAAATAAAATAAAAACAATAATTAAAATATACTTCTTCATAACATCACTACTATATTATATGAAAAAAAAGAAATAGTTTTACTATTTCACATAATATGCATAATATTCTTCAAAGGTTAAATCTTTTTCATAAATAATAGTAGCGGCTTCTACTCCAACATATCTATAATGCCAAGATTCATACATATAGCCTGTCAAATATTCTTTATCTTTAGGGTATCTTAATATAAATCCATATTTATAAGCATTCTTTTTCATCCAAAGAAATTCTTTTGTATTTTCAAATTTACTTAAATATGCTTGTGGTGTTGTTAAATCTATAGCAAGACCGGTTTGATGTTCTGAGAATCCAGCACGTGCTGCAATTTTATCTGCATATTCTTTAGAATTAGTTTTTATATAATTATTATATAAATTTTCTTGTGTATTATAACTTCTATATGGACTTCTTATGTATAAATGCATATTTTGATTTAAGGCATCATTATACATTTTTATAAACTGTTCATATGTCTTTTTTTCTATTTGTAATTGATTTCCATATTTTTTATCAATAGTAACTAAATTATCAGGTACATAATTTTTATCTAGTTTATTGAATTTATTTACAATTATTAAATATTCTTTAGATAAATCTGTATTTTTAATATTTGTATAAAAATTATAATCAATATTACTATTAACATCACGTATAATATCCTTAATATTATTTTTTTTTGTATAATTTAAATATCTATCAAGATTATCAAATATGAAATAATCTTCTTTCATTAAATTAATAATTTTTTCATTATAACTATCTCTATAGTAATTATTATTTACAATAAATATTAAATCATTTATATTAAAATTATATTTATTTAAATATTCTATGTATTTATCTAATTTTTCTTCTTTAAAGTTTTTATTTTTAATTATTTGTTCTAATGATGATATATATTTATGTGTTAATAAGTAATTAATTGTTTCTTCATTTAGATTGTTATTTATATATAGAGATGTATTTTCGTTATATCCTATTTTTTTAAGTTTATCTATGTTAGAATCTTTTTTTAAATTACAACCTGTTAATAAAACTATAGATAAAAAAATTATTAATATTTTTTTCAATCTTATCACCAGTAACATTATACAATAAAAAAATATAAAAAAAAAGAAGTTACTATGCTGCTGCTTCAGTGATAACTTCTTTACTTGCTTTCTTTAAACTTCTTAGTTCTCTAGCACTCATTCTAACTTTTTCACCATTTTCAAGTGTTACTTGTTGTAAATTTGGTTTTTGAGCATGTTTAGTAGCTCTACATGAGTGTGATCTTCTATTTCCAGATAAAGGTTTTTTATCAGTTAATTTTCTAGCCATTTTACATACCTCCTATATATAGATTTTTTGTTCCATGCTTTATAACTTTATCATATTCTAGGAAATAAGTCAAATATTTATGAATAAAAAGCTATAAAAATGCTAAATTTTTAATAAAAATTTATAAAATTTCAATATTATAGTATTTTATCTATTAATCCATATTTTAAAGCTTCATCTGAACTTAAAAAATAATCTCTTTCTGTATCTTTTTCAATTGTTTTTATGTTTTGACCAGTATTTTCTGATAGCATTTTATTTAATTTTTCTCTTAATTTTAGTATTCTTTCAGCTGCAATCTTTATTTCTGTTGCTTGACCACTAGCTCCACCAAGTGGTTGATGTATCATTACTTCCCCATTAGGAAGACAATATCTTTTTCCTTTTTTTCCACTTGAAAGTAAAAATGCAGCCATAGATGCAGCCATACCAACACATATAGTTGATACATCACTTTTTATAAAATTCATTGTGTCATAAATTGCCATACCAGCTGTAACACTACCCCCTGGAGAATTAATGTAAATACTTATATCATTATGATTGATAGAATCTAGATATAAAAGTTCAGCTATTATAATATTAGAATTAGAATCAGTAATCTCATCACTCATTATTATAATTCTATCTTTTAAGAGCCTCGAATATATATCATAACTTCTTTCTCCATTACTACTTCTTTCTATAACTGTAGGTATTAAATTCATTGAATCATCCTCTCTATATTTATAATAGTAAAAAAACTCATTATTTATTCAATAAAAAATGTGACAAAATAATAAAATATTGATATAATGTATATGATATAAAGAATAGAGGGATTTTATGGGTAAGATGATAAAAATAAATTTTAGGGACCTTGAAGTAAAAGAATTTGAAGCTGGTACTAAATTAAAAGAAATAAGTGACTCTTTTTCTCATTACTTTAATTATCCTATTTTAATAAGTAAAATAGATAATGACATAGTAGAACTTAATGAAACAATAAATAGAAGTTATAAAGTAGATTTTTATGATAGAAGTAGTGGACTTGGAAATGGAATATATGGAAGAACTGCCCAATTTTTACTTATAGTAGCTGTAAAAAAATTATTAGGTGAAAGTGTAGAAGTAGTAATAGAACACTCAATTGATAAAGGATTTTATTGTGAAATAATAGGTGTTGATTTAGATAAACCAATCGTAGATAGAATAGAAGATAAAATGCGTGAACTTTCAAAAATGGATTTGAAAATTCAAAAGATGAGTGTATCTAGATTTGATGCGATAAAGTATTTTGAGAAAAAAAGACAAATTGATAAAGTTCATGCCTTAAAATATATAAGTAATACATATGTAAATTTATATAGAATAGATGATATATATGATTATTTTTATGGAGAACTTGCATATACAACAAAAGATATAGATGATTTTAAATTAACTTATATTAAAGATAATGGTTTTGTATTAAGTTATCCTACAACATATAATCCAGAATGTACATTAGATTATGTTCATCATGAAATGTTATTTAATAAATTCCTAGATTATACTAAATGGGGTAGAATGATTAATATAACAAATGCTGCAGAACTAAATAATGTTGTATCAATGGGAAAATATGATGAATTAATTAGATTATCAGAAGTATATTATAATAATCAATTAGTAGAAGTAGCAGATAAAATATATGATAATAAAGAAAATATAAAAATAGTCTTAATAGCAGGTCCATCATCATCAGGTAAAACGACAACTTCTAAAAAGTTACAAGTATATTTACAAAGTAAAGGAATTAAACCTCATCAAATATCAATAGATGATTATTTTGTAGATAGAGATAAAACAAGAGTATTACCTAATGGAGAACTTGATACAGAATCACTTAGTGCGGTAGATGTTACTTTGTTTAATAAACATTTAACAAAATTATTAGATGGAGAAAAAGTAGAACTTCCAGAATATAATTTTGTATTAGGTAAAAGAGAATATAAAGGAAAATATTTAGAAGTAGGAAAAAATGACGTAATTATAATAGAAGGATTACATGCCTTAAATGATGATTTGACTATGTCTATAGATAGAAGACAAAAATTTAAAGTTTATATAAGTGCTTTAACTCAACTTAATATTGATAATCATAATAGAATTCATACTAGTGATACTAGAAAATTAAGAAGAATAGTTAGAGATAATAAATATAGAGGAAAAAATGCTAGTGAAACATTAAAGATGTGGCGTGGAATAAGAGAAGGGGAAGAAAAATTTGTTTTTCCATTTCAAGATGATGCAGATTATGTTATAAACTCAGCTTTGGTTTATGAAATAGGTGTGCTTAAAGTCTATGCAGAACCACTTTTATTTAATGTTGATGAAGATGATGATAGTTATCCAGAAGCATTAAGATTAATAAATTTTTTAAGAAACTTTTTACCTATACCTAGTGATCAAGTTCCAAAAGATTCCGTAATAAGAGAATTTATTGGTCAAAGTAGTTTTAATAAAGAATAAAATGGATATATTAAAAAAAGAAAGAAGGTAATTTATGATAAGGGTAGCAATTAATGGATTTGGAAGAATAGGAAGACTTGCATTTAGACAGATGTTTGGAAAAGAAGGGTATGAAGTAGTAGCAATCAATGATTTAACTAGTCCAGATATGTTAGCACATTTACTTAAATATGATTCGGTTCAAAAAAAATATGAAGGTCATACCATAGAATCAATAGATGATTTTATAGTTGTTGATGGTAAAAAAATAAAAGTATATAAAGAAAAAGAACCTATAAATTTACCATGGAAAGAATTAGATATAGATGTTGTATTTGAATGTACAGGATTCTTTGCTAAAAAAGAATTATCAATGGCTCATATAGAGGCAGGAGCCAAAAAAGTAATAATTTCGGCTCCAGCAGGAGATGATATTAAAACTATAGTATATGGTGTAAATGAAGATACATTAACAAATGATGATAAGATAATAAGTGCTGCTTCTTGTACAACTAATTGTTTAGCACCTATGGCTTATAATTTAAATAAATATGCTAGAATAGTAAGTGGAATAATGACAACAGTACATGCTTATACTGGAGATCAAATGGTTTTAGATGGACCACATAGAAAAGGTGATTTAAGAAGAGCACGTGCAGCAGCTGTTAATATTGTTCCTAATTCAACAGGAGCGGCTAAGGCAATAGGTCTTGTAATACCTGAATTAAAAGGAAAACTAATTGGTTCAGCTCAAAGAGTTCCAGTCCCAACTGGTTCAACAACTATTTTAATAGCTGTAGTAAATGGAAAAGATATTACTAAAGAAAGTATAAATGAATTTATGAAAAAACAAGTTAATGAATCTTTTGGATATACAGAAGATCCAATTGTATCATCAGATGTTATTGGAATAACTGAAGGATCACTTTTTGATGGAACTCAAACTATGGTATCTAAAATAAGTGATGATTTATATCAAGTACAAGTTGTTGCTTGGTATGATAATGAAAATAGTTATACTTCCCAAATGGTAAGAACAGCTTTATTTTTAGAAGATTTAAAATAACAGAAAATTAAAATCTGTTATTTTTTTTATTAAGATTATTAAAAATAGTTATTTGAATTATTATTTTAAATATGATACTTTTATTTAGAAAGAAGACTAGAAAGGATTTTATGTTAGAAGAATATTATATTTGGAATAAAATATTTGAAGAAAAAAATGATATAGAAATGTATAATTTAATTAAGTTAGTTATTTACAATGATGATGCTAGAGAATATGTGTATGAAAAAATAAGAGAATTAAAACAAAATAAGGTTAAGCTAAATATAAATATTGATAAAGAAATAGAAGGATATCCTATAGAATTATTAGCAGATAAAATTGTTGATAGATTAATTAATGAAATAAAAAAAGGATATTAAGTTATCTCTTAATATCCATTATAACAGGTAGAATTATTGGTTTTCTTCCTGTTTTTTTGTATGTATAATTAGATAATTGACCGATAATTTCAGCTTTAATATCAGAATAATTAATAGTTCCATCGATTTTAGATAAAATAGCTTTTTTAGAAACATTTTCTAAATTTTTTAATAGAGCTTCATTTTCATTTACTAAGACAAATCCTCTTGTAGTTATATTTGGATTTCCTAAGAGTTTACCATTCTTAGTATCAATATTAGCAACTATTATAATTATTCCATCATTAGCCATTAATTTTCTATCCTTAATAACAGCATTAGAAACATCACCAATTCTGTTTCCATCAACGTAAACATCATCAGCTTGGATGAAACCATCTCTTTTAATTTTACCTTTATACATAGATAATACTTCCCCATTAGAAAGTACGAAGTTATTCTCTTTAGGTATTCCACACATTACACCAATATCAGCATGTTTTTTAAGCATTCTATATTCTCCATGAAAAGGTGCGAAATATTTTGGATTAATTAGTCTTAACATCCATTTTAATTCTTCTTCACTACCATGTCCACTAGCATGTATATCATTTAAAGATGTATTTGTATATACTTTAACACCTTTTAAATATAATTTATTTATTGTTCTTGCTATACTTGCTGCATTACCAGGAATAGCAGATGAAGAGAATATAACAATGTCATTTGGTTGAAGTTTTATTTGTTTATGAACACCATCAGCAATTCTAGATAAAGCAGCTAAAGGTTCACCTTGACTTCCAGTACATAAAAGGCATACTTTTCCAGGGTCTAATTTATTAGCTTCTTCTGGAGTAATAAAAATTCCTTTATTAGTTATGTAACCACCTTTTACTGAAATCTCGATATTATTTTCCATACTTCTACCAAAAGTAGCAATTTTTCTTCCGTTTCTTCTACAGTTATCAACTATATGTTTAAGTCTATAAACATTTGAAGCAAAAGTAGCAATTATAATTCTACCTTTTTCTCTTTTAAATATTTCACTTAAAGCATCATCTACTTTAGATTCACTTTTACTTACACCCTCATTTAAAGCATTAGTACTATCACTTAAAAGTAATGTAACACCACGACTTCCAATTTCAGCCATTTTATGAATGTTTGCAGGAGGTCCAATTGGTGTTAAATCAAATTTAAAATCTCCTGTTGTTACAACAATACCATTTGGTGTTGTTATACAAATACCGTGTGAATCAGGTATAGAGTGTGTAGTTCTATAAAATTCAACTGTCATAGTTTTAAATCTAACTATAGTACTTTCATCATAAACAACTAAGTTTTTGTATTGAATATTTCTGTCCTCTAATTTTTTTCTAATTAATCCAACCGCATGATTTGGTGCATAAATAACAGGTATATTAACTGTTTGTAGTAAAAATGGTATACCACCGATATGATCTTCATGACCATGTGTTATAAATAATCCTTTAATTTTAGATTCATTTTTCTTTAAAAATGTAAAATCTGGTATTACATAATCAACACCCATTAAATCATCTTCTGGCATTAACATACCAGCATCAGTTATAATAAGTTCATCGCCAGTCATTATACAATACATGTTTTTACCAACTTCACCAAGTCCACCTAAAGCGAATATTTTTGTATCATCGCCTTTAAATTTCACTTTATAACTCCTTTCTTTTAGATTTGAAATCCAACTTTCTACATTATATACTTTTTTTTTAATTTTGTCTAGTTTCTAATTTAAGCTTGTTTTTTTAACAAATTAATAATATAATTAATTAGGTGATAGTATGGGTCAAATAATACAATATAGTATAATAGTAATAGTTTTATTAATAATCGCAATCGCAATTATTAAATCAAAAAGAAAAGATTTTAAAATTGAAATTAATAAATTAGTTTCTTATTTAGGTGGTAAAGATAATATAATTAGTTATGAAGTTAATAAATCAAGATTTATAGTTACTTTAAAAGATGTAAACCTTGTTAATAAAGAAGGAATACAAAAAATGGGTGCTAGAGGAATTGTTGAGATTGATAATCAATTAAAAATTATATTAGGGGAAAATGCTAATGTATTAAAAAAACATATTGATGAATTAAAGTGATATTAATCACTTTTTTTCATATTTCGACAAAATTCGACATAAAAAAAATGTATTATTATGTCGAGGTGATCAAATGAATTTATTTGAAAATGTATTACTTGATGTAATGCTTATACTATTTCCTATGATTTTATATTTATTATATAATGCATATAACGAAGTTTATAATTTAAAAAAAAGTGATTTATGCTTAGATTTTGCTATTATAACTAGTTTTTATTTAGTATTAACATTTAGACCTGATAATTATTCATATCCTTATTTAATGATGAATGTTCCACTTTCACTAGCATACTTAAAAGATAGAAGAAAAAGTATATTAGCTATATCTTTATTATGTATTCTTATACTATCTTTTAATTATGAAATATCATTTATTTATTTTATGTTTGAATATTTAATATATTTTGTTTTATACAAAATAATGGATAAATTTACATTTGCTAATTTATTTATTATTATGAAACTATTTTTCTTCCTTTTATATGAAGTATTAGAAAAACCATATTTATTCGGTAATAATACATATATATCAAAAGCTTTAACAGTTCTTATTCCTTTTATTTTAGTGACATATATTATAATATTTGCATTTAAAAAAGCTAGTACAATAATTACATATAAAGAAGATAGTAAAAAATTAGAAAAAGAAAAAGAATTAAGATTATCTTTATTTAAAATTACTCATGAAATAAAAAATCCAATTGCTGTATGTAAAGGATATTTAGATATGTTTGATTTTAATGATATAAACAAAAGTAAAAAATATGTAGGGGTAATGAAAAATGAAATAAATAGAGTTTTGATATTACTAGAAGATTTTCTATCAATAAATAAAATAAAAATAGAAAAAGACATAATAGATATTAATTTATTATTAGAGGAAATGACTAATAGTTTTTTACCAATATTAAAAGAAAAAAATATAGATAAAATTTTTAATATAAGTAAAGATGAATTATTTATAAATGCTGATTATAATAGATTAAATCAAGTATTTATAAATATAATGAAAAATAGTATAGAAGCAATAACTGATAATGGTGTAATAAGTGTATTTTTGGTAAAAAATAAAGATTCTGTTGAAATACATATTGAAGATAACGGAATTGGAATGGATGAAGAAGAATTAAATAATATAAAGGAACCTTTTTTTACTACAAAAAAAAGAGGTACTGGACTTGGCGTATATTTATCTAGGCAAATAGTAGAAGCTCATGGTGGTAAGATAGAATATGCATCTAAAAAATATATAGGTACAAAAACAATTGTAATACTACCTTATGAAGAAATTAATGTATAAATAATTTCTTTTTTTTTATTTAGCTTGAAAATAACTAAAAAAAGTTATATCATATTTATATATATGAAATAGGTGATTATATGAAAAACAAAGGTTTTACATTAATAGAATTAATTGCTCTTTTAGGATTAATATCAATTATCATATTAATTGGAGCTCCTAGTTTAATAAATCAAATAGAACAAACTAGAAATGATAATTATAATAATTTTATAGGAGATATCTGCTTAGCAAGTGAATCATATATAAATCATAATAGTGATATAGAAGGTTTAGAAAACTTTAAAAATGCTAATGATACAATTACTATAACTGCTGGTGAGTTAATGAGTAAAGGATATGTTAAAAGTAGTGTTAAAAATCCTAAAACTAATAAATTGTTAGATTCAAGTGATATAATTACAGTTAAATTAAATAGTGATATGACATATAGTTGTACATTAAATAGTTAGGAGAATTTATGAAAAAAACAATAAGAGATTTCAATTTAAAAGGTAAAAAAGTAATAATTAGAGTAGATTTTAACGTACCTATAGTAAATTCTGTTATAGAAGATGATAATAGAATAAAACAAAGTCTAGAAACAATTAAATTTGCAATTAAAAATGAAGCTAAAGTAATTTTAATGTCACATTTAGGAAGAATTAAAACTAATGATGATAAAGAAAAAAATTCATTAGAACCTGTAGCTTTAAGACTAAGTGAACTATTAGAACAAGAAATTATATTTGTTACAGAAACAAGAGGAGAAATTTTAGAACAAGAAATAAACAATTTAAAAGATGGACAAGTACTATTAATGGAAAATACTAGATTTGAAGATTTAAATGATAACTTAGAAAGCTCAAATAATATAGAACTTGCTAAATATTGGGCAAGTCTAGGAGATATTTTTATAAATGATGCATTTGCAACTTCTCATAGAAGTCATGCTTCAAATGTTGGAATAGCATCTATATTACCTAGTGGAATAGGCTTTTTAATAGAAAAAGAAATAAATGTTTTAAGCGAAGTTTTAAAAAATCCTAATAGACCATTTAATGTAATACTTGGAGGAGCAAAAGTAAAAGATAAAATTGGTGTTATTAAAAATTTAGTAAATATTGCGGATCACATTTTAATAGGTGGAGCAATGGCTTATACATTTTTAAAAGCATATGATTTACCTGTTGGAAAATCTTTAGTTGATGTTGATAGTATTCAATTTTGTAAAGAAATGTTAGAAAAATATAAGGATAAAATAATACTTCCTATAGATAGTGTAAATGCTAAAGAAATAAAAGATAATGTAAGTACTAGTGAATGCTTTATATCAGATATAAAAGATGATGATATAGGACTAGATATAGGACATGGAACAATTAAAATATTTAAAGAATATTTAATAGAAAGTAAAACTGTTGTATGGAATGGAACTATGGGATATAGTGAAATACCTTTATTTGAAAATGGTACGAAAGAATTATGTGAAATATTAAAAGATATAGATGCTAATAAAATAATTGGTGGAGGAGATACAGCATCTGCCATTACTAAATTAGGTTATAAAAATTATATGACATATATATCAACAGGTGGAGGAGCATCCCTAGAATATTTAGAAGGAAAAAAACTTCCTGGAATAGAAGTTATAAGTGATAAAGATGAAAAATAAGGTATTAAATTGTATATTATTAATATTAGTAACTATTTTAGTTCTTTATTTTTCATTAAAAGATAATTTTTATGACACTTTAAATATATTAAAAACATTAAATAAATGGTGGCTTTTAGTAGCTTTCCTTTTAATAATAAGTTATTGGTTCTTTAAATCAATCGCACTATATAAAATAATAAAAAATTTTAAAAAAGATTATTCTTTTAAAAAAGCATTTAAATTTATTTTAGAAATTAATTTTTTTAATGCTATTACACCATTTTCAAGTGGTGGTCAACCATTTGAATTATATTGTTTAAAAAAAGAAAAAATAAAAATGGCTGATGCCACAACAATTGTTATAGAACAATTTGTTGTATATCAAATAGCTTTAGTATTTTTAGGAGTAATTGCCATTTTATCTAATTTTATATTTCATATATTTACAAATAATGTTCTTTTAAAAAATCTTGTAACTATTGGTTTTATTACTAATACATTAGTTACAGTAGTACTATTTCTGTTAGCATTTACTAAAAAAACAAATAAATTTATTGTAAATAAAATAATTCATTTTCTATATAAAATAAAAATTGTAAAAGATGAAGAAAAAAAACGTGAAAAATTAAATAATTATATTAATGACTTATACGATGGTACTAAGTTGTTATTAAAAGATAAAGTGAGCTTTATGTTTATGATAATTGTTAATTTTTTTGGACTTATTTGTTTATATTTAGTACCATTAGCACTTTTATATTCAACAGGAGACTATACAAGTTTTAATGGATTTGTAAGTATAATTTCATCAGCATATGTAATGCTTATGGGATCGTTTGTACCTATTCCTGGTGGAACAGGTGGACTTGAATATGGATTTGTTCAATTTTATGGTAATTTTATTAAAGGTAGTATATTAACGGCAATTATGATAACATGGCGTTTTATTACTTATTATATTCCTATGGTTATAGGAGCAATCGCATTTAATATAAGAAAAAGAGATGATAAATAATGAGAATAGGAATTTTTACAGATACTTATCCTCCTTTTATAAATGGGGTATCTACTAGTATAGCAATGCTAGAAAAAGCATTAATAGAAGAAGGACATGAAGTATTTATAGTAACTGTAAATCCAGAAAATATGGCATATAAGTATGAAGATGAAGAAAGAATTATAAGGATTCCTGGTATACCAACTGGTATATATGATTATCGTTTAGCTGGAATTTATCCAATAAGAGCAGTAAATAAAATTAAAAAATGGAATTTGGATATAATTCATTCTCATACAGAATTTGGAGTTGGAACATTTGCTAGAATAGTTTCTAAACAATTTAATATTCCTTTAGTTCATACATATCATACAATGTATGAAGATTATGTATATTATATAACAAAAGGTTATTTTGATAAGTCAAGTAAAAAAATACTTGAATATCTAACAAAATTTTATTGTGATAAAACAGCTAGAGAACTTATAGTACCAAGTAAAAAAACATATGATTTGTTTAAACAAAAATATAAATTTGATAAAGAAATACATATTGTTCCAACTGGAATTGATACTAAAAGGTTTTCCAAAAGTAATTATACCTTAGAACAAGTTCTTGAATTAAAAAAAGAATTAGGAATAAAAAAAGATGATTTTGTAATTTTATATGTTGGAAGATTAGCAAAAGAAAAAAATATTGAATTATTACTTAGAGGATTTAAAAAAATCTCTAAAGATAAAAAAAATGTAAAATTTGTAATAGTTGGAAGTGGTCCAGATTATGAACATTATATTAATTTATCAAATGAATATAAGATAAATAATAATGTAATTTTTACAAATGCAATACCATGGGAAGAAATACCAATTTATTATCAATTAGCAAGTGTTTTTGTAACCGCATCTAATACTGAAACTCAAGGATTAACCTTAATTGAGGCAATGGCTGGTTCTATTCCAGTTGTATGTTTAGAGGATGAAAGTTTTAAAGATATTTTAATAGATGATATAAATGGTAAATATTTTAAAAATGAAGATGAATATGTAAAAGCTATAGAATATCTTATAGATAATCCTGATATTAGAAAAAAAATGTGTGATCAAGCAGAAATAACTTCTGAAATGCATTCATTAAAGTTTTTTGCTAATAGTGTTTTAGATGTATATAAAGAAGCTCTTGGAATGAACAAAAAAGGATTTTTAGATAAATTAAAGGATGTTTTAAAAGGGAATAAAGATGAATAAGATAATAATTGCTAATATGAAAATGAATCTAAATTATAATGAAATAAAAGAATATCTTAAAAATGTAAATAAAGATGTTATTTATATTCCATCAGCAATTTATATTCCATATTTTATAGAAAAAAATTTAAAATGTGGAATTCAAAATATATCTATTTATGAAGAAGGTAATCATACAGGAGAAATATCTGTTTTGCAAGCTTCTAGTTTAGGTATAAAATATGTTATTGTATCTCATAGTGAAATAAATGATAGTGCATTTAATGTAAATCAAAAAATTAAATTATGTTTAAAATATAATTTAACACCAATATTATGCATAGGTGAAAAACTAAAAACAAATGATATAAAAAATGTAATTATAAATAAATTAGATAATTATTTAAAAGATATAACAGATATTAATAAAATTATATTTGCCTATGAACCTGAATGGATAATAGGTAAAAATGATAATGTAGATATAAAAATAGTAAATGATATAATTTCTTTTATAAAAAAATTTCTTTATCAAAAATATAAAATTAGTGATATAATGGTTTTGTATGGTGGAAGTATAAATAGTTATAATGTTAAAGAAATTATTAATATACCATATATAGATGGAATATTGGTTGGCAATAATTCAACTAATATAGAGGAGTTTTCAAAAATTATAGAAGTTGCTTTAAGTTAGTAACTTTTTTATATTTTCGACAAAATTAGCTATTTTTTACTCTAGAAAAATACATGTAGTATGTTGTATAATTGATGTATCGTAGTAAGCAGTAAGAGAAAGGAAGATAATATGAATAGCATAAACGTGCTTATGATAGACGATAATGAAAATTTAGTAGAAATGGTAAAAGAATATTTCAAAGATGATAAGCAAGTTAAAATAAATTTAGTTGCTTATAATGGAATAGATGGTATGGATATGATTTTAAATCATCAAGATCAATATGATGTAATTTTATTAGACCTAATAATGCCTAAAAAAGATGGAATGTATGTATTAGAAGAAATGAAAAATAAGAATTTAAACAAAAAAGTCATTGTAGAAACAAGTTATAATTCTCAAGATATAATTAAAGAAGTTTCAAATTATGGAGTAAATTATTTTATATTAAAACCTTTTGAATTATCAGATCTTCATAAAAGAATATTAAATTTATTTGATGAAAATAATAATATAGATTTATGTCATAATAATCTTCAAATATCTATCACAAAAGTTTTACATGAACTTGGTATACCATCACATATTAAAGGATATCAATACATAAGAGAAGCAATTGGAATAATATATGAAAGACCAGAAACAATAGGTGGAATAACAAAAGAATTATATCCAGAACTTGCTTTGAAATTTGATACTACTGTATCAAGAGTAGAAAGAGCAATAAGACATGCTATAGAAGTTAGTTGGAATAGAGGTAGTTGGGATTTAATGGAAGAAATATTTGGACATAGTGTAGATATAGATAAAGCAAAACCAACAAATAGTGAATTTATTGTAACAATTGCTGACAAATTAAAATTAGATGCTATAAGAATTGGAATATAATTTAAACAAGTTTAAAATAAAAACTTGCTTTTTTTTATTATTATGCTATAATAAATCCCACTTAGAGGGGGTTATTATGGAAGAATTAGATGTAAAAGATTTTTTTAAGTATATTTTATCAAAACAAATTATTGTAATTCTTTGTATATTTTTAGTAGTAATTATAGGAAGTATTTATACATTTAAATTAAAAGTTCCACAATATAAAGCAAGTACTACTATAGTTTTAACAACAGAAAATAAAAGTAATAGTGCTATTACACAAAATGATTTAACATTAAATAAAAGTTTAGTATTAACATATAGTGAAATAGTAAAAAGTAAGAAGGTATTGAATCAAGTAATTAAAAACTTAGATTTAAATATTTCTTACGGAGAATTAAATAGTATGTTACAAGTAAATTCAGTATCAGATACTGAAATTATAAATATAACAGTTATAAGTGAAGATAAAAATCTAACTTATACAATAGCAAATGAAACAGCAAAAATATTTTCTAAAGAAATAGTAAATTTATATAATATAGAAAACGTAAACATTATAGATAAAGCAGAAAAACCTGATTTACCATATAATATGAATTATACAAAAGATATAATAATATATATAATTATTGGAATATTTTTAGGAAATATACTTATAATATTTAATTTCTATTTTGATACATCAATTAAAAGTACAGATGAAATTGAAATGAAATTAGGATTACCATTATTAGGTAGTATTCCTTTTGTAGGAAGAAAAAATAAAAAAATACAAGAATTGGTAGTTCAAGAAAATTCAAAATCAATAGTAAGTGAAGGTATAAAAACACTTAGAACTAATTTACAGTTCTCATCAATAGACAAAAAAGTAAAAAGCATTTTAGTTACAAGTTCAATACCAGGAGAAGGAAAAAGTTTTACAAGTTCAAATTTAGCTATCGCATTTGCCCAAATAGGATATAAAGTATTATTAGTAGATTGTGATATGCGTAAAGGTAGATTACATCATATATTTAATGTTAGAAATGATTTAGGTCTATCAAATTTGCTTATTTCAGAAAATATAGATAGTTATAAAGACTTCTTTAAAAAGTCAAAAATAGATAATTTATTTTTACTTACAATGGGAACAGTTCCACCAAATCCTAGTGAATTATTAGGATCAGAAAAAAATAAAAAACTAGTAGAATTATTTAGTAAACATTTTGATATAGTTATATATGATGGTGTTCCTATAAATGGACTTCCAGATTCACTTGTTATGTCACAATTAGTTGATAAAGTAGTAGTTGTGACTGAACTTAAACATATACCTTATGAATTACTTGAAAATACAACAAAATCACTTAAAAAGGTTAATGCTAATATAGCTGGTATTGTTGTAAATAAAGTTGTAACAGGTAATAAAAATATGTATACATATGATAAGTATTATGGATAAAATATGGTAGATATACATACACATATATTAAATAATATTGATGATGGAAGTAAAAGTTTAAATGAAAGTATATCTATTTTAAAACAATATGAAAAAGAAAAAATAGATAAAATCGTTTTGACACCACATTATATAGAAAATAGTGAGTATAGTGTTCAAAATGAAGAAAAAAGAAAAAAATTTGAATTATTAAAAGAAGAAGTAAAAAGACAAAATATAAATGTAGATTTGTTTTTAGCAAATGAAGTATATTTATCTAATAATATATTAACTTTATTAAAAGAAGACAAAATAATGACTATAAATAATAGTAGATATTTATTAATTGAATTTCCAATGGTAAATGAAGATCCTAATGCTTTAAATATAATTTATAATTTAAAATTAAGTGGAATAACACCTGTAATAGCACATCCAGAAAGATATATATATGTACAAGAAAATATAGATAAAGTTCTAGAATATATAAATTTAGGCGCACTTTTACAAGTAAATAAAGGAAGCTTATTTAAAAAATATGGAAAAGGTGCATATAAGACAGTAAAAAAATTGATAAAAAGAAAATTAGTATACTTTATCGCATCTGATGTTCATTCAATGAATGGTATATATTCTACTAAAAAAACAATAAAAAAATTAAAAAAAATAACTTCAAAAGATTACATAAAAGAAGTTTTAGAAAAAAATGGATTAAATGTGTTAAATAATGTAGAAATTGGATAAACTAAATATTAGATATTTAGTTTTTTTTTAATGTGTGCTATAATAATTAAAGGTGATTTTTATGAGTAAAAAAAGTAAGAAAAATAAAAAAACAGTAAACATATTAAGTAGTATTATTGGAATAATATTTGATATATCATTAATAATATTTTCATACTTAATTATAAAATTAGATGTTTTACCAACAAAATACTTTTCAGGTTTATTTGGAGTTTTATTAGTTATAACAGTGATTTTTAATTTAATTCTTTTTGTTCCAAAAATAAAATCAAAATTAAAAATAGGAACAGATATATTTTCTGTATTATTTTCTATAGTATTTTGCATTGGAATAAACTATTTATATAATACAAATGACTTTTTTAATAAAATAACTGATTCAAAATACCAAGTTGAAAATTATTATGTTGTTGTTCTAGATAATGGAACATATAATAACATAAAAGATTTAAAGAATGATAATATGGGTATTTTTGTAAGTAATACTGATTCTTATAAAGAAGCAAGAGAAAAATTACTTGATAAAGTAAAAACTAAAAATAAAGATTATGATGATGCAAATTCTTTAGCAAAAGATCTTTTAAAAGAAAATGTAGATGCAATGTTTATAAGTGAAACATATAAAGTTGCATTAGATGAAGAAATTGATGACTTTAAAAGTTCAACAAAGATATTAGATACAATATCAATAAAAACAAAAAACAAAGATATTGTAAAAGATGTAAAGGTTACTAAAGAACCATTCAATATTTTTGTAAGTGGTATAGATACATATGGTAAAATATCAAATGTATCTAGAAGTGATGTTAATATGATAGTAACAGTAAATCCAAATACACATGAAATATTACTTACTTCAATACCAAGAGATTATTATGTACAATTAAATGGAACTACTGGATTAAAAGATAAATTAACTCATGCAGGTATATACGGAGTAGATAAAAGTGTAAAAACATTAGAAGATTTATTTGGAATAGAAATAAATTATTATGTTAGGGTAAATTTTACAACTTTAATAGATGTTGTAGATGTTATTGGTGGAATAGATGTATATTCTGATGCTACATTTGTACCATGGACAGATAGAACTATTAAAATTAATAAAGGTATGATTCATATGAATGGAAAGACGGCTTTAGCTTTTTCAAGAGAAAGACATGCATATCGCGAAGGTGATAGACATAGAGTAAAGAATCAACAAGATGTTATAACAGCTATAATGAATAAAATATTATCTTCTAAAACTATCATTTCAAAATATAATAGTTTATTAAACACATTAGATGGAAGTTTCCAAACAAATATGGATACAAAAGATTTAACTAGCTTAATAAAAAAACAACTTAATGATATGCCAAAATGGACAATTACATCTCAAAGTGTAAATGGAAGTGATAGCAGTAATTATACATATTCTTATCCAAAACAAAAGCTTTATGTTATGATTCCAGATATGAGTACTGTAAATGAAGCAACAACAAAAATAAATGAAGTGTTAAATAAAGATTAGTTATCTAATCTTTTTTGTTGAAAAATAATAAAAAATATTGTAAAATATTTTTATTAGAAAGAGTGATTTTATGAAATTAAATATCCAACTATTTGGAAGAGCTTATGAAGTTAGAAAAGCAAGTATTCAAAAAACGGGAGCTGCAAAAGCTAAGTTATATTCAATGTATGCTAGAGAAATATATGATATAGCAAAAAAAGGTGGAACCGATCCTAATTCAAATGCTTCACTTAAAAGAATAATGGAAAGAGCAAAAAAAGAACAAGTCCCAGCTGATATAATAAAAAGAGCTATTGATAAAGTAAATAGTGGTGTAGATGAATCATATGAAAAAGTAAGTTATGAAATATTTGGACCAGCAGGTTCTACATTAATTGTTGAATGTCTAACTGATAATGTTAATAGATCTATAAGTAGTGTAAAAGCAGCTTTAAACAAATGTAAATGTAAAATAGGAGTACAAGGTTCTGTATCATTTAATTATGATAATTTATGTATTATAGGATTTAAAGGAATAAAAGAAGAAGAAGCTATGGATGCTATAATAGAAGCAGGATTAGATATAGATGATATAGAAGTAGATGGAGATATGGTAATTATATATGGAAATCCAAAAGATTTACATGCATTAAAATCTGCTATAGAAAGTATTAGAAATGTAGAATTTGATATAGATGAAATATCCATGATTCCAAAAGATAAAATAGAATTAACAGGAGAAGATAAAGAAATCTTTGATAGATTAGTTACTATGTTAGAAGATATAGAAGATGTAAAAGATATATATCATAATGTAGAAGAATAAAAAAACGTTTTAAACGTTTTTTATTGTTATTATAAATAATTTATCAACACTTACTCCTAAAGCTTTTGATAACTTTAAGATAACTGTTAAAGAAACATTTTTATATTCTTTATTAGATTCAATTTGTTTTATATATGAAATACTAAGATCAGATTTTTCGGCTAATTCTTCTTGAGTAAGGTTTAATTTTTTTCTATAATATTTTATATTTTCTCTAAATGTATCATATTGTTCATTAATTAAACTATTATCAATCATATAATCACCTTTCTTCCATATTTTTCCAATTAAGATTATTTTATAACTTTTAAATGTAAATTACAGTGCACCAATAGTGAACTTATGGTATAATACTAATAGGAGGAATTCTATGAATAATAAATTAAAAGATTTAAGGATAAAATATAATTATACAAGTAAAAATATAGCTGATATATTAGGAATAAGCAAACCTTTTTATTCTCAAATAGAAAATGGTAGAAGAAGACTTTCATATGACATGGCAGTTAAAATTGCTAAAATATTTAAAATGAAACCGGATGAACTTTTCTATGAAGATCATAAAGATGTATTAAAAGAAATGTAAAATTTCTTTTTTTCTTGCAATAAATTACAATGTAAGTTATTATATTAAAGGTGATAAAATGTTAAAAGTTAATAATTTAAGTGTTAGATTTGGAACAAGAACACTTTTTGAAAATGTAAATATAGAATTTAATGATGATAATTGTTATGGAATTATAGGTGCTAATGGAGCTGGAAAGTCAACCTTTTTAAAAGTAATTAGTGGAGAAATTGAATCTACTAAAGGGGAAGTTGTAATAGGAAAAGGAGAAAGAATATCAGTACTTAGACAAAATCATAATGAATTTGATTCATTTACTGTTATGGAAACAGTATTACAAGGTGATGAAGAATTATATTCGATTATGAAAGAAAAAGAAGCAATATATATGAAATCTGATTTTAGTGTAGAAGACGGAATAAAGGCTGGAGAATTAGAAGCAAGATTTGAAGAAAAAAATGGATGGCAAGCTGAAAGTGATGCTTCAATTATATTAGCTGGTCTTGGCATTAAAAATGATTTTTTTAATAAAAAAATGGAAGAATTAAAAGATAAAGATAAAGTAAAAGTATTGTTAGCTCGAGCTTTATTTGGTAATCCAGATATATTACTATTAGATGAACCAACAAATGGTCTTGATATGATAAGTAAAATGTGGTTAGAAGAATTTTTGATTAACTTTAAAAATACAGTGCTTGTTATATCACATGATAGACACTTTTTGAATAAAGTATGTACTCATATGGTAGATATAGATTATTCTAAAATAACTCTTTTTGTAGGAAATTATGATTTTTGGTATAAATCTAGTAAGTTAATTGAAAAACAAATGTTAGATTCAAATAAAAGAAAAGAAGAAAAAATAAAAGAGTTACAAGATTTTATAGCTAGATTTAGTGCAAATGCATCAAAATCTAAACAAGCCACTTCAAGAAAAAAATCATTAGAAAAAATTGTTTTGGAAGAAATTAAACCTTCAAGTAGAAAATATCCATACATAAATTTTGAAATAGAAAAACCTTTGAATAAAGATATAATTACTTTAGAAAAAATTAACTATAGTATAGATGGAAAACAAGTATTAAAAGATTTTAGTCTCACTATAAGAAAAGACGATAAAATAGCTTTAGTAGGAGAAGAGGAATTAGCTAAAACAGCTTTATTTAAAATAATAATAGGTGAAATAAAACCAGATAGTGGAACTATTAAAATTGGCTCAAATGTAAAAATTTCTTATTTTCCTAAAAATCATGATGATTATTTTAAAGATAATATTAATATGATAGATTGGTTAAGTAATTATTCAGAAAACAAAGAAGACAGCTTTATTAGAGGATTTTTAGGTAGAATGTTATTTTCAAAAGATGAAACGTTAAAAAGTGTAAATGTGTTAAGTGGTGGAGAAAAGGTTAGATGTATGTTCTCTAAAATGATGCTTGAAATGGGAAATGTTTTATTGCTTGATGAACCAACTAATCATTTAGATATAGAATCTATTACATCATTAAATAGTGCTATGGAGAAATTTAAAGGAGTAATAATGTTTTCATCTTATGATTTAGAACTTATAGAAAGTATAGCTAATAGAATTATTGAAATAAAAAATGATGGTACTTATAAAGACAAAACAATGAAATATAGTGAATATATAGAAAAGTTTAAAACAAGTAATTTATAAAAACTTGAAAAAGCTTTTTTTTTATTATATAATTTTTATAGAAAGTAGGAATAATATGAGAAAAATAATTTTTATTTCAATATCAGTCTTATTAATAACAGGAATATTAACAGGATGTGGATGTAAAAAACGTGATAAAATAGAATCTATAGTACCACAATATGAAGCAAACTTTGATATTACAAAAGAACAAGAAGTAGAAGGACTTAAATTTACTGATGTTTCTTTAATTATAAATAAAAATGGAATATCTGAATTTTCTGCTAAAGTTACTAATACAAATGATGAAATATATAAATTAAGTACAATTAAAATGATATTTAAAGATAAAAAGGGTAATTTAGTAGATTATTTTATTGGTGTTATAGGATCTGATATTACTCCAAATGAATCAAGAAGTTTAACTTTTACAACTGATAAAGATTTAACAAAAGCTAGTCAAATAGAATATGAAATAATAAAGTAGTTAAACTACTTTTTTTAAATAAAAAGATGTGATACAATTAGTGTAGGGTGGTAAAATGAAGAAATTAATAAGGTTGTTATTTATTTTATTAGTTCTATATTTTGGTATTGAACTTTCATTTGTAAATTTAAATAAAGGTCATAATTTAGAATATAAAATAAAAAAGGGTAAACATACTTTTTTAATAAAAGAAATATATACACAAAAAAGACGTAATGAAATAAATAATTATTATTTTGAAATAAAATTAAACAATAATACATTTAATTATCAAACTTATAAAAATTATAAAAGAGCTAATTATATAATAAAAGATATAGATTATTTTGAAAGTGATAAATATAAATGTATTTATATTAAAGATAAAAATAATGAGCAATTATCTGATATTATTTGTTTAAATAACAATATACAATATTATTATAGTGATATTAAAGGTAAAGATGAAAAAATAGATAATTATGTAAAAAAATTAAAATATAATAGTTATAAAGATAATTTAAATAGAAAAATAGATGCTGATCCCGTAACACTTTATATTGATAATATAATAGATAATCATTATATTTCTCTACAAAATTATAAAGGATTATATTTAATAAATAAAAAAGATAATATTAAAAATATTTCATTATTTAAAGATGATATTTATAAAAATGAAGGTAGTATAACAGCTGATAAATATTACTTAACTTTTGATTATAATCAAGAATATAAATTTCATGAAATGTATTTAATTAATTTAAAAAATGGGAAAAAATCTAAAATAATATCGAATGATGATATTTCACTGGATTCTTATATACAAGGATCTGTTAATAAAGAAATATATTTATTTGATAAATCAGAAAAAATTCAATATCGTATAAATTTAAAAAACAAAACTGTAACACAAAGTGGTAATAAAGAAAAGGGAATAAACATTTATAAAAATAATAAGTATGAAATAGGAAGTGCTTATGATTCAGAAAAAGAAAAAGTAACATTTAATATTTACTCTTATAGTAAAACCTTTATGGATAAAGAATATGCAAGAGTTGATAAAGTAGGAAATAAATTATCAGGATATTATTATTTATATTTGAAAAATGATAATAAATATGATGTATATAGAGTATCTGTTCAAAATAAAAAAATATTAACATATTTATTTACTACTGATGACTTAAATAATATTTATTATTATAAAGATTATGTATATTATAAAGATAATTTAAATATTAAATATTATCAAAATGAAATAGGTAAAAAAACACTACTTAAAAATACAGAATTTGAATTTAATAAATCATTGAAATTTGGGTTATATGTAAATTAGAAGAGTATTTTCTCTTCTTTTTTCATATAATAAATCGAGGTGATTTTTTTGTATCAAGTATATCAAGTTTCAAACAATGAAACAATTAGTTCTATAGCAAAAAAACTTAATATAAGTTTGGATGAATTAAATAGAATAAATGGTATAAGAGATGATATTGTTTTAAAAGAAGGTAGTTATATAATAATACCAAAAAATAATAATTATAAAACATATCAAGTAAAACAAGGTGATAATTTATATCAAATAGCAAGAAGTAACAATGTGGATTATGATACATTAGTAAGATTAAACGGATTAAAAGCAGATGAATATATATATCCTAATCAAGAAATATTAATTCCAACTAGTAATATTTATATAACAAAAGAAGATGAAAAAATAAAAGATGTTTTAAATAAATTAAATATTAATGCAGATAAAATAGAAGATTTATATTTAAAACAAGATCAAATTATTACATATTAAAAGACTAAAAGTCTTTTTTTTTTTCTTTAAATATTATATAATTAAAATTAGGAGGGTAGAAAATGAAAAAGATATTTATAATGTTAATAGCTTTATTTAGTATATTTATAACAGGGTGTAATAATACTACATCTTTAAAAGAAATAAGTTATGATGAATTAGCACAAAAAATAGAAAATAAAGATAGTTTTGTATTATATGTAGGTTCATCAGAATGTAGTCATTGTGCAGAATATAAACCTATATTAGAAAAAGTAATAAATAAATATAAATTAGAAGTTTATTATATTGACCTTGCAAAGGTATCAAGTTCAAAATATAAAGCAGTAATGGATAAAATAGATGGTAAAGGAACTCCTACAACAGTTTATTTAGAAAAGGGAAAAACACAAATAAGTCCTAGGGTTGAAGGTGCTAGAGATTATGATACTATTGTAACATTTTTTAAAGATTTAAATCTTATAAAGGAGGATTAAAATGAATTTTAGTGTTATTTTAAATTATGGTGAAGATTTAACTAAGAAAAATTATATTACAAATCCTGCTATAAGAAGAGAAGAAGAAATAAAAAAATTAATAATGGTTCTATTAACACCAGATAAATCAGGATTATTAATAGGTAAGGCTGGTATTGGAAAAACTGCAATAGTAGAAGGACTTGCATATCTAATACAAAGAGATAATGTTCCAAATGTTTTAAAAGGATACAAAATTATTAAAATAAATTCTACAAGTTTAATAGGGAAAGTAATGTTAAATGGAGTAGAAGAAATGATTATAAATCTATTAGTAAATGAATTAAAAAGATCTGAAAAGATAATTTTATTTATAGATGAAATACATACATTAGTAGGTGGAAGAGAAGATGGGCCTATGGATCTTGCTAATATACTAAAACCTGCTTTAGATAGAGGAGATATAAAAGTAATAGGGGCAACTACAACAGAAGAATATAGTACATATATTATAAAAGATAGAGCATTCTTAAGAAGATTTGAAAAAATTGAAGTATCAGAACCTGATATAAGCACAACTGTTGAAATATTATATGAATCACTTCCTAGAATTGAAAATCAAACAGGAATAAAAATGAAGTATAATGAATATGTTAATAAAATGCTTATAGAATCAATAGTAAATGCTACATCAGAATTTAAAAGAGTATATGGGCTTTCTGCAATGTATCCTGATATTGCATTTTCTGTTTTGTCAGCTGCATTTTCTCAAGCACTATATGAAAATAAACAGTATGTTGATGTATTAGATGTATATAATGCTATAAAAAATAGTAAAAGAATATATCCTGACAGCATAGTAAAAGAATTAACAGCTTTTAGAGAAAAATTTGGAGATTTCTGCAAAGAACAAAATATAGAACTTCCCGTTGTTAGAATAGAAGAAATACAAAATAATGAAGAAAATTATTAGGAGGAATATATGAAGAAAATACCTAAAAAAAATTATATCTATGTAACTATTTTAAGCTTTTTTACAATTATTTTGACTTTTTACTTATCTAATTTATATTTAGTAAATAAAAGAAGTGAAAATAAAATATCATTTGTTTCAGAAATAAAGGAAAATGAATTAAAAAGTTATTTAGATGAAACACATGAAATTATTATATATATGTCAGAAAGTAAAAATAAAGAAAATGATAAATTAGAAGAAGAATTAAAAAAATATACTCAAAAAAATAATTTAGAAGATAAGTATTTGTATTTAGATTTAAGTATGGTGTCAAGCAATTTTTATAATGAATTTTATGTTAATTATATAAATGAAGCATATAAAGGAAATTTCGAAATAAAAGATCCTACTATAATCTATATAAAAAATAAAAAAGTTGAAAGTTATAATAATAATATAAAAGATATAAACGATGTAAAAAAATTCTTTTATGAAAACGAGGTAATAGAATGATAAATGTTGTATTATTTGAACCAGAAATTCCAGGTAATACTGGTAATATAATGAGAACATGTGCTGGTACAAATGTAAAATTACATTTAATTAAACCACTTGGTTTTTCACTAGAAGATAAATATATAAAAAGAAGTGGTGTAAATTATATAGATCATTGTGATTATACAGTATACGAAAATTTTGAAGATTTTAAATCTAAAAATAATGGCATATATTACTATTTAACTAGATATGGAAGAAAACCTCATACATCATTTGATTATAGTGATAAAAATGAAAAAATATACTTAATTTTTGGTAAAGAAAGTACAGGTATACCTAAAGAAATTTTAAATAAGGATTTAGAACATTGTATGAGAATTCCAATGAATAGTAATATAAGAACACTTAATTTGTCTAATTCAGTAGCTATTATGGTCTATGAGGTTTTAAGACAAAGAAATTATCCAGATTTATTATTTGAAGAACCATTTAAAGGTGCAGACTATTTAGAAAAATAACTTGTCAAATAAATTATTTAGTGATATTATGTTATAAAGGATAGGGAGGAATAAAATGGAAACATTTTTAAGTTTTATTAATGCAAATTATATATGGCTAGTTGTAATTGCAATTATTATCTTATTAGCGTTAATAGGTTATATTGCAGAAAAACAAGGATTTGGAAAAAAAGAAGAAAAAAAACAAGATAATACAGTAGATGATAAAAAGAAAGTTGAACCTACTTTAGTAGAAGAAAATCTAAATAGTATTGATGATAATAGTGAAATAGTAGAAAATACTAATTTAGAAGATAATACATTAATAAGTGATAATATTAAAAATGACACTTTAAATGAAACAAAAGAAGAACCATTATTAGAAAGTGAAAATACAATCAATAATGAAGAAAAAGAAGAATCAATAAATAATGAAGAAATAAAAGAAGAAAAAGAAAATATTGATGATTCAAAAGATAGTGATAATACTGAAGTAAAAGAAGAATCAAAAACAGAAGAAAATTCTAAATCAAATGAAGTTCAAGAAGAAAATAATATTAATAAAGAAGAAGATTTATATGCACCATTTGGAGATCAAGAATTTAAAAAAGAAGAAAATTCAAATTTAAATATTGATAAAGATTTTAATAAATTATTAGAAAATGTTGAAGACTCTACTGATGAAACTGATGTTGAATTACCAAAAATAGAATCAACTACAAAAGATGAATTAGAAGACGATGACATTTGGAGATTTTAAACTCATTTTATGAGTTTTTTTTTATTTAATAATATGCTATAATTACTATGTGGTGGTTATATGGATTATAAAATAACAATAAATGATTTTGAAGGACCATTAGATCTTTTACTTCATTTAATAAAAAAACATGATATGGATATTTTTAATATAAGTATAGAAGAAATAACAAAACAATATTTATCCTTTATTAATGCTATGGAACAAATGAATTTAAATGTAGCTAGTGAATATTTAATAATGGCAGCAGAATTATTAGAAATAAAATCTTCTATATTATTACCAAAAAAAGAAATAGAAGAAGAAATGGAAGATCCAAAAGAAAACTTAATAAATAGATTAATTGAATATAAGACATATAAAGAAATGACCCCAGAATTTAAAGAATTAGAAACAAAGAGAAAAGAATATTATACAAAAAATGTAGAAAATTTAAATAATTATTGTGAAAATAGTGAAGATATAAATTTAGGAAATATAGATATAAATAGTTTATTAGAAGCATTTTCTAAGTTTTTAGTTAGAAAAGAAGAAGAAAAACCACTTAATACAAAAATAAGTAAAAAGGAATATTCTGTCAAACAAAGATGTGATGAAATAAGAAATGTACTTAAAAATAAAAAAAATATAAATTTTGAAGATTTATTTGAAGTTTATCAAAAAGATTATATAGTAGTTACATTTTTATCAATACTTAGTTTAGCACGTAATCAAGAAATAGAGATAAAACAGGAAGATAATTTTGATAAAATATATTTATCATATAGAGGTGAATAATATGAATCTAAAAGCAGTATTAGAAGGTATTTTATTTATAGTAGGAGAAGAAGGAATTTCTATTCAAACTATAGAAGAAATATTAGAAATAGATAATGAACAATTAAAAAAAATAGTTGCTGAATTAACTGTTGATTATAATGATTCTGGTAGAGGTTTAACATTAAAAGTTTTAGGAAATAAATTAAAATTAACAACAAAAGAAGAACATAAAAAATATTATGAAAAATTAGTTGAAACAGAAGATCCAGAACTTAGTCAAGCTGCATTAGAAACACTTGCAATTATAGCTTATAACGAACCAATTACAAGGGTAAAAGTGGATGAAATAAGAGGTATAAATAGTAGTCATATGATCAGAAAATTACTGTCAAGGGATTTAATTGAGGAAAAGGGAAGAAGTGATGCTCCAGGTAGACCAATATTATATGGAGTAACAAATAAATTTTTAGATTATTTTGGTTTAGCTAGTACAAGTGAATTACCACAACTTAAACAAGTAGAAATAAATGATGATGAAGTAGACTTGTTTGAATCAAAATATAAAGAAATTGATAGTTGAATTTAATTATAATATTTGTTATAATTGTTTCATGCCAGCCTGGCGGAATGGTAGACGCATCAGACTCAAAATCTGACGGTAGCAATACTGTGAGGGTTCAAGTCCCTTGGCTGGTACCATATAAAAATATAACTAATTCATATGAATTAGTTTTTTTTATAAAAAATCAAAATTTTTGACAAAATTCGATATAAATGTGATAAAATTATAATAGCGAGGTGTTAATATGAACATAGTTATATTATTATCTGTATCTATTTTTATAGTATCAGTTATTTTAATAATTGTTGTTTTATATTTGCTTCAAAATCGAAAAAATAAAAAATATAAAGAAGAAATAGATAAACTTGAAATAGAAAAAAATAAATTAGATAGTTCTCCTGTTATACCTGAATTATCTAAAATAGAATCATATTTAAATAATGAAAAATTAGAAGCTATGTATAATAATTGGAAAGAAAGATTAGATGTTATTAGAACTAATCAAATACCAAAAATAACAGATATGTTATTAGATGCTGATTATTCATTATCAAAAATGGATTATAAAAAAACAATATATAAAATAGCAAAGCTTGAAATGGAAATATATAAAGTAAGAACTAATTCAGAATTTTTACTTAATGAAATAAAAGAAATAACAGGTAGTGAAGAAAGAAATAGAGCAATTGTTACTAAATTAAAAATCAAATATAGAGAATTGTATCAAAAATTTCAAAATACTAAACAAGAATTTGGAGATATAGGAAAAACTGTTGAATTACAATTTGAAAGTATAGCTCATAAATTTGAAGAATTTGAAGATTTAATGGAAAAAAACGAATATACAGAAGTTGTACCTGTTGTAAAAAATATTGATGATATGATAAAACATATGACTAACGTCGTTGAAGAATTACCTGGTATTTATTTACTTTCAACATCAATTCTTCCTAAAAAAATAGAAGAAGTAAAAGAAAAATATGAAAAGATGACTAAAAAAGGTTATCCTCTTGATTATTTAAATATTGAATATAATATAAAAGAAGCTGAAGAAAAAATAGAAGATATTTTAAAAAGAGCTCAAGTTTTAAATATAGAAGATAGTTTATTTGAACTTAAAGTTTTATTAGATTATTTTGAGTCATTATTTACAGATTTTGAAAAAGAAAAAGTAAATAAATCTGATTATGAAGAAGCTAATAAAGTATTTAAAATTAAATTTGATAAAATTAATAATTTAATGAATGACATGCTTGGTAGTATAAATGAGATAAAAACTTTATATAACTTAAAGGAAAATGATTTAGAAGAATTATATAAAATAAAAGAAGAACTTGATTCATTAAAGAATGATTATGATGTTTTGATTGAACATACAAGTAATAATACATTTGCTTTTTCAGCACTTACAAAAGAAATAGAAAATTTATCGTTAAAACTTGTAAAATTAGATGAAAGAGTAGATGTAATATTAGATTCAATAGGTAGTATGAAAGAAGATGAAATTAGAGCTCGTCAACAACTAGAAGAAATAAAGGTAATATTAAAAGAATCAAAAACAAAAATAAGAGAATACAGTCTACCAGTAATACCAAAAACGTACTTTGTTGAATTAAATGATGCTCAAATGGCTATAAAAGAAATAATAAAAGAACTAGATAAAAAACCAATTACAATAAATGTTTTAAATACCAGAGTAGATACTGCTCGTGATTTAGTTTTAAAATTATATCAAACAACAAAAGAAATGGTAAGAACAGCAATGTTTGCTGAAATGGCCATAGTATATGGAAATAGATATAGAAGTAGTGTAGAAGATTTAGATAAATACTTAAGATATTCAGAAAAACTATTTTATAGAGGTGAATATAAAAAATCTCTTGAAGTTAGTATTAATTCATTAGATAAAATAGAAAAAGGTATTTATGATAAATTATTAAATCTATATGCAAATAATTAAATAATAGTTTTAACTATTATTTTTTATTTAAAAAAATAAAAATTTATAGTAAAATAAAGAGGGAAGGTGATAATATGCTTTATATACCACTTTATATAAAAACAGAATATTCAATACTTGAAAGTATTATTAAAATAAAAGATTTAGTAGAATTTGCTAAAGAAAAAGGTTATAAAGCATTAGCTATAACTGATGATAACTTATATGGTATTTATGAATTTTATAAGGAATGTAAAAAAAACAATATAAAACCTATAATAGGGTTAGAAGTTACTATAAATGAATTAAAAGTAATATTATATGCAAAAGGAGATATTGGTTATAGAAATTTAATAAAGATATTTGAAAACAAAGATAATTATACTATAGAATTATTAAATAAATATAATCAAGATTTAATATGTATATTACCATATGAATCTTATGAAATTTATAATGAATTAAAATATGAAGATAAATTTATCGGATATAAAAATAAAAAAGAAGAAGAAAAAATAAAAGAAAATAAAATATATATTAGAGAAACATTATATATTAATAAAAATGATAAGATATATTATTTATATTTGAAAGGTATAAAAGATAGAAAAACTATAGAAGAAATAAAAGAAGAAAATGATTATAGTTTAAATATAGAAACTAGTAATATAGATTTAACTAATTATAAATATATATATGATAATTGTAATTTAAAAATAGAAAAAGATAATAATTTATTACCTATATATGAAGTACCAGATGGATATGATTCATTTTCATATTTAAAAGAACAATGTAAAATAGGATTAAAAAAAAGATTTGGAGAAATGGTAAAACAAGTATATATAGATAGATTAAAGTATGAGTTAAAAATAATAAAAGAAATGGGATTTTGTAATTATTTTTTAATAGTTATGGACTATGTAAAATTTGCTAAAAAAAATAAAATATTAGTAGGTCCTGGTAGAGGAAGTGCTGCTGGAAGTCTAGTTTCTTATGTACTTGAAATAACAGATGTAGATCCAATAAAATATAATTTATTATTTGAAAGATTCTTAAATCCTAATAGAATTACAATGCCTGATATAGATGTCGATTTTGAATACAATAGAAGAGAAGAAGTTGTAGATTATTGCATAAAAAAATATGGAGAAAAAAAAGTTGCTGGTATAATAACTTTTGGAACACTTGCATCTCGCCAAGTAATCAAAGATGTAGGTAGAGTTATGAATTTAGATTTAAAAGAAGTAGATTCATTTGCTAAATTGATAGACTCTAAATTAAATTTAAAAGAAAATTATAACAATGAAAAAATTAAAAATATTATTGATAGAAATAATAATATAAGAGATTTATATAAGATTTCTTTAAAATTAGAAGGTATTAAAAGACATACTAGTGTTCATCCTGCAGGAATTGTAATATCTAATAAAAATTTAGATGAAGTACTCCCAATAATAAAGAAAGATAATTTATATTTAACATGTTTTACAATGAATTATTTAGAAGAATTAGGACTTTTAAAAATGGATTTTTTAGCTCTAAAAAATCTAACTTTGATTACAAATATAATAACTGATTTAAAAAAAGATAAAATTAATATAGAATTTGATAAAATACCACTTAATAATTCTAAAACATATAAATTATTTATGGAGGCTAATACACTTGGAATATTTCAATTTGAATCAATTGGTATGAAAAGTTTTTTAAAAAAATTAAAACCAGAAAACTTAGAAGAACTTTCTATAGCTCTTGCTTTATATAGGCCAGGACCAATGGGTAATATAGATTCATTTATTAAAAGGAAAAGAAATTTAGAAAAAATAGATTATATAGATGATAGATTAAAGAATATATTAAAACCAACATATGGAATAATTGTTTATCAGGAACAAATAATGAAAATATCTAATGTAATGGCTAATTATTCACTTGGAGAAGCTGATATTTTAAGAAGAGCAATGAGTAAAAAAAATGAAGAGATTTTAATTAAAGAAAAAGATAAATTTATAAGTGGAAGTATAGAAAATGGATATAAAAAAGAAGATGCTATAAAAGTATATAATTTAATACTAAAATTCGCGTCATATGGTTTTAATAGATCACATTCTTATGCTTATGCTATAATATCTTATAAAATGGCATATTTAAAAGCAAATTATCCTAAATATTTTATGAAAAACTTACTTGATAATGTTATTGGCACAATTAGTACAAAAGAATATATATATGAAGCAAAAATGAATGATTTAAAAATACTTAGTCCTGATATTAATTTAAGTAGTAATTTATATGTAGTAGAAAATGAAGGATTAAGATTTCCATTTTCATGTATAAAAAATATAGGATATAATACTGTAACATCAATCATAGAAGAAAGAAAAAATGGCTTGTTTAAAGATATATTTGACTTTACAAATAGAGTATATTCTGCTAAAGTAAATAAAAATGCAATATTAAATTTAATTATAGCTGGTTGTTTTGATTCATTTTCAATTAATAGAAAAACATTAGTAGAAAATATAGATATAATTATTAATTATGCCGAAATATATAAAGAATTAGGTGATGATTTAGAAAAACCTAATTTAGTGAAATATTTAGAATATGATAAAAAAGAATTATTAAATAAAGAATTAGAAGTATTTGGATTCTATTTAACTAGTCATCCAGTTAGTGAGTATAAATTAAAGGATAAAACATTAATATCACTAAATAAAATAAAGGAAAATTTTGATAAAACAGTTAATACTGTAGTAATGGTAGATAAAATAAATATAGTAAAAACTAAAAGTAATGAACAAATGTGTTTTATTGCTGGAAGTGATGAATTAGACAGTATAGATATAGTTTTATTTCCAAGTGTTTATAAAAAATATAATAAATTTAATGTAGGAGATATTATAAAAATAAATGGTAAAGTAGAAAAAAGGTTTGATAAATATCAGATTGTCGCAAATAATATCAGTTAGAGGTGATAAAATGAAAAGTTATATGGATAGTTTATATGAAGAATATATCGAATCTAAAAATGGTAAATTTGAGGATTGGCTTATTAAAGAACAAGAAATGATAAAATATTATGAGGCATTTTTAGAAACTATGGATTTTATTCCAAGAAGAGGTGTTGTAGAATTTGATAAAGGAAAATATAATTCTTTAGTAAACAATCTACATGAAGGAATAGGAATATTAGTATCAAAAGAAAAAATAGAAGAGAAAAAAAATACTAGGTGTATTGATGGAAAAATAATTATAAATAAAAATGACATTTTATTAGAATATAATAATATAAAAAGTAATTTAAATTTTATTAACTTCTTTATAACACAATTTCCTACAAATCAAGATAGAATAAGTTTATTAGCTAATTTAGTATTAAAAAATAAAAGTATATTTATAGGAACATATGGAAATTTAAAAGATATAGACAAGCAAGATAAATTAAAAAAACTATATTTATTAAAACAAGAACTTCAGACTTATTTAGGTAAAAATTTTGAAGGTGAAAAAATAGAAACATCAGATTACTTTTTCGCAACCATTACACCAAAATATAAGTATAAAAAGATAAACTAATGAACTTATTAATAAATATTAACTGCATATAATATATTGGGTGGTTAATTATGATACCAAGTATATCAATTAAAGATTTATTAAAAGATAATAAAAAAAATATTATTGATATAAGAAGTATAGAAAATTATAATAATAATCATATTCCGAATGCTATAAATATTCCATTTGAAAAATTAATAACAAATCCAAGTCAATATTTAAATAAAAATACTATGTATTATATATATTGTAGAAGTGGAATAACAAGTAAAAAAACATGTGAAATATTATTAAAACAAGGATATAGAGTTACTAATATATCTGGTGGATATGAAGCGTGGTTACTTAAAGGAGAAGAATAACTTCTCTTTTTTTTAATAATACTTTAAAAAATCTTTAAAATGTATTATAATTATCTAAGAATGGAGATATAAAAATGCAAGAAATGATACAAGATATAGTATTAAAAATACAAGATTATGTAGTCGGAAATAATATTTTTTTAGGTCTATTTGTAGGTGTTTTTTTAATTATATTAGAATCAATTATTCCAATACTTCCACTTGCTCTTTTTATAGCTTTAAACATGATCATATTTGGAAATATATTGGGATTTATAATTTCTTGGATAGCTACTATATTAGGTTGTTCTTTAAGCTTTTTTATATTTAGGAAAGGTTTTAGTAAATTTATATATAAAAATATAGATAATAGACCTAGAACAAAAAAACTTATGAATATAGTAAGTAATATAAGTTTTTCAAAATTAGTTGTTATAATGGCTATACCATTTACACCAGCATTTTCAGTTAATATAGGTGCTGGATTATCTAAGATGCCATATAAAAAATTTTTATTTGCGGCACTTATTTCTAAAATATCAATAGTGTACTTTTGGGGATTTGTTGGAACGACATTTGTAGAAAGTATTAGTGATCCAACAGTTCTTGTAAAATTAGGTATTTTATTAATCGTTGCCTTTATTTTATCTAAAATAGTTATTAATAAATTTGATGTTGATTAGGAGGATTTATGGAATATATAATATTGGGAATTTTAATTGTTATAATAGTACTTATAATTATTCTTTTATTTAAAGGGGTAAATGAAGCAAATATAATAGAAAAAATAGGAAAGATAGAAACTAATGTTGTAAAAGAATTATCTGATTTTAAAAGTGGTTTAACAAAAGAATTAAATGAGGACTTTACAGGTCAAAATGAAAAACTTGAAATGCGCCTTAGACTTATAAATGATAGTGTAAATGAAAGACTAGATCAAAATTTTGAAAAAACAAATAAAACATTTACATCTGTTCTTGAAAGATTATCAAAAATAGATGAAGCTCAAAAAAAAATAGATACATTATCAAAAGATATTGTATCACTTCAAAGTGTTTTAACTGATAAAAAAGCAAGAGGAATATTTGGTGAAGTAAATTTAAGACATATAATGGAAAATGTTTTTGGAGTAAATGATAAAATATATAAAATGCAATACCAACTAAGTAATGGAACGATAGTTGACTGTGCATTATTCGCACCAGAACCACTTGGACTAGTTGGAATTGATTCTAAATTTCCACTTGAAAATTATAGAAATATGATAGATAAAAATAATAGTATTGAACTTAGAGCAAGTTATGAAAAACAATTTAAACTTGATATGAAAAAGCATATAGATGCTATTAGTAGTAAATATATAATCAGTGGTGAAACATCTGATCAAGCAATACTATTTTTACCCGCAGAAGCAATATTCGCATATATTAATGCATATGATAGTGATATAATAGAATATGCTTATAAAAAAAGAGTATGGATAACTAGTCCTACAACTCTTATTAGTACACTAACAACTATACAAGTAATAATTAAAAATATGGAAAGAGATAAATATGCTAAAGTAATACATAGAGAACTTAAATTATTAGATGAAGAATTTAAAAGATATAAAGATAGATGGGATAAATTATCTAGAAGTATTGAAACAGTAGGAAAAGATGTTAAAGAAATTCATACTACAACAGAGAAAATCACGAAAAGATTTAATTCTATTAATGAAGTTGAAATGGAGAATTTAACATATGAAGAAGATAAATAAGATATTAATAATTATTTTAACACTATTAAGTTATTTAATAGGAGTTATTAATTTGAAAAATGGAAATTATGTAGATTTATTAATTGATATATTAATATTACCTACATTGTTATTACCTAAAATTTTTAATAAATTAAAAATAAAAATTACAGATAAATTAGAATTTGTTTATATTATTTTTATGTTTTTTGCTTATTTTCTAGGTACTGTAGTTGATTTATATACTTATTTAGTAAATTACGATACAATAATGCATTTTTTATCTGGTGTATTTGAAGCATTCTTTGGATTTTATATATTAAAGTTATTAAAATCTTATGATGAAAAAAATTTAACTTTAAATATTTTATTTGTGTTAGGGTTTGTTAGTTTTGTATCAGTTAATTGGGAAATTTTTGAATTTATATCAAGTATTATATTTAAAGTTGATCCTCAACATGTTTTAACAACTGGAGTTTCTGATACAATGAAAGATCTAATAGTTGCTTTAATAGGTGCATTTTTAGTTTTATTAGAATATATAAGTGATAAAAAAATAATAAATAAAATTATATAACTATACAATGTATAGTTTTTTATTTTTTTTTAAATTTATATTGAATAAAAAATATAATGTGATATAATAAAAAACAATTTTAAAGGAGGCAAAAGTATGATTAAAACAGATTTACCAGTTATCATTCTAAAAGGAATTGTTCTTTTGCCTAATAACGACATAAGATTAGAATTTGAAAATGATTTAAGTAAAAATATAATAGATGTATCAGAGCTTTTTCATGATAATAAAATACTTGTAATAAGCAAAGAAGATCCTCTTGAAGAAAGTGTTAATTTAAATAATTTACCTAATATTGGAGTAATAGCTAAAATAAGTCATAAGATAGAACTACCTAATGGAAAAACAAGACTAATAATTACTGGAATTAAAAGAGCTCGCGTTCACGAATATTTAAATTTAAATAAAAAAGATGATATATTAGAATCTATAGTATCAGAAATAAAAATAGAAAAATTAGAAAAAAAAGAAGAAGAAGCTTTTATAAAAAAACTATATCGTGAATTAGAACATTATACAAAAATAATACCATATATATCTAATGGATTTTTATCACTTATAACTAATGTAACAAGTTTGGATAAAATGACAGATATAGTAGTTCCATATTTGAATGTAACACAAGATAGAATGTTAGATTATTTATATCAAGAAAAATCAGTAGAGAGATTAAAAATGATAATAAAAGATATATATATGGAAACAGAAAACTTTTATATAGAAAAAGAAATAGATACTAAAGTAAAACAAGATTTAGATGAAACACAAAGAAAATTTATGTTAAATGAAAAAATTAAAACAATAAAAAAAGAACTAGGTGATACTAGTTTAAAAGAGAATGAAATAAATAAAATTAAAAATAAATTAGATAATTTAAAATTAGATAATAAAATAAAAGAAAAAATAGAAGAAGAATTAAGAAGGTATGAGTTATTACCTGAAACTTCTCCAGAAATTAGTGTTTCAAGAAACTATATTGAATGGTTGCTTAGTATTCCATTTAACGTATATACAAAAGATAATGAAAATTTAGAAGACATATTAAATAAATTAAATGAATCACATAATGGACTAGAAGAAGTAAAAGAAAGATTTATAGAATATATAGCAGTAAAAAAAAGAACTAATAATTTAAAAAGTCCAATTATATGTTTAACAGGTCCACCTGGTGTTGGAAAAACATCATTTGCTTATTCGATTGCTAAAGCATTAAATAGAAATTTTGTAAAAATATCTGTAGGTGGTTTAAATGATGAAGCAGAACTTATTGGACATAGAAAAACTTATTTAGGATCAAATCCTGGTAGAATAATAAGCTCACTTAAAAAAGCAAAATCAATGAATCCTGTATTTTTAATAGATGAAATAGATAAGATGACTAAAAGTGAAAAAGGTGATCCTGCAAGTGTATTATTAGAAATACTTGATCCAGAACAAAATAAACATTTTAGTGATAATTATATTGAAGAGGAAATAGACTTATCAAATATAATGTTTATTACAACTGCAAATTATATTGAAAATATACCAGAACCACTTAAAGATAGATTAGAAATAATTGAAATGTCTGGATATACAGAATATGAAAAATTAGAAATATCTAAAAACTATTTAATACCTAAAGTATGTGAAGAACATGGAATAAATTGTAATAATATAGAAATAAGTGATGAAGTAATATTAAAACTTATAAATAGTTATACAAAAGAATCTGGAGTAAGAAATTTAGAAAGAGTATTTTCAAAAATAATTAGAAAGATAGTTACTAAATTGATTATGAAAAAAATATCTATTAATAAATTTGTAATAGATTTAGATTCTATAAAGGAATATTTAGGAAATCCAATATATGATAATACAACTACAAAAAATGGTGTGGGTATAATAAATGGACTTGCTTATACATCTTATGGTGGTGATGTTATAAAAATAGAAGTAAATTATTTTAAAGGCAATGGTTCGCTTATATTAACTGGATCACTTGGTGATGTTATGAAAGAAAGTGCAAAAATAGCGCTTGATTATGTAAAATCAAATTATAAAAAATTTGATATTGATTATAAAATATTTAAAGAAAATGATATTCATATCCATGTACCAGAAGGAGCTATAAAAAAAGATGGACCAAGTGCTGGTATAACAATAGCGACCGCACTTATAAGTTCATTAACTAATAAAAAAGTTTTATCTTCTATTGCTATGACAGGTGAAATTACTCTCAGAGGTAATGTTTTAAAAATAGGTGGTTTGAAGGAAAAAAGTATAGGTGCATTAAGAAATAAAATAAAAAAAATAATTATTCCTAAAGACAATGAATGTGATATAGAAAAACTACCTAATGAAGTAAAAGAAAATATAGAATTTATTTTTGTTACCGATTATATGGAAGTTTATGATTATTTAAAGAAGGTGATTTAATGAATAATATAGATAATTATTATTTAACAGTCTTAAATGAATACTTATTAATGTCAGATGATATAGATAGTATTTTAAAAGAAAAAAAGATGTTGTTATTAAGTGAAGATTATGTAATAAATTTATTTTTAAAAATGACTGATTTATCAAAAGAACAATATTATCCTAAAAAGTCTGTTAAAAATATAGAAAAAATAATAGATTTTTTAAATGAAAATAATAATAAAAGTCCATATTTAAATGGCATAAAATTTATGTTTTTGAAAATAAAAACTTTAAATTCAACTGGTAATATATATTATTATGATTTTGTTTTAAAGTTTGCCAATATAGAAAATACTAAAAATATAATTGATTTAAAACCATATGAAATTATGATAAAGAAATCTATTATTAATGATTATTCATTATTAGATGATTTAATAAGTTCAAAAGAAATTAAAAATACAAAGTATAATATATATTCAATAAAAAAATACTTAAAAGAAATGCCTGATATATTTTTGAATAGAGATATATTTGATAAAGCTTTAAATATACTAGAAAATGATTCAAATAAAATTGAAGCTGAAATATTAATATATAAATTAAAAAATTTAAGACATTATAGTGATAATTTCTTTGATTATACAATATTTAAAAGTTTTTATGATTATGTTTTTACACAAAATTTAATAATAGATAGAGATTTTATAAAAAAAGAAAAAGACTTGATAAATGAAGATATAATAAAAAATATATATTATTTTATTGATAATAAATTTATATATGATGAAAATATTAAAAGAAATATATTAGATGTAATGAGTATTTATAGAGATAAGATAATAAATGATCCAGATGTAAGAGAAAAATTAGGAGAATTTAATGATCATATAGGTAAAATTAATTTACTTGATAGATATAGTAATACAATGTTATTTTCAGAGATTGCAGTTAGAAAAAGCAATTTCAAGATAGTTAAAGATATAGATAAATTGTTAAAATATGATTTATATTTATTAAATTTGTATTTAAGTGATGAAGAATTATATTTAAAAAATAAAAGTTTAGTAAACCCTAAATATATTAAATCAAGTATAAATAAATTTTTATATATAGCGCCTTCCATATTTGATGATGAAACAATTTATGAGAGAACTATGGATTTATTAAATGATATATATTTAAAAAATAAAATAAAAAGAATGACAATGAGAAGATAAAGTAATAATTTATCTTCTTTTTCATATATTTAAGTGATTGGAGGATAAAGATGAAGAAAGTAATTCCATTTAAAAAAGATATTATATTCAAGACTAATTTATCAGAGGTAACCAGTATATCACTTGAACATACTTTAAAAATAGATGATAAAACATTATCTGGTAATTTTATATTAAGTGGTGATTATAAAATAACTGAAGAAAGTAAAACTACAGAAAAATTTTTATATGAATTACCATTTAATATAGTATTTGATGATAAATATAATTTAAGTAATTCTATAGTAGATATTAGTGATTTCTATTATGAAATAGTAAATGATAGTGTTTTATCTATTAATATAGAAGTAGAAGTAGATAAAATAGAAGAAATTTTAATAAATAAGGAGGAAGTAGAAATGGATATAGCTTCTGATAAAAGATGTATAGAAGAAGAAAAAGAAGAAGTAAAAAATGAGGAGGTAAAAGAAGTAAAAGAAAGAAGTAATATTAATTTGTTTGATAATATAAGTATAGAAGAAACATATAAAACTTATAAAATATGTATTGTAAGAGAAAATGATACAATAGAATCTATAATGGAAAAATATAATGTTAAAAAAGATGATTTAGAACTTTATAATGATTTAACAGAAGTAAAACTAGGTGATAAAATAATAATTCCTGTTTCATATGAAGGAAATTAATGAATTAATTAGAAAATATGAATTAAAACCAAATGGATATATAAAAAAAGGTAAAGCATTAATAGTAAAAACAAAAGATAAAAATATAATAATAAAAAAAAAGCAGGCTAAAAATGAAATATATAAATATTTAAATTCTAGAAGTTTTAGATATTATCCTAAAATAATAAGTGAAGATGATAATTATAGAATAACAGAATATATAGATGAAATAGAAATGCCTGATGAACAAAAAATGCTTGATATGATTGATTTAGTTAGTTTACTTCATTATAAAACAACTTATTATAAAGAAGTAGATATAGACGATTATAAGAAAATATATGAAGATGTTATAGGAAATATAGAATATTTAAATAGTTATTATTTAGATTTAATAACTATAATTGAAAGTAAGGTTTATATGAGTCCAAGTGAATTCTTATTAGCTTTTAATATTTCTAAAATATTCGCATCTTTAAATTATTGTAATGTTAAAATAAAAGAATGGTTAGAAATAATAGAAAAAAAGAAAAAACAACGCTTTGTTGTTCTTCATAATAATCTTGATATAAATCATTTTATTAGAAACAATGATTCTTATTTAATAAGTTGGGATAAAGCTAAAATAGATATTCCTATATTTGATTTATATAAATTATATAAAAAATATTCATTAGATTATGATTTTGAATCGATATTAAAAAAATATGAAACTAATTATCCTTTACTTATAGAGGAAAAAATACTATTTTTTGTTTTAATATCATTACCAGATAAAATAGAATTTGATAAAAATGAATATGAGAATACTAAAACAGTAAGTAGACAAATAGATAATTTATATAAAACTGAAAAGTTAATAGAAGAATATTCTAAACCAAAAAAAGAATATACAAATAACAAATAAATATAAAATAAATAGATTAAATCTTGTTACAAATATAAATGTAAGAATTATTTGATAGAATAGTAAAATTCCAAAAATTATTATAAATGTGAACCATTTATTTCGACCACAAAACCAATTATTCCATCCATTTGGCATAATAATCACCTAGTTTATAATATGTAATTATAAATAACTAGTATGTATAAATGACTATAAGGAGATAAAATGGATAATGAAATAAATAATTTATTAAAAATAATAGAAAACAAAAATAGAGAAGAACAAATAAAATATTTAAAAGCTTTTTCTAATTTAGTAATAGAAAATCATGAAGAAATAGAAAATAGTTTTATAGTTGGTACTTTTATATCTGGAGTAGGATTAGGATTATTATTAAGTAGCGACATATATTTATCTGTTGGTGTAATAGGAACTGGTGTAATTATTAGTCTTACATCTAAAAATAAACAATTAAAGAAAAGAAAATAAATCTTTTCTTTTTTAATTGATTTATAGTATAATATAAATTGGTGATAAAATGTTTGAAAATTTAGGCGATAGATTACAAAATGCATTAGATAAAATAAGAGGTTACGGAAAAATAACTGAAAACAATATAGGTGACATGACAAGAGAAATTAGATTAGCACTCTTAGAAGCAGATGTAAACTATAAAGTAGTAAAAGAATTTATAAATAATGTTAAAGAAAAAGCTTTAGGTGAAGAAGTAAAAAAAAGTTTAAAACCTGGTGAAATGTTTGTAAAAATAGTTAAAGATGAATTAGTTGAATTATTAGGTGGAGAACATGCTGAATTAAATTTAAAAGGTAATCCTGCAACTTTAATGCTTGTTGGTCTTCAAGGTAGTGGTAAAACAACAACAATTGCTAAAATAGCTAATTATTTAAGAAAAAATTATAAGAAAAAACCACTATTAGTAGCATGTGATGTTTATAGACCTGCTGCTATTGATCAATTAAAACAACTTGGACGTGAATTAAATATAGAAGTATATGATGAAGGAAAAAATGATCCAGTAGAAATATCTAATAATGCAATTAAATATGCTAAAGAAAATGGATTTGATTATGTTTTAATAGATACAGCTGGTCGTCTTCATATAGATGAAAATCTTATGGTAGAACTTGAAAATATAAGTAAAAATATAAATCCAGATGAAATTTTATTAGTAGTGGATAGTATGACAGGACAAGATGCTATAAATGTTATAGAAGGATTTAATAATCGTTTAAAACTTACTGGTGCTATATTAACTAAGTTAGATGGTGATACAAGAGGTGGTGCTGCTTTATCAATTAGACATTTAACTAATGTACCTATTAAATTTATAGGTGTTAGTGAAAAAATGGATGGTTTAGAAGAATTCTACCCAGAACGTATGGCTAGTCGCATACTTGGAATGGGAGATTTAATGAGCATAGTAGAAAAAGCAGAATCAGTAATAGACCAAGATGAAGCTTTAAATACAGCTAAAAAAATGCAAAAAGGTAATTTTGATTTAGAAGATTTCTTAAAAACGTTTAAACAAATAAAAAAGATGGGTCCTTTAGAAAATTTAATTAAGTTAATACCTGGTGCTAAAAAAATGGGACTTAATAATGTAAAAATAGATCCAAAAGATATTGCTCATATAGAAGCAATTATATTATCAATGACACCAAAAGAAAGACGTAATCCAGAAATACTTAAAGCAAGTAGAAAGCAAAGAATTGCTAAGGGTAGTGGAAGAAGTGTAGAAGAGGTAAATAGACTTTTAAAACAATTTGAAGAAATGAAACGTATGATGAAAATGATGAAAAATGGTAATATGAAAATGCCATTTTAAAGGTGATAGATTGAAAAATTATAAAGTAGAAGATATAATGAATTTAATTTCTGATATAGAATATGGTTATATGGATAAGAATAATAATATTCATTATGAAATAGATAATTTATTCTCAAATAACTATATATTAGAATCTCCAAATGAAGTAATAAAAAATAAAATTGGTGTATGTTGGGATCAAGTTGAATTAGAAAGATATTATTTTTTAAATACTGATTTAAATATTAAAACATATTTTATGGTTTATTATGATAATGATAAATGTCCAACACATACATTTTTGCAATTTTATAAAAATAATAAATATTACTGGTTTGAACATGCATTTACAAAATATATAGGAATTCATGAATATGCAAATGAAAAAGAATTACTATTAGATGTTAAAAGTAAATTTATTGAATCAATTAATGATTATAATGATAGTAATTTAGTTATATATAATTATGAAAAGCCAAATTATCATATAACTGTTAGTGAATTTTATAAACATTGTGAATCTGGTATTAAAATAATATTATAAATAGGAGTTTACACACTCTTTTTTATTTTTACTTCATACTATAAACTAGATAAGGGGGAAATTATTATGTTTGGTAGAAGATGTTGTCAAGATAGACAAATGGGATTTTTTAATATGCAACCTAATATGAATTCTTGTTGTATGGAGCAAGCTATTGTTGAACCTACAATAAATAAATGTGTTGAAAAAGAATTCTATCATGAAGTACCACATGTATGTCCAATACACACTCATACTGTAAATAAACATATTTATAAACATACTTATACTCCACAATATACATGTTCAGAAGAAGAACAAGTATGCAATATAGATTGTGGAAAATGTTCTGGATTTGCTAATTAAGGTATTATGATTGACTGTTAACAATTTTGTTAATAGTCTTTTTTTTATACAACTGTTTAAATAAAAATTGAAAAAGATTATTTGATATGTTATAATTAATTTGTTTGAAACTTATAGATAGGTGGTAAAATGAAAAGATTTATAAACAATATAAGAAAATATTTTAAATATGCTGTATATTCAGCACGTGCTGATCTTAAAAGTGAAGTTGCGGGTTCTTATTTAAACTGGTTATGGTGGATACTAGACCCATTATGTTTTATGATGATATATATATTTATAGCATCTGTAGTATTTAAATCATCAGAACAATACTTTCCTGTATTTATATTTATAGGATTAACTGTTTGGGATTTCTTTAATAAAACAGTTAATGCTAGTGTAAAAATAGTAAGTAATAATAGGGCTATAGTAACAAAAATATATATTCCTAAATATATATTAATTCTTCAAAAATCATTTGTTAATTTATTTAAAATGTCAATATCTTGGGGACTTGTATTTGTTCTTATGATAATATTTAGAGTACCAATAACAATACATTTTTTATGGTTTCTACCATTACTTATAATAATATATTTAGTAACATTTGGAATATCATGTATTTTACTTCATTATGGTATTTTTGTAGAAGATTTAGCTAATGTAACATCACTTGCATTAAGATTAGTATTTTATCTATCAGGTATATTTTATAATTTAGCAACTAAAGTACCACACCCATATAATTCAATTTTATTAAGATGTAATCCAGTTGCATATGTAATAAATGCATTTAGAGCTATTTTCTTAAAAGGTCATTCACCATCTATAATAATGATGGGTGGATGGTTTATAGCCGGAATAATTTTAATAGCAATTGGTATTCATATAATACATAAATATGAAAATAGTTATGCGAAGGTGATATAATGAAAAAAGAAGCAGCAATAACAGTAAAAAATTTACATATAAGTTATAGAGGACTTAAAAAATTTTCAATTAAAAGATCACTTTTTAAAGGTAAAAAAAATTCAAAAGAAATATTTGAAGCAGTAAAAGGTATATCATTTGAAGTTGAAAAAGGTAAGATTTTAGGTTTTATAGGAAAAAATGGTAGTGGAAAATCTACAACTTTAAGGGCACTTGCTGGTATATTTTCACCAGATAAAGGTTCAATTAATTTACATGGTAATAGTGTATCACTTTTATCAATAGGTGTAGGATTTCAACCTAAATTAACAGGATATGAAAATATATATTTATCAGGAATGCTACTTGGATTTTCTGAATCTCAAATAAAAGCAAAAGAAAAAGAAATAATAGAATTTGCTGATATAGGAGATTTTATATATAAACCTGTTAAAACCTATTCTTCTGGTATGCATTCCAAATTAGCATTTGCTATAACAGCTATTTTAGAAACAGATATTATGCTTATAGATGAAGTGTTAAGTGTAGGAGATGCAGCATTTAAAGAAAAAAGCTATAATAAAATGAAAGAATTAATTAGTGATGAAAATAGAACAGTTGTAATAGTTTCTCATAGTTTAGATACAATAAAAAATTTATGTAATGAAGTTTTATGGTTACATAATGGAGAAATAAAAATGATGGGTGAACCAGAAAAAGTAATAGAAGAATATAAAAAATTTATGGAAACAAAAGCTTAATAAAAGCTTTTTTTAATTTGTATATTTTAAATTTTCATTTGATATATTAAAAATAATTCCAAGCATAATCATATAACTTATTAAGCTAGATCCACCATAGCTTATAAATGGAAGAGTAATACCTGTAATAGGCATTAGCCCATAAGTCATTCCTATATTTTGAAATTGTTGATATATAAGCATCCCAACAATTCCACTAATTACATATTTATTAATATTGTTATTTGTTTTAATAGCTATATTTATCAATTTTATATCAAAGAAAGCAATTAATATAAAAAGAAATAAACATCCTAGTAATCCAAAATTACTTGCAAAAACAGCAAATATAAAATCAGTTTGTGGTTCTGGAAAGTAAAGAGGTGTATTATTTATTCCATGACCAAATATAAAAGATGTTCCAATTGCTATAATCCCATTAGAAAGCTGATATCCACTTTTATTTGACCAATCAAGTAATCTATCTACTCTAAGAAAAAAAGATGTTCCAAATATTTTTATAAATAAGTCTTGGTTTAAAAAATAAGTTGCTAAAACAAAAGCTAAAATAGACATTAAAATTACTATAAAAATAATAAACCATCTATATCTTATACCAGAGATAAAAAGCATTACTAAGGTTATTAAAAGGTATATTAAAACAACACCAGTATCTGGTTCTAAAAAAGTTAATATGCTAGGTATTAATACAATTAAAAATACCTTTAATAAAAAAATAAATTCTTCTTTTATAGATGGATTAGAATAATTATTGTTAAAATTATCAATCATTTTACTTAGTGTTAAAATGAGAATTATTTTCATAAATTCACTTGGTTGAAATGTACCCAATTTTGGAATATTAAACCAACATTTTGCATTATTTATTTCACTTCCAAATATAAGAAGTAAAAACAAACTTATATTTCCTAATATATATAAAATCCATACATATTTATATATATTTTTGTTATTTATTTTCATTATTAAAAATATAAAAACAAAACCTATAATATACCAAAATAATTGTCTATAGACTAAATTATTCATTGATTTATCAAGTAAGCTTTGAGCACTATATATCGATATTAAACTAATAAATATAAATAAAAAAATTGGTATAACAAGATATTTATCCACTTTATATTTTTCTAGCATATTATCACCATTATTATAATATACAAAAAAAATATATATATAATTAATTTACCTAAATTAGACAATATATGTTATAATAAAATTGGTGATAGTATGAAAATAATAAAAACACTATTTGTTATTGTATGGATGAGTGTAATATTTATGTTTTCAAATCAACCTTCTAATGAATCAAGTAAATTAAGTGATGGATTAATATTAAAAACAGTAAGAATAATTGAAAAAATTAATCATAAACAATATAGTGATGAAGAAATATTAAAAAAATTTGTAAAACCAGTTAGAAAAATGGCTCATTTTACAATATATTTAATATTAGGAATATTAGTCTTTTGTGCAATAGATGAATACAATATAAAAAATATATTGGTTGTTAGTATTTTAATTTGTTTTTTATACTCACTAACTGATGAGATACATCAATTATTTGTAGTAGGAAGGAGTGGAAGTTTAATAGATTGTTTAATTGATCTTACAGGTAGTAGTTTAGGAATAATTATATTAAGTATAAAAAGGAGAAATAAAAATGAAGAAGTTTAGTATAATATTTTTAGTTATTATGTTATGTATTATAACAGGATGTGGATGTAATAAAAAAGATAAAAAAGAAGAAAAAAAAGAGGTAAAAAAAGAAGTAAAACAAGAAGTAAAAAAATTACAAATCATAAATGAAAATTCAAATTCAAGGCCATATGCAGTAGTTATTAATAATATAAATGTAGCCCGTAAAGCTCAAACGGGTATTGGTGATGCTCAAGTAGTATATGAAGTGCTTGCAGAAGGTGGAATTACTCGTTTTGTCGCAGTTTTTAAAGATAAAGATACGAGTCAAATTGGAACTGTAAGAAGTGCGAGACATAATTTTTTAGATATTGCTTTTGAATATGATGCAATTTTTGTACACTTTGGCGGAAGCGTTTATGCATATGATGATATAAAAAAACTAGGTGTTAATGATATAGATGGTATGAATTCAAAATCATTTTGGAGAGAAAATCCTTATAAATTAGCAAGTGAACATACTGCCTATACAAGTTTAGTTAAATTAAAAAATGAAGCTAGTAATAAATATAAAACAACAACAAGTACTAAATGGCCACTTAATTATTCAACTGATGAAATTAATTTAGATGGAATATCTGCTACTAGTATAGAAGTACCTTTTTCAAATTATACAAAAAATTCATATATATATGATTCTGAAACTAAAATGTATAAAAGATATGTAAATGGTAGTGAACATGTTGATATGAAAACTAAAAAACAATATAGTTTTAAAAATATTATAATTGCTAGAATGAATTTTAGTTATACTGATAGTAATTACTATTTAGATATTAAAGATGTTGGCAGTGGAAGTGGTTATTATATAACAAATGGAAAGGCTATAGAAATAACTTGGTCAAAACAAGATAGAAAAAACAAAACAATTTATAAAGATAAAAATGGTAATGAGATTAAATTAAATGATGGAAATACATTTATTGAATATCAACCAACTAATCAAAAAACAACAATAAAATAATAGCTTTAACTATTATTTTTTTTATCAGCATAATTTCCAATAAACGTTGTATTTTTTTTTAAATCTTTTACAACTACACTACCAGCTCCTATTTTTACATTATCTTCTATATTTATTGGTCCTAAGATAATAGAACCAGCTCCTATCATTACATTAGAACCTATATTAGGATGTCTTTTATATTTATCTTTACCAGTTCCGCCTAATGTAACAGAATGATATATTGTACAGTTATTACCTATTACTGCTGTTTCTCCAATAACTATACCAGCACCATGATCTATAAATAAATTTTTACCTATACTAGCACCTGGATGAATTTCAATAAGCGTAAAAAATCTTGAAATTTGTGATATTAATCTTGCTATAAAGAATAATTTATGTTTATAAAAGAAATGAGAAATTCTATAAAATACTAAAGCATGAAAACCAGGATATAATAAAAATACTTCTATTAAGCTTTTGCAAGCAGGATCGTGTTTTTTAATATTTAAAGCATCACTATATAAATTTTTAAAGAACATATAAACTCCTCCTACTATAATATAAATAAATTTTGATATCTTGTGTGTATTATAATCTAAAATGTGATACAATGTATTTGGTGATAAGATGGATTTAGATACACTAAATAGCGAACAAAGAAAAGCGGTAGAAACAACAGAAGGACCTTTACTTGTAATAGCAGGAGCTGGTAGTGGTAAAACAAGAGTTTTAACAACTAGAATTGCTTATTTAATAGAAAAATTACATGTTAGTCCTTATAATATATTAGCAATTACTTTTACAAATAAAGCGGCTAAAGAAATGAAAGAAAGAGTTATAAAATTAATTGGTGATTCTTTTTATGGAATGCAAATATCTACGTTTCATTCATTTGGACTTTCTATTATAAAAAAATACTATAATTTAATTGGATATACATCTACTTTTACTATTATAGATAGTGATGATTCATTAACAATAATAAAAAAAATAATAAAAGATTTAAATTTAGATCCTAAAATATATAATCCTAAAGCTATAAAAAATAGAATAAGTAGTGCTAAAAATGAATTATTAAATCCAGATAGTTATAGTAAATATGCTAATTCAGATTTTGAAGAAAAAGTAGTTGATATATATAGAAGATATGAAGATAAGTTATTAAGTAATAATTCTGTTGATTTCGATGATTTACTTATGTTACCTATAGAAATACTTAAAAATAATAAAGAGGTTTTAGAAGAATATCAAGAAAGATTTAAATATGTTTTAATAGATGAATATCAAGATACAAATGAGGCACAATATATATTAACTAAATTGATAAGTGATAAATATAAAAATATATGTGTCGTAGGTGATGAATCACAATCAATTTATTCATTTAGGGGAGCTAATTATAAAAATATTTTAAATTTTGAAAAAGATTATAAAAATACAAAAACAATTCTTTTAGAAGAAAATTATAGATCAACAAAATATATATTAAATGCTGCAAATGATATTATAAAAAATAATGTTAATAAAAAAGATAAGAATTTATGGACATCAAATAGTGATGGAAATAAAATAAAATATTATAAAGCTTTAAATGAAAAAGATGAAGCATATCATGTTACAAAAGAAATAAAAGAATTGATTATAAATGGTGTTAAAAAAAGTGAGATAGCAGTTTTATATAGAACTAATGCTCAATCTAGAAATATGGAAGAAGCTTTGTTAAAAGAAAATATTCCATATAAAGTAGTAGGAAGCTTTTTCTTCTATAAAAGAAAAGAAATTAAAGATTTAATATCTTATTTAAAACTTATTTATAATAATAGTGATGATACAAGCTTAATTAGAGTAATAAACGTACCTAAAAGAGGAATAGGTGCTAAAACAATAGAAAACCTTGAAATACTTGCAAATAGTCAAAATATAAGTATGTATGATGCTATAAGTAAAGGAAAAGAATTAGAATTTAAAAAATTAATTGAAGAATTAAAAGAAGCAGAAAAAAATTTATCTCTTACAGAACTTATAGATTTAATATTAGATAAAACTGGTATAAAAGAAGAACTAAAATCAGAAAAATCATTAGAAGCTGATATAAGACTTGAAAATTTGGAAGAATTTAAATCAATTACTAAAAATTTTGAGGAAAGATATGGTATAATATCATTACAAGCATTTCTAGATGAAATAAGTCTTGTAGCTGATATAGAAGAACATAATAATAATAATGATTTAATAACTCTTATGACTGTTCATTCAGCTAAAGGACTTGAATTTGATAATGTATTTATAATTGGTCTAGAAGAGGGATTATTTCCACATACTAATTCTTTAATGAGTCATGAAGAAATAGAAGAGGAAAGAAGACTTATTTATGTGGCAATCACAAGAGCTAAGAAGAGATTAGAACTTGTAAATGCTAAAAAAAGGGTTATTTATGGTAATGAAAGTAATAATTTACCTAGTAGATTTATAAATGAAATAAATAAAGATAATATTGAAGAAGAGAAGGATATAAATTCAAAAATAGAAAAAGAAGATTACATTGATCAAAATGCTAGTTATAAGCTTGGAGATAAAGTAGAACATGATATTTATGGAATTGGTATAATAGTTAGTATAAAAGATAAAACCATTGATGTTGCTTTTAAACAAGAATATGGTATAAAAACGTTTATTAAAGGTCATAAAGTAATAAGAAAGGTGTGATGATATGACTTTAAATTTATGGGATAATATTGTAAAGTTAAGTGATAAATTTAGAGAATTTATAATAAATAATAATGGACCAGTATTAATGATAGCTTTATTTTTAATAGGCTTATTAGTATTTACATTAACATGGAACGCTTTACATAAAAATGACTAAAATTTTACAAAAATAAATATATGTGTTAGAATATGCTAAATTACTTTGAACGGAGGAATAAAATGCAAGAAGTAAAAAAAGCAGTAGTAGCAGTAGCAGGTATGGGGACAAGATTTTTCCCAATAACAAAATCTTTTCCAAAAGAAATGTTACCAATAGTAGATAAACCAATTTTATCTTATATTTTAGATGAAGCAATCAATAGTGGTATAGAAGAGATAATTCTTATAATAAGTGATGAAAAAGAATTAATAAGAAACTATTATGATAGAAATGAAAAACTTGAAAAATTACTTGAAGAAAGAAATAAATTAAATGAACTAGAAATAATTAGAAGTATTGTTCCTAGTAACATTAAAATATCATATGTAGTTCAAGATAAACCACTTGGAACAGCATACGCTATTAATTTAGCAAAAGATTTTATAAATAATGAACCATTTGCTATTATATTTGGTGATGATATTGTTGATTCTGAAGTACCTGTTTTAAAACAAATGTTAGAATATTATAAAAAATATGATTGTAATGTTTTTGCTGCTAAAGAAGTAGATAGAAGTATTGTAAATAAATATGGTATATTAAAATATAAAGATTTTAATACCAAAGAAGTAGAATGTATAGTTGAAAAACCTAGTATAGAAGAAGCACCAAGTAATTTTGCTACTATAGGAAGATATATAGTAAAACCAGAAGTATTTGAAGAAATAAAAAATATTGAGCCTATTAAGGGTGAATATGTTCTTACTAGTGCATTTGAAAGAATGATGGCATATCAAAAATTTTATGCTTGTGAATTTGAAGGAAAACCATTTGATACAGGTAATAAATTAGAGTATATTGAAGCTACAATTAACTATGCTTTAAAAAGTGAATATGGTGATAAAGTAAAAGAATTTATAAAGAAAAATATATAAATTCTTTTTCTTTACTAAATTATATATATATGTTAAAATGTTTATATTGAGGGTGTGTAGTATGGAAAAATATTTACCAGATATGTATAAAGAAAGTATATATAAAATTAACTATGATAAATTAAAGGAAATTGGAATAAAGTGTTTATTATTTGATTTAGATAATACAATTGTTCCTTTTAGAGAAAAAGAACCTAGAATAGAAACTAAAGAATTATTTTATAAATTAAAACAGAAAGGATTTAAAATTATAATTTTTTCAAATAGTCCTAAAATGAGATTGAATCCTTTTAAAGAAGAATTAAATGTTGATATATATGGAAGTGCTAAAAAACCATGCAGTAGAAGTTTTTATAATGTTTTAAAAAAATATAAATTTAATGAAAATGAAGTAGCAATCATAGGTGATCAAATATTAACTGATATAGTCGGGGGAAATAAAGTAGGAATAACAACAATTCTAACTACACCACTTGAAAGTAAAGATCCTTTTTGGACAAAACCAAATAGAATAAGAGAAAAAAGAATTATGCAAAAACTTAGAGATAAAAGCCTATTTAAAAAAGGAAAATATTATGAATAAATGTATTGGTTGTGGAGCTTTATTACAAGATATAAAAAAAGATGATATTGGATATACCAAAAATATAAATTCTAAATATTGTGAAAGATGTTTTAGAATAAAAAATTATCATGATTATAAATTAGTAGATATAGATAATGATAATTATATATCAATATTAAAAAGTATAAATTTGACAAATGAATTAGTGATTTTAGTTGTTGATTTATTTAATATAGGAAAAGAATTAGAAGTTATAAGTAAATATATTAATAATAATATTTTACTTGTATTAACTAAAAGAGATATATTACCTTTATCTATATATGACAATAATATAGAAGACTATTTTAATGATTATAAATTAAATATAATTGATAAAGTGATAATAAGTAGCAAAAATAATTATAATTTTGATTTACTTTATAAAAAAATATTAAAATATAAAACAGATAATATTTATGTTGTTGGATTTACAAATGCTGGAAAGTCGACAATGATAAATAAATTAATTTATAATTATACAAATAATGATACAGAAATAACTACAAGTTATTTAAGATCTACTACTTTAAATAAAATAGAAATAAATTTTAATGATTTTAAATTAATTGATACACCAGGATTACTTGATAATGGTAATATAACTAATTATTTAGACTTAAAATATTTAGATAAAATAATACCTAAACAAGAAATAAAACCACGTATTTATCAAATAAAATCAAAACAATCAATTATAGTTGATAAATTACTTAGAGTTGATGTAGATGAAAAAAATATACTAGTATTTTATATGTCAAATAAATTAGAATTTTTGAGGATATATAAGGATAGTAATAAATTGACTAATTTAAAAAAAAATATAATTGATGTAAGGCCTAACTTTGATATTGTAATAAATGGATTAGGTTTCATTAAAGTAAAGGAGAAAGCTAAAATAGTTATATATACTTTAGATAATGTTTTAGTTTATACAAGAAAAAGTTTGATTTAACTTTTTTTTTTGATAAAAAAAAGGTATAATTAATATAATAGGAGTGGTAATATGCTAGGTAAGATAATTTCTATTGAAGATAATACTGTAACAATTAAATTAGAAATAGAAGTGGATAAAATACAGAGTTTAACTAATTTACTTGTTATTATGCAAGATTCTAAAAATAATTTTATAGGTGAAATTACTAATATTCAAAAAGAAACAGCTGAAATTAACTTATTAGGAGAAATGGTTAATGATAAATTTGTTTTCGGAATTGTAAGAAAACCATCATTTGGAGCTGTAATAAAACTTGTATCAAAAGAAAAAGTAAAATCAATGATTAGTGTTGACGATTATAGCGAAGAGAAAGATTTATATGTTGGTAAAAGTATAATTTATGATGGTGTTGATATATGTGTTAATATAAATAGTTTTTTTAGTGAACATTTTGCTATATTTGGTTCAACAGGAAGTGGTAAATCTTGTAGTGTTTCAAGATTGATTCAAAATGTTTTTTCAAAAACAAGACAAATTCCTTATAAGGCAAGTTTATTTATTTTTGATGCATATGGTGAATATCACAGTGCTTTTACTAAATTACATGATAATGTTCCAGAAATTAATTTTAAAGCTTATACAACTAATGTAAACTCAACTGATACAGAAATTTTAAAAATACCTTTATGGCTTCTTGGTGTTGATGACATAGCTTTATTACTTGGTGCTACTAAACATTCACAGTTACCAATAATAGAGAAAGCTTTAAAGCTCGTATCTATTTTTGCTAAAGATGAAAGTGAAGTAATAAAAATTAAAAATGATATAATTGCTCGTGCTTTACTTGATATTCTATCAAGTGGTAGAGAATCTTCTCAAATAAGAGATCAAATTTTTTCAGTTTTATCATATTATTATACAAGTGAATTGAATCTTGATACAACAGTTGAACAACCAGGTTATAGTAGGGCACTTAAGCAATGTTTTAATCTTGATTCTACTGGTAAAATAAGAGAAATGGAACTTATAATGAGTTTCTTTACTTCTTATTTAACAGAAGATTATGAACTTAATTTACCAGATGGTTCATTTAAATATAATTTACATGATTTAAAGGATGCCTTTGATTTTGCACTTATAAGTGAAGGTGTTTTAAAAAGTGATAGAATATATGATGAAACAAATATTTTAAAGGTAAGATTACATTCACTTGTAAATAGTGATGATGCAGAATATTTTAATTATCCAACTTATATTTCAAGAGCTAATTATATAAGAGAACTTTTAACAGCTAAAAATGGCAAGAAAGCCCAAATTATTAATTTTAATATAAATTATATAGATGATAGATTAGCTAAAACAATAACAAAAATTTATTCTAAAATGTTGTTTGATTATTCAAAGGATACGAAAGTAAGAGGTACACTTCCATTTCATATTATTCTAGAAGAAGCTCATAGATATGTACAAAATGACAATGATGTATTTTTACTTGGGTATAATATATTTGAGAGAATCACTAAGGAAGGTAGAAAGTATGGTGTTTTATTAGGTTTTATTTCACAAAGACCTAGTGAACTTTCGGAAACAGCCATATCTCAATGTAGCAATTTTATGATTTTTAAAATGCTTCATCCTAAAGATGTAGAATACATAAAAGAAATGCTACCTAATGTAACAAATTCTATAATTAAAAGGCTTAGAATATTACAACCTGGTAGTTGTGTAGCATTTGGAAGTGCATTTAAGATACCAGTTTTAATTAAAATGGATATGCCAGATCCATCTCCTTCAAGTAGTAGTTGTGATATTTCAAATAGCTGGTTTGTTGAAAAACATTAATATTAAAAAATAGCTTGAAAAAGCTATTTTTTATTTGATCATTAACATATAAAAAATATTGTTATAACAGATAAAAAAAATCTGTTATTTTTTAATATAAAAACTGGAAAAAATGTGATTTGTAATAGGTTTTTAAGTATGATATTATGCAGTTGAAGGACGTGAAATATGAAAAAAATAA
>CAKOXD010000009.1 GCA_934130005.1 uncultured Bacilli bacterium
ATCTTTTGCTGATGATTTTTTAGCATCTCTTATTATATTTAATATTACTGGTACTGCTATTAATGATATAATTGCTAATATTACTATGACTGCTAATAACTCTATTAATGTGAATCCCCTTTTTTTCATTTTATTCCTACTTTCTATCATATAATGAGTATAACAAAAAAAATAGCTTTTTTCAAGCTATTTTAAATCCATACTGCAAACAATATTCCAAGCATTGCAAGTATAAATCCAACTACCCAAAATACTTTTACTATATCTCTTTCTTCCCATCCAAGTTTTTCAAAATGGTGGTGAAGTGGTGTCATTAGGAATACTTTTTTATGTCTTATCATTATTGATGCCATTTGTATAATACATACAAGTGTTTCAACAATAAATACTCCAGCCATGATTATAAATGTTACTTCATGACTTGTTAATACTGCTATTATAGCCATTGTAGCTCCAAGCGATAATGAACCAATATCTCCCATAAATATTTTAGCAGGATATGTATTATAAAATAGAAATCCTAAAAGTGAACCTACCAATATAAAACAGAATATAGCAATTTCTTCATGTCCTACTAACCATCCTGTATTCCATGTTATTAATCCTAAAGCTAAGAATACAATTAATGATAATCCTCCTGCTAGACCATCTAATCCATCTGTTATATTTACTGCATTTGAACTTGCTACTAAAATAAACAACAAAAATATTCCATAGAACCATGCCATATGTATTTTTATTCCAAGTGAATAAATATATAATTGTGGTTCATGTCCACTTTTCATAAGTAAATAAAATGTTATTAATGCAATTACTAATTGACCTACTATTTTTTGAAATTCTGTTAATCCCACGTTATTTCTTCTTTTTATTATTAGATAATCATCTATAAATCCTATAAGTCCATAAGATAAAAATACAAATATTATTATAAATAAATTATTTGACCATTCCATTTTTTTTGTAAGTAATAGTATTATTACGGTTATAATAGTAGGAATTATAAATATAAAACCTCCCATTGTTGGAGTACCTTCCTTTTTTTTATGTTTTTCTTTTAAGAAAATACTCATTGTTTGTTTTGCTTTATTTTTCTTTAATAAAGGTATTAATATAAAACCACATATAATTGATAATATAAAACCAATCATTAGTGCCAACATTGCTTTTGCTAAAACTAACACATTATCATCTCCATTTTTAAACATTAACAGTATACCATTTTTTATACTTATTTGTATAGATTAATTTTAAATTTTTTTAATAGATTTTATTAATAAAAAATAAACACATATTTTTTGTGTTTATTTTTTTCTTCTATTTATTTTATATGAAACACTATATGCTTTATTTAAATCTAAATTTGTACTTCCATTTATCATTTGTGATTCGTTTTTCTTTAGTGTTTTTTCTACTAATCCACTTAATGTTACATAAACATTTCCATCTTTATCTTTTACTATTATATCTACTGATTTAATATATTGATCATTTTTTGTATTTGTAACAGTTGCATTAAATATTGACATTTGTCCTTCTGTTACAAGTGAAATATTATTTATTTTAAAACCATCTACAACTTGTTCTTTTAATACTTCTTTACTTTTATTTTCTTTTATTCCATTATTTTCTTCTGTTTTCTTTTTAGATCCACATCCTGTCATTAATCCTAAAACTAATAATAAAGATATTGAACTTAATATTATTTTTTTCATTATTTTTCCTCCATTATTTTAAATTCTACTTGTTTTATATAACTATAATCTCCTACTATTCCTGTTGTTAAAATTTGCTTTTTATTTGGTTCTAAATTTTCTATTATTTGTTGAAATTTTTTTACTTCTTTTTTATTATCAATTAATTTTATTTCTACTGTAAAGCTTTTAGTTTTATCAGTATTATTTAACATATCTGCTTCTAATGTTGTTATACTTCCTTCATAATTTAACTTAATATTACTAAAAGTTACATCTTCTACTTTTGTATCACTTTTTGCATTTCCGTTATCTTCTATTGCTGTTTTGTTATCTATTTTCTTTTTTGTTCCACATCCTGTTATTAGTCCTAAGACTAATAACATAGATATTGAACTTAATATTATTTTTTTCATTTTATCTCCTACTTTATTAATTATTAAACGATTTTACTTCATTAACATATGTATAATTACTAATTGGAAAGTTAATTTTATATGCTCCTGTTGGTATTTGTATAAACTCATTGTCTATACTTGAACTTTTTACTGTTTTTGAATCTAATTTATTATTATCTTTATCATATATTGTTACAGTAATTGAGTTGCCACTACTTACACTTATTTGCGCTGCCATATATTTTCCATACATTGAACTATCTACCATTAAATATCTTGATCCACTTGCATTATACCCACTTACTGACGTGCTTAAATCTCCATCATATGCATTTATTCCTAATGCATCTTTTGGAAGAGATGATGTATAACTAGCAATAGCTGTTTCTACACTATTTTTATCTATCCCTTTAACATAAATAGTTTCTCCTGTATTTAATTTTACTTTTTTATTTTGATATGATTGCCATTCTCCATCATTTATTTTATATAATTTTTGAACACTTGTATCAAAATATTTTATTGTTATATTATCATATCCTTTATTTACACCATATTCGGTTAATGTTGGATATATTTGTTCTACATTTATTACCGGTCTACTATAAGGCTCTATTTCATAGATTTCTATATAGTTTGTTCCTGGTATTTGTAATTTATATGCACCATTTGGAACACTCATTACAGAATTATCAAGAGAATAACTTCCTTTTAGCCATTTAGATGTCAATTTATTATTATCTTTATCATATATTATAATTTCATAAGAATTCCCTAACCAAATTTGCATAGCTATATCTTTTCCATACATTGAACTATCAATCATTATATATTGTGTATTTTTATCTGCTCTTGTACTTGTATTTCCATCATATGCATTTTCTCCTAATGCATCTTTTGGAAGAGATGATGTATAACTAGCAATAGCTGTTTCTACATCATTTTTATCTATTCCTTTAACATAAATAGTTTCTCCTGTATTTAATTTTACTTTTTTATTTTGATATGATTGCCATTCTCCATCATTTATTTTATATAATTTTTGAACACTTGTATTAAAATAATCTATTGTTATATTATCATATCCTTTATTTACACCATATTCGGTTAATGTTGGATATATTTGTTCTACGCTTAATTTTGGCTGATTACAAGGTCCTACTTCACTAACATAGCTATAGTTACTAATTGGAAAATTAATTTTATATGCACCATATGGTACTTTTATAAATTCATTATTTATACTTGAACTTTTTACTGTTTTTGAATCTAATTTATTATTATCTTTATCATATATTGTTACAGTAATTGAGTTACCACTACTTACACTTATTTGTGCAGCCATATATTTTCCATACATTGAACTATCCACCATCAAATATCTTGATCCACTTGCATTGTATCCATTTACTGATGTACTTAAATCTCCATCATATGCATTCACTCCTAATGCATCTTTAGGCATTGCTACTGTCATACTTGTTTTTACTTCTAATCCTGTATCTTTTTTTACACTTTTCGCATATACTGTTCCACTTACTACTTGTATACTTCCTGTATATTTTGTCCATGTTGTTCCATCTAAACTATAATAATTATCTATATCTTTTCTTTTATCATACGTTATTGTTGTTGTTCCATCAAATTTTACTCCATATTCTGTTAGTACTGGATATCCTGCTTTTGTTACTATTTTTGGTGTTTCTGGTATATCTAAATCTAAACTATATATATTTTTACATACATCATTTACATTTCCTACACTATCTATTCCTTCTGCACACACTGTTACACTTAAATCACTATTTACTTGTTTATTTGCTATTACTGTATATGAATCTAATTCTATTTTATCTATATAGTTTGTCCATGTTTTTGTATCTTTTCCTATTTTATATTTCTTTGTTTTTGAATCTCCATAATCTATTGTTACTTCTTTTTTTAAATTTAGTGTTAATTCTGGTTCTACACTTATTGTTATTTTTGGTGGATCATTATCTATATTTTCTATTATTATTGAATATGTTTTTTCGTTTCCTACTCCGTCTACTGCATAAAATGTATATGTTCCATTTTCTGTTATTTTTACCATTGAGTTATTTGGTATTACTTCTCCATTATCACTAAAGTTACTTGCTCCTCTTAATCCTTTCGCATACATTACTCTATCTACTTTTACATCATCTGTTACATTTACTTTTATCAGTACACTTTGAGTTTTTGTTTCTAAATCTGCTCCTAATTTTATTACTGGGGCTTCTTCATCTATATTTGTTATTTTTTTCATTGCTATTTCTGAATACATTTCTGATGCATTTTGACTTCTTGCATATATTATTGTATTTTTCTTATCTATTATTATTGGTGTTTTATATGTTTTCCATCCACTATCTTTTGAATCTGGTGTTATTATTTTATATTCTTTTTTGGTTACATATTCTCCATAGTCTATTGTTGTTTCTACTTTTTTTGTCGCATCTGTTGGATTTATTGTTATTTTTGGTGTTGATGGTGTTATTGTATCCCATCTCATAAAGATATTATTTTTTATATCATTTACTGATCCTTCTACATAATATTTATCTCCATTAAATATTTTTTTATTTCCATTTTCGTCTGTTATTTCTATTTCACTATTTATTTTTATTTTATCTTTATATTCTCCTTTTATTAACATTATTCCATCTGGTTTATATTTTTCCCATGTTCCATTTTTTCCATATTTATATTCTCTTGTTCCTTCTTTTGACTCTTCTGGATAATTTAATTTTATTATGAAGTATTCTCCTTTATCTAGTACATATATCATATTTTCTACTATATTTGTTATTTCATATTTACTTTCTGCTCTTTGTCCTAATTCATTTATATTTATCGCATATATTGTACTATTTTCACTTACTTCAAATTCTTTTTCATATTCTATTAAGTTTCCATTATTTATTCTATATTTTTTTATTACTGCATTTTTATCGTAATTTATTTTTACTTTTACTTTTTGACTTCTTGTTCCATTTGATGGTGTTGTTATTATTTTCGGTTCTGCTATTCCTGTTGTTAAATTACTTATTTGTTTTGATGTTTCTCCTTCTCCATTACTACTTAATGCATATGCATATATTGTTTGATTTTCTTTTAATTCAAATGGTCCTGTATATTCTTTTAAACTTCCATAATATCCTATTCTATAATATTTTTTGGTTGCTCTTTTATCATATGTTATTGTTATTGTTGTTTTATCTATTAATCCTTCTTCTAATTCTGGTTCTGGTTTTGCTGCTATACTTACATCTAACTTCATCTTTCTTTTTGCTGGTGTTGCTATTTCTTCCCCTATATTTGTTATATCTAAATATTCTTCTGTTACTCCATATTCATTTGTTGCCCTTGCATATATTCTTTTATTTTCTTCTATTTTTAGTTTTTCTTTATATTTATAATATTCTATTCCATCATAACTATATTCTATTTCATCGGCATCTGTTTCTAATGTTACCATGACACTTTTTACTAATTTTGAATAACTTGTTGGATATGGATCTGCATTTATATTTACCCATGGTAAATTTCCTTCTTCTCCTTTATTATTTATTCCTTTTTTTACTATATTTGTTATTCTTCTATGTGCTACATTACTTCTTGTTCCATCTGTTTCTTTTATATAGTATGCATAGATATTTGTATTTTCACTTACTTCAAATTCTCCATCATATTCTCTATATTTACTATTTCCTACTTTTACATATATTTTTCTTGCTTCTTCTTCTGTTGTTATCGATACTGTTACTTGTTCTGTTTTTGTTTCTGGTGTTATATTTATCGTTGGTTCTTTTAAACTTTCTTCATAACTATTTGTTATCTTTCCTGTTACTGGATTTACTTTATATCCTATATCTTCTGCTTCGCTACTTGTTATTTCTCCTGTTTTTGATGCATCTCTTATATATACACTATCATATTCTGTTACTTTTTGACTTCCTAATACTTCTCCTGTACTTGAATATATTTTATCTTCTCTTGTTACTCTCGCTTCTATTACTGTACTTTCTTTTACTGTAATTTGCCCTGTATATTCTTGCCATGATGATCTTCCTACTCTATATTCTACTTTATCTGCTGTTTCTTCATAGTTGATTTTTGCTGTTACTGTTCCTCCTTTTGCTATTTTATAACTACTTGGTTCTATATCTACCCACAAGCTTTTTGGTCCTACTATTACTGTTTTTCCTTTTATCTTATATTTTATATATATATCTTCTACTCTATCTATTGGTATTGTTATTGGTCCTGTATAATTTTGCCACGTCTCTATTCCTGAGTTTCTTGTTCCATTATGACTATCTAATCTCCACATTCTCTCTTCTGAATTTTCTGGATAATATAGGCTTAATGTTATCCATCCTGCCCACATGTCTCCATCTTTACTATCTTCTACTACTTGATTTTGGGCTGTACATTCTTCTATTTCCATTTCTTCTAGTCTTATTTTATCTTCTGTATATTCTTTTACTGCACACAAATTTAAGTCTTTATTATATAATGCGATTGCTACATTTCCTTTTTCACTTATCTCTAGTGTTCCACTATCTGGTAGTTTCCCTTTTACTTTTATCGTATCTTTTATTTCTGGAAATTTTATCGTTTCTTTTGTTTTTATTGTTTCTCCTTTTAGAGCTTTTGTTGAATAATAATTATATCCTGATTCTACTATTCCATATGATGTATCCAAAAATGCTTGTTTTTTTGCTTCTCTTATTAATTTTAATAGTATTGGTGTCGCTACTAATGCTATTATACCTATTATTACTATGATTGCTAACAACTCTACTAATGTGAAACCTTTCTTTTTCATACCATCACCTACTATATATTATTTTAGCATTTTTTATTTTTCTAGTAAATAAAAAAAGAACTATTTTATTAGTTCTTCAACTGTCTTTCTATCATTAAATGGGATTTTTTTATCTTTTATTATCATTACTTCTTCATGACCTTTTCCAAGTATCATTAATACATCATTTTTATTTAATAATTCTATTCCTTTTTTTATAGCTTCTTTTCTATCTAAACATACTTCAAAATTGTCAAATGTTTTTTCTTTTAACATATCATCTACTATTCTTTGTTCATCTTCATAATGTGGATCATCATTTGTTATTATAAAATATTTAGATAATTCACTCACTAATTTTGTCATAATAGGTCTTTTTGTTCTATCTCTATCACCTGTACATCCAAACACAACATAAATATTTCCATTTGATATTTCTTTTACAGTATTAATAGCTTTTTGAATAGCATCTGGTGTATGAGCATAATCTATTACAATAGTATTTTCTTTATAGTGTATTGTATCTAATCTTCCTTCTGGAGCATTTAATTCTTTCATTACTCCTTTATCTTCATATCCTAAGCAATCTAATATAATTATTGGAATCATAGAATTATACACATTAAATTTTCCTATTAGTTTTGTTTTTATATCTATTATGTTATTATTATGTGAATATTTAAATGTTGTTCCTGATATAGCAAAATTAAATTCTTTTATTTGATAATCGCTTTTGTTAAATCCATATGTTATATTATTATTTTTATCTAGTAAGAAATAATCTTTATATTGATCATCTATATTGATTATTGCTTTTCCATTTTCTTTTAACATACTAAATAATTTTTGTTTTGCTAATGCATAGTTTTCCATTGTTTTATGAAAATCTAAATGATCTTGTGTTAAATTTGTAAATACAGCATAATCAAACTTTAATGTTTCCAATCTATTGTTAAATAATGCATGACTGCTTACTTCTAATACAACAGTTTTATATCCTTTAGAGTAAGCATCCATTATTAGATTATATGTATCACATATATCTACACTTGTATTAGGTAAATTAGTTACTTTTTTATCTAGATAAAATCCTATTGTTCCTATATATGCACATTTTCTACCAAGTTTATTTAATGCTTGATAAGTTAAATATGCACTTGTTGTTTTTCCATTAGTACCTGTTATTCCAATTATTGTCATTTCATCTATATATTTATTATAATTTTCTTTTAGATAGTTTGTAATATATTTTCTTGTATCATCTACTATTAATGTTGGAACACTATAATTACCATATTCTGCTACTACTTTACTTGCTCCATTTTCAATTGCTTTTTCTATATATTTATGTCCATCATTTACTTCACATTTAAGTGCTACAAATATATCACCTTTTTTTATTTTTCTTGAATCACTTTGTATATTTATCATATTTTATCTCCTTTAAAAATAAAAGAACTATTATAGTTCTTATCTTGTAATATTAACAACATTTTCTTCTTGTTTTAACATTTTGTAAGAAGAAATTAATTTTTCTATTTTTTCACTTTCTTTACTTAGACTTCCCCATAATTCAAAATTTTCTAAATTTTCTTTTTCTCTATCTCTTGATATAAAACTTTCTGTTATTTTACTATCAACATTTACATTATTTTCTGGATTTTCATATCTATAATTCATTAACTCAATTATATTCATAACCTTCAACTCCCTCATTTACTAAAGCCATTACTAGCTTATTAGTATCGTTATTAAAATAAGATTCAAATAATACATCATTTCCTATCATAGTTGCAATTAAATTTGTTGATATAACTTCATCATCTAAATATGATATTTCACTTTCATTTCCTACTATATTATTTGCAAGTATTTCTGTATATCCTTCATTTAAAGCTAAAAATTTATCATTATAATTAAATCCTGTTTGTACATCATTAGAACTTATAACATTTAATATTCCATGCATTAGAATATGTTTCATATCATATCCTTTATTTATTTCATCTACATTAAATTCTAAAATGTTTGTTTTAAAGTTATATTTAACTACCCTTTTATTTATGAATTTATTTGATTTTTCTATTTTTAAATTCATTATTCTTTTAGCAAAATTTGATAAATCTATATTTGGAAATGTTCTATTAAAAATAACAATTAATTCCTTTATATTTTCTTTTACTTCTTTTTCTATGTTGGAATTACTATCAATAGCTTTTAAAACATCCTCTAACTTTATCATTTTATCACCAATATAATGATAACATATTTTTTTTATTTTATCAATTATTTTTAAATAAATCATATTATTTAAATGGTGATATATTGATAAATAGTTTAGATGCTTTAAAATATGATTCAAAAGTTATTAGTTTAGAAGATTTTTTTTGCGTTTTAAATATCAAAAAAGCTAGCAATTTGATTTGCTAGCTTTTCTTAAAGCTTTCCTTAAAGCTTTTCTTTTTATTTTTTCTTCATTAGCTATTCTTTTTTCTTCTTGTTCTACTTCTTCTAAGTATTCTTTAATTATTAAATATTCCTTATTTTTTCCATTATATTCTTTTAATTTATTTCTTATACTATCTACAGTTGTTTTATCAACGTTTTCATTTGTGTAGTGAGTATTTTTTTCTTCTTTTAATGATATATTACTTATACTTGCAAAACTTAATTTTCTATAATTATGTACTACTTCTTTAATTAAGCAATACTTTTTAGGAAATCTATTAAATGTTTTTATCTTACTTGTTAAAGGACAAGTGCAAATATATTCTTTATCGTCTATAGTTTTAGAAAATAATACAACACATGGTCTTTTTTTCTTATTATCAACTTTTCTATCATTAAATACTAATTTATCATGATAGACAATATTTCCAGGTTCAAACATCAAAGCCACCCCATATCTTCAAATGTCATTTGTCCTTTAATTTCTTTTGTTTTCTTTTTTACTTTTACTTTTTTTGGACTTTCTTCTATTTTTTTATTTTCTATTACATTTATTGTTTTTTCTTGTTTTCTTTTATCATAAGCTAAGAACATTGCTAAATCTCTTAGATTTTTATATTTTAACTTAGGTGCATTTGTTTTTTTATCATAACTATATATTTCTAATCTAACAAAAGAATTTATAGTTTCATCAAATTCTTCATTTAATTCGTAATCTATTTCTTTTTCAAATTTCATATAATTTATATATTTTCTTATTATTGTTATATTTGTTCCTTGTAAATAACTATTTCTATAATGATTACATAGTTTTTCTAAAAATGCATAATCATTTCTTTTAGATTTTAGATAATATTTTATATATCCTGTATCAAAAAATCTTATATCATCATAGTATGTTGGTCCATACATTAATGTTTTAATATTTTTGTTATAGTTATAAATAATTTTTAATGGTTTAGTCATTTCTTCTGGTGTTATTAAACAATATTTTAATAGTGCTTCTTTTAATTCTAATTCTTCTTTAAAATGACTTGTAAATTTAACTAAGTCTTCTAATTTTCTATATGATAAATAATTATATGCTGGTATTTTATTAAATTCTATTATTCTTTTTTTATCAATTGTTAAATAATAATTTGCCATATTAACTCCTCCAGTTTTACTTATTATAGTCAAATAACAAATTTTGTCAAGAAGAGCCCATACTTATATTTTAATATAACATAATTTAATATGAGGAGTGATTTTATGATTAGTTTTTTTTATAATCTAGATCATACTATACAAGCTTTAATTGCTACTTTATTTACTTTTAGTATTACTGCTATTGGTGCTAGCTTTGTATTTTTCTTTAAAAAAGTTAATAAAAATATTATGGATGCTATGCTTGGATTTTCAGCTGGTGTTATGATAGCTGCTTCTTTTTGGTCACTTTTATCACCATCTATTGAAATGTCAGAAAACTTAAATATGATTCCATGGCTTATAGCATTTTTAGGTTTTTTTAGTGGAGGTCTACTTCTTTTCATTGGTGATAAAGTATTCTTGTTATTTGAAAAGAAAATGAAAAATATTAAGAAAAAATCAAGTTTCAAGAGAGTTTTAATGTTAATAACTTCAATAACTCTTCATAATATTCCCGAGGGATTAGCTGTTGGAGTTGCATTTGGTTCTTTAAAATATGGTTTAGATGGTGTAACACTTGGCTCTTGTGCATTACTTGCACTTGGTATTGGTATTCAAAACTTTCCTGAGGGTACTGCTGTTAGTGTTCCGTTAAGACGTGAAGGCTATTCTAGAAAAAGATCTTTTATTATTGGATCTTTAAGTGGTATAGTTGAACCAATTTCTGGTGTAATAGGAGCTTTATTAGTATTAAAAATTAGATTATTATTACCTTTTTTACTTGCTTTTGCTGCTGGTGCTATGATATATGTTGTTATAGAAGAATTAGTACCTGAAAGTCAAACAAATAAAAGAAAAGACCTTATGGCCTTATTTACTTTAATTGGTTTTTCTATTATGATGATTTTAGATGTTGCATTAGGATAATTTTATCCTTTTTTTATTAGTTATACATAATATTTTAATATTTATCAATTTTTATATTATATTTACTAGGACCTTTTATTACATTTCCTTCTAAGTCGAATCTTGATGCATGACATGGACAATCAAATGTTAATTCTGTTTCGTTAAATATTAGGTTACATTTAGCATGTGGACACTTTCTTTTTACTATGTATTCTTTTTTTCCATTATTGTATATTATTACATCTATACCATTTATTTTAGTATATTTTATTTTATCACTTTTATATTTTAATCCTTCATAATATCCTTTTAATGTACTGCATATATTTCCAATAATTCTTTTTTTATTATTTATTCTTAATGGATCAAATAAATCTATGTATTTATTTTTTTTATTTTCTATTAATTCTTTTATTATTTTACTTGCAACTACACTATTAGTCATTCCCCAAGTATTATATCCTGTAGCAAGTATTAAATTATCTTTTATATATCCTATATATGGAATATTATCGCTTGTTATAATATCAGTATTGCTCCACATATATTCTATTTTTTTATTTGGTATTTCTTTAAAATTTTCCTTATCATTTACTTTATTACATATGTTATGTGAATTTGTTAGATAAATTACATAATCTTTATAATTTCTAATAGATATAACTGGTTTATCTAAACTAATTAGTGATATATTTCCTATAGGTTTCTTATATGCTACTAAATATGATTTTTCTAAATACGCTTTTAATGGAAAAAAATATGGATATATAAAATAAGGATAATGTGTTGCTAAAATTACTTTATTAGCTATTATTTTATATTTTTCTGTACTACATATATATTTATTATCTTTATATTTAATATCTACTATATTTGTATTTTCATATATATTTTTATTTATCAAATTAAGTAGTTCTTTTATATATTTAAGAGGATTAAAAAGATATGTATCATCCACACTAATAGAATACTTATATCTTAATAAATTTAAATCATTTTCATTTACTTTAATTTTATTTTTTTGTAAAAATTTTTTTATTTTTTTTAAATCTTCTACATTGTTATTTACATATAAATATGATTTTGTTTTAGTAAAATCACATTCTATATTATTTTTTTCTACTCTATTTTTTATGATTTTAATTGCTTCTATTTGTTTTTTTAAATAAATTGTTGCTTTTTTTTCATTATTATTTATTATATTTAATAATATATCTTGTAAATATGTTAATTTTCCTGTTGTATTTAAGGTTACTCCTCTACCTATTCTATTTCTTTCTACTAAACATACATTTTTATCTTTTAATTCATATAGTGTATTTATTCCTGTTATTCCGCCACCTATTATTAATATATCTACAGTTATATTTTTATCAAGCTCTTTATATTCTTTTATTTTTATTTCATCCCATATACTTTTATTCATTTTATCACCTAATGTATTATGGTTATATTTGTTTTTTTTATACAAAAAATAGAAGAAATTGTCTTCTATTTTAAATTTTATATAACATTATTATTTACACATTTAAGGATTTAATCTATTTGGTCCTCTAAATATAAATTGAGCATTTTTAATTGTTAATCCGAGTAATAGCATGGTAAGTCTATCTACTCCTATAGCAAATCCACCATGAGGAGGACATCCATATTTAAAGAATTCTAAATAGAATTTTACATCTTCTTTTAATCCTTTTTCATTTGCATTTTTAACAAGTTCTTCATATCTATGCTCTCTTTGTGCCCCACTTGTTATTTCTGTACCTCTCCATATTAAATCATATCCTTGTAATACACCATTTTCATCTCTCATATGATAAAATGGTCTTTTAGTAGCTGCATATCCTACTACAAAAATAAATTCACTATTATATTTTTCTAATGCATATTTATAAGTTAGTTTTTCTGCTTCAGCATTCATATCTCCAATGTCTTCTGTTGGAATTTCAAAATTATATCTCTCATGTAATTCTTGATATAATTCTTTTAGCGTTACTCTTGGAAATGGTTTAGTTGGTACTATTACTTCTTTATCAAATAATTCTTTTATTTTATCAGAATATTTTTCTTTTACCTTTTTAAGTCCTGCTATAAGTAAATCTTCTTCTAGACTCATTACATCTTCATATGAATCTATATATGAAAACTCTAAATCAAATGAAGTAAATTCAGTAGCATGTCTATTTGTATTTGAATTTTCTGCTCTAAATGCTGGAGCTACTTCAAATATTTTAGACATTCCTGCTGCCATAGCCATTTGCTTATAAAATTGTGGTGATTGAGCTAAATAGGCTTTTCTATCAAAATATTTAACTTCAAATACTTCACTTCCTGATTCACTTGCTGTTCCAATTAATTTTGGAGTATGAATTTCAGTAAAATCATTTTGATATAAATATTCTCTCATAGCTTGTACCATTGTTGATTCTATTTGACGTGCTAACATATTTTTTTCGTTTCTTAAATCTAGCCATCTAAAGTCTAATCTTGTATCTATATTTACACCATCTAAATTATTATAATCAAATGGTAAATTTTCTGCTTTACTAGTAATTTCTATTTTAGTTGGTATAAGTTCCATTTTACCTAATTTTACAGCTTCATTTTGAACTAATTTTCCTGTTACTTTTACTGTACTATCTACTGTTAATGAATTCATTATATCAAGTAATTCTTTGTTTTTTTCTTCACTTTTTTCAATAGTCATTTGTAATTTTCCAGTACTATCTCTTAGAATTACAAACATTACCCATTTTTTATCTCTTATGGTATCAATGAATCCACTAAATTCTATTTCTTTATCTATATAATTATTTAATTCATTTACATATATTTTTTTCATTTTTATTCCTCTTCTATTTTACTATCTAAAAATTCTAATAATTCTTCTTCTTTTATTTTATATTCTGTTTTACTAATATTTTCTTTTACAGTTAATATATTACTATTTACTTCTTCTTCTCCTATTATAATTATATATTTAGGATTTAATCTATCTACTTGTTTAAAATTTGATTTTAAATTTCTATTCATATAATCAATATCTGTTTTAAATCCATTCATTCTTAAGTTTTGACATAATTTGTATGAATATTTTTTTTCATTTTCACTCATCGGAATTATATATATATCTAAATTATCGTCTTCTATTTTTATATTTTCTGCCTTTATAGCATTAAGTAATCTCTCAAGTCCTAGTGCGAAACCAACAGCACATGTATTAGGTCCCCCCAACATTTCTACTAAGCCATTATATCTTCCACCACCACATAATACATTATTGCTTCCAAAGTCTTTTATATCAGCTTCTACCTCAAATACAGTATTTGTATAATAATCAAGTCCTCTTACAATTGATGAATCTACCTTGTATTCTATTTCCATCAAGTCTAAATATTCTTGTACTTTTTTAAAATGATTCATTGATTCTTCATTTAAGTAATCTAATATTTTTGGAGCATTTTTCATACATTCCTTATCATGATCTATTTTGCAATCTAGTATTCTTAATGGATTTTTTAAAAATCTATTTTTACAATCATCACATAGTTCTTCTAAATGTGGTTTAAAATGATTTAGTAATGCTTCTTTATACTTTAATCTTGATTCTATATCTCCTAGTGAATTAATATTTACTTTTATTCCTTTTAATCCAATTAGTTTATATAAATTTACTGGTATACTTATTACTTCAGCATCTAACATTGGATCATTTGATCCAAATACTTCTACACCAAATTGATAAAATTCTCTAAATCTTCCAGATTGTGGCCTTTCATATCTATACATTGGTCCATAATACCAATTTTTAACTGGAATAGATGGATCAGCATATCTTTTATTTTCAATGAAGCTTCTTACTACACCTGCTGTTCCTTCTGGTCTTAAAGTCATTAGTCTATCACCACGATCTTTAAAATCATATGTTTCTTTTGATACTATGTCACTAGTTTCTCCAACACCTCTATGAAATAATTCGCTTGCTTCAAAAAGAGGGGTTCTTACATATTCATAGTTATATTTTTCCATTAATGCTTCTAATAATTTTTCTATATATTTTATTTCTTTATTATTTTCTTTATATACATCATATGTTCCTTTTGGTTTTTGTATCATATTATCACCTTCTTTATTATAACAAATTTTTATTTCAATTTATATATTTTAGGGTTATTTATAGTTTCTTCAGTTAATATAACTTCACTATATTTACTATTACTTGTCATTATTTGCCATCTTAATTCATTAATTGATTCTTCTACTATTCTTTTTAGTGATCTAGCTCCTGTATTTAATTCAATACTTTTCTTAGCTACTTCAGTAATAAAACCATCATCGTAATTAAAATCAATATTATAGTTTTGTTTAAAGAATTCCTTATAAAATAATAAAGGACTATTTGTTGATGATTCAAGTATTTCTATTAGAGTATTTAAATCTAAATCATTCATTATTGATAGTATTGGAAATCTACCTATAAATTCGCTTGGCATCATTCCTATTTTAGTAAAATCTTCTAATGTATAACTTGTTATATCTTCTTTTTTGTTAAATCCTATAGTTTTTTTACCCTTATATTCTAATACATTTGTAAATGCTCCTAATGCATATACAGATAGCTTTGATGTATTAAAGCGATATACTTTATTATTATATTTTACATTAAATTCTGTTCCATCTAAAAATGGTAATAATGAATTTAATACTCCTCTACCTGCTACATCATCATTGCTTGAACTTCCTTTTTTATCTATTTCATCAAGTGCGACTATACCATGTTCTGCTACTTCTAAATTTCCATTTGCTAGTGATAGTAATGGTAATAATATATTTCCTTCTATTGTTCCTCCTACATATCCTGCTACTGTTATTTGTGTTGAATCTGTTCTAACAAATGGTCTATCTATTAAATTCCCTATAGTTCTAATTATTTCTGTTTTTCCAGTACCAGTATTTCCTACTATTAAACATCTATTTCTTTCACTTGGTCTTTTAGCAAATTCGTCTATTTTAATTGAAGTTAAAACATCTTTTATTACTTTATCTTGACCTTTTACTACTTTTTTAGTTTCTTCATATAAATAATTTATATCCATGCTTGTTTTTTTTGGTTTAAATACTTCTTCTAATTCTTTTTGTCTTGTATCATGGTCTTTTACATCATATTTTTCATCATATATTTTAAGTAAACTATTTAAATTTTCTTTCATTTTTAAATAATCATTTTTATTATCTAATTTTTCAAAAAATTCATAATTTATTTGTTCTTCTTTTAGATTTTCTAAATCTATTTCATGTATATCTAATTTTCCTATTTTATAATTATATTCTGCTATATAAACTATTCTACTATAATCTTCAAAATATTTTTCACATTGTTCTTCTATTTTATATATTTTATTACTATAAAATTCATCTAGTGTTTCTAATTTTATTTCATTATCAAAACAATATTTATTTTCATAATTTTCTATTGTTTCTATTGAAGGTATTACTTTTCCATCTTCTTTTATAAATTTATTATCTTTTATTTCACCTAATATATAACATACTGGTTTATATAAACAAAACACTCCTTCTTCTAAAACTATTTTTTCCATTAAAATTGCACAATATTTATCCATAATATCCCCCTAAAAGCCTAATTTTTTTACTTTTTGTTTAAAAAGTAATGAATCTAATACATCTTGTGTTAAATCTTTACTTGTTAATGTTTTTAATATTTCTACATCTGTTTCTTTTTCTGTGTTTGATGAATGTTCTAATATTATTTTTTCTAATAATTTATCTATATATCTACCATTACCAAAGTTTTTACTTTCTTTAGCAATATTTACTTGTTTTTTTATTTGTTCTTTTAATTCTTCTTCTACTTTAAATCCCATATTTTCTGCTTTTTTTATAAATATTTCTAGTAATTGTTCTACATTGTAATCTTCATATTCTAAATAATATCCTATACGTGATGAAAGTCCAGGATTTAATTCCATAAATTTTTTCATTTCATCTTTATAACCTGCAAATATAAATACTGTTTCCTTTTTTTCTAGTTCTTTTAATATTTCAACTAAAGCTTCATCTGCGAAGTCTTGAGCATCTGATGAGAATACATATGCTTCATCTATAAATATTACTCCTCCTTTATGTTCTTTTATGAATTTAGCTGTTTTAATTGCGGTTTGTCCTACATAACCAGCTATTAGTTCTCTTGGAGTTATTTCAGCAAATGAATCACTACTTAAATATCCCATACTATGATATAATTTTCCTATTATTCTTGCTACTGTAGTTTTTCCTGTTCCTGGATTACCTGTAAAAAACATATGTAAATTTGGATCATTTAGTTTTAAATTTTCTTTTACTTTTTCTCTAAAATTTAAATATTTTTGTAATTTTATTACTTCTCTTTTTATATTATCTAATCCTATTAAATTATCTAATTCATTTAATACTTCATTTAATTCTTCATCTTTTTGTTTTTTTTCTGTTTTTTCTTTTGCAGCTTCTTTTTCTTTTAGAGATTCTATTGAATCTGTTACTGCACCAATTACTTTATTTAATCTTTCTGTTAAAAAATCATATTTCTTTTCTTCTAATAAATTTTTTGCTGCTTTTAAATCTTTGACATTAATAACAACATTATCTCCTATATTACTATCATATGAGACTGAGAATTTTTTAAAAAGATCATCTGTATCTTTAATATCTTTAAATATTTTTCCATTTGAAACTAATATTTTAATTGAATCTGTTTCTTCATCATAATAACCTATAGTTAAAACATCCATTAAATCATCTAAATATTTACATGCTAATTCTGTTGTATTTTCTGTTTGATATTTTTCTTTTAAAAAAGATAATTGTACTGGATATCCATAACAACATGTTTCATCTGATATTAGAAAATAAGGACATTCTAAACTTTGAATAACAACTTTTTTTCCTGAATCATCATAATATGTTAATTCTTCTAATTCATCTGCTATATCAATGTATGCATTTGTAATTACTCCTATTTGTTTAAATACATATAAATTTTCTGTTAATTTTTCTTTTTCAAATAAACCTGCCATATAAGTTTCTTCCATAATAACCCTCCTAAATACACAAAAAATCTATAATTATAAGGGCGAATTAATCGCTGTGCCACCTTATTTTATAGATTTAACTACCTCTAATCTTTAACGCAGATATACGATTTATTTTTAATTTTGATGTCTTCTATATATTTATATTAAATGTTTTCACCTACCACATTTTCTCTATAAATAATTAATATATATACTCTTTCAAAAAAATAATTTACATTTATATTAACATATTTAATTATTATTTTCAAGCAAAAAAATAGAAGATTTTACTCTTCTATATATAAATTATTATCTTTAACATTTATAGTAATAGTACTATTATATTTTATTTTATCTTCTATTATAGATTTTCCTATTAATGTTTCTAGATTTCTTGATACAAATCTTTTAATAGGTCTAGCACCAAATGATACATCATACGAACTATTAATAATATATTTTTTTGCTTCATCTGTTAAGTTTATTTTTATTTTTTTATCACTTAATCTATCTTCAATTCCTGAAATTATTTTATCTAATATATCATAAATTACTTCTTTACTTAATGAGTTAAATATTATAATTTCATCTATTCTATTTAAAAATTCGGGTTTAAAGTAATTTCTTAGTTCTTGATTTACCAATTCTTTTGTATTATCTGATTTTTCTAGTATATATTCACTACCTAAATTAGAAGTCATAATAATAATTGTATTTTTAAAATCTACTGTTCTACCTTGGGAATCAGTAATTCTTCCATCATCTAATATTTGAAGTAATATATTTAATACATCTTTATGTGCTTTTTCTATTTCGTCAAATAATACTATGCTATAAGGGTTTCTTCTTACTGCTTCTGTAAGTTGACCTCCTTCATCATATCCTACATATCCTGGAGGAGCTCCTACTAATCTAGATACAGAATGGGCTTCCATATATTCTGACATATCAATTCTCACCATATGTCTTTCATCATCAAAAAGTTCATATGCAAGTGTTCTTGCAACTTCTGTTTTTCCAACACCTGTTGGTCCTAAGAACATAAACGATCCTATTGGTCTATTTGGGTCTTTAATACCAGAACGAGCTCTTATGATTGCTTCACTTACTAGTTTTAATGCCTCATCTTGACCTTTAACTCTTTTTTTCATATTACTTTCTAGATTAATTAATTTTTCTTTTTCTCCACCTACTAATTTAGTAATAGGAATATTAGTCATTTTAGATATAACGTTTGCTACACTTTCTTCATCTACAGTATCTGATAGTATTTTAGATGAATCTATTTTTCTTAATTCTTCTAGTTCTTTTTCTAATCTTGGAAGTGTTCCATGACGTAGTTTTGCTGCTGTTTCTAAGTCATAATTGTTTTCTGCTGTCTCTAGCTCAAATTTTGTTCTTTCTATTTCTGATTTTTTTCTTTTAATATCTTCATTTACTTTTTTCTCTGCTTCCCAATTATTTCTTAAAACAGTTTCTTTTTCTTTTAATTTTTCTATTTCTTCTTTTAAAGCTATTACCCTATTTTTAGATATATCATCTTTATCTTTTTTTATAGCTTCTAATTCTATTTTTTTCATCATAATTTTTCTTGTTAATTCATCTAATTCTTCTGGTACAGAATCCATTTGAACTTTTATTGTAGCACAAGCTTGATCTATAAGACCAATTGCTTTATCAGGTAAAAATCTATCTGTTATATATCTATCTGATAAGGTTGCTGCTGCTATTAATGCTTTATCCTTTATATTTACCCCATGATATACTTCATATTTTGGTTTTAAACCTCTTAATATTGTTATTGTATCTAATACAGTTGGTTCATGGACTATTACTTTTTCAAATCTTCTTTCTAGAGCTCCATCTTTTTCTATATATTTTCTATATTCATTTAAAGTAGTTGCACCTATTAATTTTATTTCACCACGTGCAAGTGATGGTTTTAACATATTACTTGTATCAACGGTTCCTTCTCCACTTCCTACAATCATATGAATTTCATCTATAAACATAATTATAGATCCATTACTATCTGTTACTTTTTTTAGAACAGCTTTTAATCTTTCTTCAAATTCACCTTTATATTTTGCTCCTGCTATTAAAGAACCCATATCTAGTTCCCAAATTGTTTTATTTTTTAAGCTATCTGGAACATCTCCTTTTACAATACGTGCTGCAAGTCCTTCTACTATTGCAGTTTTTCCAACACCTGGCTCTCCTATTAAAACAGGATTATTTTTTGTTTTTCTTGATAAAATTTGAGTAATGCTTCTTATTTCTTCATCTCTTCCTATTACAGGATCAATTTTTCCATCTTTTGCACTTTTAGTAATATCACGACCATATTTTTCTAAAACATTTGATGTATCTTCCATATTCATAAACATTCCTCCTTCCATTTAAAAAAAGTATATTTTTTATACTTCTTTCAAATTACAATATAAGTATATCATTATAATTAGCACTTGTCAATAGTGAGTGCTAATTATCTTCATTTTCTTCTAATTTTACTAATACTTCTCTTGGTTTTGATCCATTGTTTGGACCAATTATTCCTCTTTCTTCTAAAAGGTCTATACATCTTGCTGCTCTATTATAGCCTAATCTAAATCTTCTTTGTAAAAGGGATGCACTTGCTTTTCCTGTTTTTACAACAAATTCTACTATTTCATTATAAAGAGGTTCTTCTGTAGCATCTCTATTATCTATACCATCTACCATTGTAGTAGCATGCATTTCTTCATCATCCATTGTAAGTGTTTCATCATATTTAGCTATTTGTTGTTTTATTGTATAGTCAACTACATTTTTTATTTCATCATCACTTAAGAATGTTCCTTGAATTCTTATAGGTGTATTCTCTCCTTGTGGTAAAAATAACATATCACCTTTTCCAAGTAATTTTTCGGCTCCAGAACTATCTAGAATTGTTCTTGAATCTATATTAGATGCGACTGCGAATGCTATTCTTGATGGAATGTTAGCTTTAATAACTCCTGTTATTACATCAGCAGATGGTCTTTGAGTTGCTACTATTAAATGTATTCCAGCAGCTCTAGCCATTTGAGTAATACGCATAATAGAATCTTCTACTTCTTTTGCTGCTACTAACATTAGGTCTGCAAGTTCATCTATTATAACTACAATAAATGGTAAATGTCTTAATTTATCTTCTTCACTTCTTTTTTCATTTTCTTTATCTACATATGCATTATAACCTGCTATATTTTTGGTTTTACTTTCACTAAATACATCATATCTTCTTTCCATTTCTGATACTATTTTTTTTAAGGCTATATTAGCCTTTCTAGGATCAGTTACTACTGGTGCAAGTAGATGTGGTACTCCATTATACATTGAAAGTTCAACTTTTTTAGGGTCTACTAGCACTAATTTTACTTCATCTGGTTTTGTACGCATTAATATTGATACAATTATACTGTTTATACATACAGATTTACCACTTCCTGTTGATCCCGCTACTAAAAGGTGTGGTGTTTTATTTATTTCTGCATATACTGGTTTTCCCATAATATTTTTACCTAAAGTTACAAGTAATTTTGAATCATCATATTGTGATGGGACTTTTTCTAGTATTTCTCTTACAGTTACTGATGATTTTACTTTATTTGGTATTTCTACACCTATAGTTGATTTTCCAGGTATTGGTGCTTCTATACGTACATCGCGTGCTGCAAGTGCAAGTGCTATTTCTTTATTTAGGCTTGCTACTTTACTTACTTTTGTACCTGATTTTATTTCCATTTCATATTGTGTTACAGTTGGTCCTGGATTTATTGCTACAACATGTCCTTCTACACCAAAGTCTTTTAATACTTGTTGTAATACTTCTACATTATGGTTTATTGTTTCTTTTGATTCCATATTTTTATTTTTTGTTGGTTTTGCTAGTAATGATATAGGTGGTAAAATATAGCCTTTTGTATTTATTTCATTATCTATTTTTTCTTCTTTTTTCTCTTCTTTTACTTCTTCTTTTTCTTCATCTACTCTTATTAATTGATCTATTGATGATACTACTACCTTATTATCATTTTCATATGCTGTTTCTTTTGATTTAATTTCTTCTTTATTTTTATTTTCTTTTCTATGTTCTTTAGCACTATTTGTTTTTTCGCTCATTTTCTTTATAATATCAAATAATGATACTCCTGAAAATAAAACAAATCCACATACCATTAATGTTATAAATGCTATTCTTGTTCCATTAATATCTAGAAGTGATACAAATAATAGTGAGAAAATAGCTCCTATTATTCCTCCACCTAAATTTGCTTTTGCTTGCATATCTGATATTGCTTTAAAGAAATTACTTATTGTTTCTGTTACAATTTTTGCTCCTGTTAAATTTTTATCTTGTACATATTCCATATGTGAACATACAAATAGTCCTATTAAAAATATATATAATCCCACTAATCTAGGATTAAAAAAATCTGGTTTTTGTCTTTTTATAATCATATATATTCCTATTATTACTAATGATATTAAAAATAGAAAATCAAATGGTCCTGCTAAAAAGATGGCAAAACTACTTATGAAGTGTCCTATTATTCCTGTTTTTGGTATCCAACCTATAATAGATATCATTATAAGTAAAAATCCTATTAATTCGACTGAATAACCTGTTTTTTGTTTTTTATTTTCTTTTCTCTTTTTTTTCTTTGCCATTTTATACCTCCTATGATATAAAAATTATATCATAAAATAAATAAAAAAACTAGAGATAGTCTATAACGATAAAACCGGACTCACCAGGTGGGCACAACATGTTAAGTTTAAGGATCCTTAATTTAATAAGTATTCAACAACCCTTAACAATTATGTTCCCAATCGTTATTATTGTAGGTTTTTCTTAACTGACTATCTCTAGTAATTTAATTATATCACATCAGATTATTTTTGCAAGTATTAATTTACTTCTTTACATTCATCTACTATATCATAATTAAAATTAGTGTTTTCATCTACTGTTATTTTTATTATTTTTCCTTTAAAGTCATCAGCATCCATACTAATTTTATTTTCATCTATTAAAGTATTAACTCTTATACAAAATATATTACCTTCTTTTATATTATATTTTGTGTTATTTCTTACGTATTCAGATGCATCTGCATATAATATTTTCTTTTCACTTTCAGTAATCTTTTTTTCTTGTTTATCTTTTTGTTCTAATACTCTTGGAGTTACAACAAGTGCTAGTAATCCTAGTAATAAAACTACTGCTAAAACTTCTATTAAAGTAAATCCTTTTTTATTCATATTACCACCTAAACTTATTATATAATGATTTTTTTAATATTACAATATATTAATTATTCTAATCCATCTATTCCAGTTATATCATCTATATTTATATTATCTTTTTTTTCTTGTTTATTTGTACTATCATTATTATTTGTATTATTACTATTATTTGTATTATCTTTTGATGTAGATTTCTTTTCATTTTTTGCTACTGTCAATATAAGATTAGTTACATTTAACAAATTTGTTCCTTTTTTATAGTTTTGATATAGTACTGTTTTATCTTTTTCTTCACTTTCTATATATTTTATTGTTACATTTAATCCTAAATTTTTAGCTAGTGTTTTTGCTTCTTTTTCTGTTTTTCCTACAAAGCTTGGAAGTAAATCATTATTATTTGTATATGAACCTTTTCCTATTATTTTTTCTTCATATTCTTCTTCTATATCAAAGTTAAATTTTTTTATTAATGTTGGTTTTTCTTTTTCTAGATTTATCTTCATTGCTTTTTTTACTTCTTCTACACTTCCATCATATAAAACATAGTCATATAAATTTAGTCCAGTTCTTTTGTCATATATTCTAGCATCATATCCACTTAGATGTAATTTTTTAAAGCCTATTAATTCATCTAGATTAGTATTACTACTTTTTACTAATACATCTTTTCCAATATTATAAAGTGATAATATTTGATTTGTACTCATATTTGTTTCCATACTATTACTTACTTTATCTAATAAATTACTTATGGTATTCAAATTATTTATTTCTTTTAATTTATTTATAGTTGCTCTTAGTACTAATTGTTGATTTTCTCCTCTTACAAAATCACTTCTATAACCTTGCGTCCATTTACTAGAACATTTAGATGTATTATTTTTTCTATTACGAGAAAATGCAAGTGCTTGTTCTCCATTTAATACTTGTTTTCCTTTTTCTACATATATAGTATTTTTACCCCATTTCCTATCACTATTTTGTTCACAAAAACTATATGGTACATCTACTTCTACTCCACCTAATTCATCTATTATATTTACTACACCTTTAAAGTTTATTTTTACATAATAATCTATTTTCATATCCATTAAATTTTCTATTGTTTTTATCATACAATCTTCACCATACATTGCTGCATGTGTTATTTTATTTTTTTCTTGATCTTTAAAGCAAGCTATTTTAACATATGAGTCTCTAGGTATACTTAGTATTGTAGCATTTAATGTTTTAGGATTAAATGTTAAAAGCATTAATGCATCACCATTAAATGCAGCATTTTTTAAATTTTCCTTTTCACTATCTACTCCCATTATTAATATACTAAATGGTTCTTTTACAATATTTTTATTTTCATTATTTTGTTTTATTTCTTTTTCTTTTGTATATATTATTTTTGTATCTTCTTCTAATGTTTGATATTTTTCTTCATTTATACTTTTAAATTTATTTACATAACCTGTTGGTACAAATGCATATTCTATCTCTTTATTATATAGTGCTTCTATTAATTTTATATATCCATCATATTCTTTTGTTTTATTTTTTATTTTTTTGTTTTTTATTATTTCTTTTGGTATTTCATTTCCTTCTATACTTGTATAATCATTTATTAATCCTATATTACCATTTTCTATATTTTCTATTTTGTATGCTTTATCTTCTACAAGTGATATTAAACTTACAGAATATATTGTTTTATCTGTTGATAAATTGTTTATCGATTTATATGTTTTTATTATATATTTTGATCCTATAGATAATATTAAAACATATATAATTGTAATAGGTATTAATTTAAAATATTTACTTTTTCTTTTATATAAATATTTTAAATATGTAAATGAAAATGCGACTAATAATATTATTATAATTATTGATAATAATACTCTTATAAATGTTTCTATTCCTTTTAATAATGAAAGTGCATATAACATTTTAAATGAAGTAATTACATTTAATATAAATAGTATCATTAGTACTAATGTTTTTCCTTTACATCTTTTTAAAATATCCATATTACTCATCCTCGCTATCATAAAATAAATTATACAACATTTAAATTTTTTTAACAATATTTTAATATTATCTTACCCATTTTTTAACATTTTTATAATTTATATCATAAAATATATTGTAATAAAAAATTTTTTTTGTTATAATTATTTTGTTGATGGGTCTATAGCCAAGTGGTAAGGCATGGGACTGCAACTCCCTGATCGTTGGTTCAAATCCGACTAGGCCCTCCAGAAGCGAATCTGTTCGAACTGTTCGAACTTTTGATAGATAAATCAATCTTATGATTGGTTCTTTTTTGTAATAAAACACCAATCAAGAAAGGTTGGTGTTTTTAAATGATTAATGTTATTAAAGAAGAAATTGAAGAATCATTAAAACATAGAATTTTAATTATATGTGATTTTTGTAAGACTAACACAACTATTACAAATGGTAATATAAGAAAAATTGCTAAAACTAATTTAACTTATATTGAACCTCATAGAATTTATATTAATAATAATTTGTTTCTTACTTTTAATTATTCTAAAACACTCTATATCGGCAATCTATCAAACTCTATTGAGATTAAAGATTTAGAAGATTATATAAAAAAATTAAAATAGTTATTTAAATATCAACTTCAACTAATACTACTTATTCCCTATAGTTAGTGTAAAGAGTTTTAGGGATTTTTTATAAATTCTTAAGACTCTTTTATTGTGTAATCATATTTATATAAATCTAATTGTATTTGGAGTAAATAGTTTGCCTTCATATGTTGGTGTAAATTTTTTATATTTATCAAATATATCAAAGTTTAGGCACTCAATCAAAATACTCTTGATAAGGATTTAATTTGTTTAATAAAAAGAAAATTGAAAAAGCAACTAAACATATAAATCAAAAAATGGAAGAATCAGCTAAAGAATTTTATCATACAAGGAAAGACAAAGAAAAAGACGATGGCTTATCATTATAAGTCATCGTTTTATAGTTTCGGTATCTATTTGTGAAATTTCCATAGATTTTAAATATTCTTTTAAAGCTTGAACCATTTTTTGATATCCTGCTTCACTCATATTGTTTGTAACAAAATTATCATGTGCATATAGTCCTCTTCTTTCGGCTAAGTGATTATCGCCAAAATCCCATATTTGATAAGTAGATTGGAATTCTGAAAAACTTTTTCCATCAGCAGCCTCAACAAAACTTTTAGCAGCATCAGTAAATGAACCACCATTTTGAAGAATCCAATTTTCAATTCCAACACCACCTAAACCACCTTGAGGTATTTCTCCACGATTAGGCTTATATGCTTCAGCTTTTTTAAGAATTTGTTTTGCTAGTAATATATTAGCAACAACATATTTATATTTTTCAGGATCATTTCTGTGAATAGTAGCAAGTCTATCTTGTAATGCCATATCAGTAGAATATGATACTTTATCTGTTTTTTCAGTAAATGTAATATCAATATCTACATTCATATCTGTATCTATTTGAACATTCTTTAATCTAAAGTCTCCAGTTCCAGTTAATTCAGAAGAATTTTCGCAACCAAGATTTCTTAATATAGTTTGCTTTAGTTCATTTAATCTCGCAGGATTTGATAATATGGTTTTATCTAATCTCATCATAAAATCAAAATCTCCATCACCAGGTTTATTTGTTCCTCTTCCTGTTGAACCGGTATCAATCAATTCTACAAATCCCTCAGTTAAATCTCCATCAATATTAGTTTTTAGATGTAATCCTAATTCTTCAAGAGAATTTTTGATAACACTATTGATTTTTTCTCTTTTAGCTTGAACTTCATAATTGCTTTGTTCTATTTGCTGTGCAAAGTATTCTGTTTCTTCTGTAATTAGATTTTCAGAGAAGGTATAATTATTCTCATTAAAATATGATAAACCACTCATTTTAGTTCTTAATTCATCATAATTTTTTGGAGTAAATACAATTTTTCCTTCTTTATTAGCTACAGGAATATAGAAGCCATTCATAGCAATTTCTAATCCTACACGAGGATCATAATGCTCCATAACAATATAATTTATTTCACTAGAAGCAAATCCTGTTCTAATTCCATAATGTCCTTGTCCTAAAACACCTGTATAGAATACTTCCATTTTAGACATATCTCTTTTTGCTTCCAATATTTCATTACTTGTTCTTGTAGTTATAAATCTATCATCATTTTTAAGCACAAACCATATAGGCCCATAACTTGAAGCAGCAGTTGTATCCATTTTTTCACTTATTGTTCCATCTGAATTCATTATCATTGAAATATCAGTATCAAGTGGAGTAGCATCACTACCAGCACTTGATCCCAAATACTCTTTTGAAACACTACCATTTTGTAAAATATTTCTTAAATATGTAATACCGCCAATTCCTTTTATAAAATCTCCTTGTTCTAATATCATATCTGAACTTGATGCATTTCTATTTCGTGAATCAGCAGTACTAACTTTTCTTTTAATATATTCTTTCGCTTGTTCTAATGTGTCAATACCAGTAAATCCGCAAAACATTCTAATAACTCTATCAGCTAAATTATAATCTAACGTACCATCAGGAGATAATTTCTTTGAAAGTTCTAAAATATCTGTTAAAACATATCCAGTAGATTTGAATGTTTCATTACTCTTTTTAGATTTCATCGTATTATTATATAAAGTTGCTAAATGACTACAGAAAGTGGTTAACTCTTTCATTTCGGCTTCCCCAAGTGAATCAAATTGGATTTGACCTAATTTTATACTTTCATATAAATTTGAACCAAATTCTATGTTTTTTAAATATGCATTAACAGATCTATTATTTGAACCAAATGAGGATTTAATTAAATCAGAGAATACAGTCACTTTTTTGCTCATTGTTGATGATTTTTTTAATATTGGTGATACCATTGAACCTTCAAAATTAAATCCTTGAAAATCAGGGTGTAATATTTCAAAACAAGAATATATTTTTCCGACAGTAGGAATATTATTTCTAATAAACACATCTTCGATTTTACTTAAATTTTCTAAGGGATTATTTGACTTCAATATTTGAGTAGCAAGTTCTTTTCTAAATGTAAATATTTCACTTGAATTTGATAACGAAAGTCTTGATAAAACTTCTGAAACGTATTCTATTTTTTCCACATCAATATTAGTTCCAAATTCCATGACATATTCTTTAAACGCTTCTTGAAGTTCTACATCTTGTATTTTAGAATATGCTGATATAACCTTCATACGATTGTAGTTTCCAGTTTTAAAATTTTCAGAATCATTAAATAGTGGAATAATCCAAGACATATTTTCCGAAAAAGCACATGCTATGTTCGTATTTTCAAATATATTTAATAATTCAGGATTATCATTAAAATCTTTTAATGTAAATGCTCTATTATAGAATTTATCTTTTATTTCTTGTGGCACATTTGCTCCTAAGAATAAAGTTGGATTATTATTTTTGAAATGACTAGGAATATTCTCATCATATTTCATATTTCCATCAATAATATTTTGTAATATCGTTTTATCAAGTGCATCAAGAAATCCATCCTGTGTGAACTCTGGATCATATAAGAAGTTTTTAAGGTTATTTGCCTCATAAACTTGTTCAACATATTTTCCATATATAAGCATTACATCTAAAGCATCTGATTCACCAAAAGTTTCTTTAAGTGCATTAACAAAACTAATTTGATGATATCTAGTTATACGACCTAAAGGTGAAGATGCAACTATACTATTTGATAAATTTTTAGACATTATATTAACAGGCATATATTTAAATAAGCATTCTAAATCAACATCATTTAAATAATTTCTATAAGCTGGATTTGATAAAATAAATTCTGAAGTAATAGTTCTACCATAAAAGGCTTCTTGCAATTCTTGAGGCGCATTTTTATCTAAAAACATAGATGGATAATTTTCGATTAATTTCTTAGGAATATGCATAGGATAAGTCAATCCTTTTTCAATAATAATTTTCCTTAAAGTTTCATGAATTCTGCTTTGAATTTGGTCTATGTCATCATTAATTGAAAACTTTATCTCATATTGATCATATTGATAGCGATTTGACATTCTTCCATCGAAGACAATATCTAGAACATCACTATATTCAGTAATAAAATTCATAACTCCATTGAAGTCAGTTTTATTACCTAGGAATTTATAAATATTCTCAAATCCATCTAATGCATTACTACCTTTGACTTGTATTTCTCTCTTTTTTAAACATGAACTCAAATCTTTTCCATTTAAGAATTGAATATATTCTGGATGTTCTAATAATAATTGAGGAGTAATAGATTTTGTATAAAACATTTTTTGTAATTCTTCAGGTGCTTCTTCTGAAATAAACAACTCCGCATTTCTAACTCTGAATTCCCCTGTCATATCTCTATAATCTGGAGCTTTATCAACATAATTCGAATCACTAGGCCCATATATTATCATTCTTTTCATTGCTTCATAGAATTCATCTTTAGTATATGGTCTATCAATATAATTACCATTTTCATCTATATTCTTTTTTGTGTGAATTGTTTTATTAGAATCATGCTCATTTCCTGAATAATGAAAATACATATCATACATTAATTTTAACATTTCACAATTATTTTTTGTAAAGAAATGGCCACATTCGTTATCAAAATCGACAATATTTTTTAATCCATATGTACCAACAAATGATAAAACACCGTAATTCAATAACTCTGAAAATGGAATTGACATATTAAAAACATAGTCTTGAGGCAAAGATTTTAATTCTTCTATTACATGTGTTGCTCCATATTGATTAAATTCTTTTAAATATTCTTCCATTGATGAATACTTAAATATTTCTTTATATTGTTCATCTGTTAGCTCAATAGGTGGTCTATAATCTCTATATTTTCTTTTTGTATTGCTTAATATATCGTCAGTAAATTGTTTTAAATAATTATTTCTTTCCTCTACAGAAGTGATATTAGAAATAGTATCAATAAATGTATATATATCATTATTTTCTACTATTAAAGACACTAATGTACCATAATTATTCATAAATTCTTTTAATGAACTATCTGTAATATTATTTTTATTATTCTCATCATTTAATAAACAATAGCTTAAATCTTTGTCTTTAAATAATTTCCAATTACTAACAATATCCTTTAAACTGACTTTACCATCATTAAAGTAGCTTTTCATTTTTCTTAATCTGCTTTCACTATCATAGTTTTCAATTGCAGGTATTTCAAACAATCTATCAGAATATATTTCAGCCATTTTTGGTGAATAATCACTTGGCTTTATTTTATCTTTTACAATTTCATACAAAGCTTGATTAATATCTTCTATTTGTGAATCAATAGACATTAATATATCTCTAAAACTTATGTCATTATCACGAATTATTTTATTAATTAATTTCCAATCTAATTCTTTGCATCTATCAATACCAAACTTTTCTATAATTCTTCTATCAGACTCTCTAATGCAAGAAGTTGGTATTTTATCATCTAATTGATACTCAATATATTCATTAAAAGAAAGAGTACAATTATATACTTTGTTTAAAATATGTTTTGGAACTTTTAATCTTTTCCCAAATATTTGTCTTCTTTGATATTTATAATCCATCTATTATCACCTATAATACCATTTTATCATATAATTCGACCAATTTAGCACAATTAATAAAAATTTAAATAAAAAGTATTTGTATTTAAATAGAATTGTGGTAAGGTGTATATAGAAATCGATACAAATTGTGTTGATTCCTAATTGTGATAGTTAAGTTGTAAATAACTTAACCAATCGCTCCAGAAGCGAATCTGTTCGAACTTTTGATAAATGAATCAATCTTATGATTGGTTCTTTTTTGTAATAAAACACCAATCAAGAAAGGTTGGTATTTTTAAATGATTAATGTTATTAAAGAAGAAATTGAAGAATCATTAAAACATAGAATTTTAATTATATGTGATTTTTGTAAAACTACCACAACTATTACAAATGGTAGTATAAGAAAAATTGCTAAAACTAATTTAACTTATATTGAACCTCATATAATTTATATTAATAATAATTTGTTTCTTGCTTTTAATTATTTAAATGAAATATATGTTCAAAATTTAAGTAAGAAAATAAAAAATGGCAACTTAATTGTTGTTATTTTCATTATAAAAAAAATCATCTTTAATATTTGGATAACTCAGATGATAATTTATTTTTTATTTCAATATAATATGGTCATATTCATCTTTATTTTTAGAATTATAATTTTTCATAAAGTCTTTTAATTTTTCCATTGAATAATTAGTCTGATTTTTTTCTAACATATTTGGAACATCTAATCCTTTCGCTTGGCAACTACTTTCTTTTCTTAATCTTTGTTCACAAACATATTTAATATAGTTATCTAATATATCAAATTTTACTTGTTTTTCTTTTGGAATTTCCATTTTATATTTATCATACATATATTTCATAATTGAAAAAACATCAGTTTTTCCATTTACATTTAATCTTCTAATTCTACTTGGTTCTATTGTTATATTTTTACCTGGTATAGTTTGCATATTCCATTTATCAACAATAGGTGAAGAAAAATCACTATAAGACCCATATTGAGTAGCAGTTAATGGATTTATTCCATATTTAGTTTTTTTTGCTTTTTCTATTGCCTCTTGTTTTTTTATGTCAACTTGACTATATATAAAATCTTCATTTTCTTTTAAATTGAGTATAAAGTAATCACTATTTATCATTTCATTATACTGATAATCATATAATCTTTTTAACATTAATGGATTTTCTAAATACTTTTTATTCTTAAAATAATCTATCCAATAACACCATTTTTTTCTTTCTTCTTCTGTTATTTGACCTGTTTTAAATCTTTTATTAGTTGATTCTATTTCTTCTTGTGTTGTTCCATTAAATTGTGGATTATTTTGTCTATTTAATCTCCATTTTAACCAAACATCCCACAATTCTAAAACTCCTTCAACACCTTTTGAGAAAAAAATACTTGCTTCTGGATCTATTCCTTTTGAATTTTCACCAATTACTGGTTTCATACCTTCTTTATCATATGATTCTAAATATTTTTTCCAACTATAATGAAAGAAAAGTTGTTCCATTTGATTATAACTTAGGAGTGCTAAATTTAAATTTAAAATAGAAGTATTAATATATTTATTATTGTTAAATTTTTGTTGCATGGATTCTAAATAACTTTGTTGTTTTTGTTCTCTTTTGATTATTTTACTAGATAATTCATCAATTTTTTGTTTTAACGTAGACAAACTATCATTATCACTTTTAAAACATTGAATTGCTTGTTGAATTAATTCTTCTGTAAAAAAATTAGGATTATTTCTAGCAATATTTCTAATGTATTCTTCTATATATTCATCTCTACTCATAATATCACCACTTATATTAAGGCTTATTCTATATAAATATTATATCATTAAATTATTGTATTTTTATAAAATATATTAAATTTAATAAAAAAAATACTCAATTAGAATGCCGAGTACTTTTCAAAAATTTAAGTTCATTATAATTAATAATCTACTTTATCACATATATGAGAATAGTCATACTTAAATGAATCATTTATTTTTTTTACAATTATATAACCAACACATTGATCTTGTTCTTTATTAATAGGTACTTCTCCAAATATTAATGTATCATTACCATTTGTTATTGGTTTAAGTAAATCACTCATTTCTAATATTGCTTCATTTCCATTGAATTTAAATAAAGATGGATCTATATTATAAATATCATTTAAAGTTGAATCTAAATAGGAAAAATCATATTCATTTTTTTTATTTATTTGATAATCATTATATAAATTTATAATTAAATAATTTATAAAAATCAAAATTATAAATCCTATTATATAATAAAATATATATTTATTAAGGTGTAATTTAAACACGATTTCCACCTCCTACTACAACGTTAAAACTGATATGTGTATTTATATTAATAAATATTCCATCTTTTCTTTTCGAATAAATATGAATATAATATCTACCCTTTTCATTAATGATATTGCTTAGATCATTGATATAAGGGCCATCATACAAAGTTTTATTCATTCTAGTAATTTTAAGTTTTACATTTGAGTTGTTAACTTTTTTATAATTATAGTTATCACTTTTTAACCATCCTGTTGTATCTTGTTTTCTATTACCACTTTTATAATACACTTCATATTCATTAACTATTAAATTTATATTATCATCCAATTCAATTTCATTAACTCTATTTTCAACTGAATTATAACCACCTGTTCCAGCTTTAATTAATAATCCATTATTATATTTTTCATTATAAAAACAATTCATTTCTATTCCATTTAATTTTACTTCAAAAAGATTTTTATCATAATTACTAAATTGTAATTTAAAAAAAGAAAATAAGAATATAAATTCTATAAGTAGTATTATTGATGTTACTTTTATCGGTTTAAGTATTTCATTATTCATAGTATTACTCCTTAATAGTTACAATAAAATTTTAATTTCTAACATATATTAGTTATCACTTTTAAAATCTTTATTATATAAATTCTTATAAAAATCACATTTTTCTAATAATTCTTTATGTGAACCACTATCTATTATTTTTCCATTATCTACTACAAAGATTTTATCTGAATCAATAATTGTAGATAGTCTATGTGCTACAATTAATATTGTATATTCGCCTTTTAAATTATTAATTGCCTTTTTTATTTTATTTTGAGTTTCATTATCTAATGCGCTTGTCGCTTCATCAAATAAAATTATTTCAGTTTTATTTATTAGTGCTCTTGCGATTGCTATTCTTTGTTTTTGGCCTCCTGATAAAATTACTCCATTTTCACCAACCATAGTATCATATTTATCAGGTAATGACATAATATAATCATCAATACATGCTAATTTACAAGCTTCTCTTATTTCTTTCATTGTTGCATTTTCTTTTGCAAGTAATAAATTATCTTTTATTGAAAAATTAAAAATATAAGGATTTTGTGTAATAATTGACATATTATTTCTTATAGTATTACAAGTTAAATCATTAATATTATAATTATCTAATAATATTTTTCCTTTCTTTACATCATATAATTTAGCAATTAAACTAAGTATTGTTGTTTTACCTACTCCACTTTTTCCAACGAATGCAACTTTTTCATTAGGTTTTACTTCAAAATTCATATTTTCTAATATTTTTGTTTTAGAATAAGCAAAATCAACATTTTGAAATTTAATATTTCCTTCTAATTTTGGTATTTCTATTTTTCCAAATTTTTCTTTTTTAAATTTATCATTTTCTATTACTTCATAAACTCTATCTGCAGCAACTGTGAATTTTTTATTATATTCTACTATTTGAACTATTCCTGTTAATAGGTTCTTTATTTTTGATTGATAATTATAAATTATTACAAATACTGGAATAGTTAATAATGATTTATTGTATAAATAACATCCTATAATTATTAATCCTAAGTCTGATATTGCTCTTATATTATTTTCTAGATAATTATAAAATCTTCTTATATTCATAATATGTACTTGTTCTTTAACTGTTTCTTCTATTTTATCTGTTGTTTGTTTTAATATTGTTTTACTAGCATTTAGTACTTTAATATCTCTTATTCCTCTAACAAGTTCACTAGTTAATCCTGTTTTATTTTCTTGCATTACTCTTAATTTTTTTTGAACTTCATATTGTTTTGATAAGCTTTTTTTATTTACAAAATATATAACAACTGATGTAATTAAAGCATATATAAACATATATTTATTTAATACTAAAACTGTTATTAAAACTCCTACATTTGTTATTATATATGATAGCCAATATGCATATTCCATAAAAAGGCCTGCTATATCTTGAGTATCTTTATTTAGTCTATCAATAAATAGGCCAGATGAATTTTTATCTATTTCCTCTATTTCTAATTTAAGTATTTCGCTAGCTATAGATTTTTGAATACCAATTAATGTTTTATAATATATTTTTTGATAAAAAAATCCTTTAAAAAACACCATTATATAAAGTATTAATTCTACTACTAAAACTGATATAGCCGCTAATAATAGTTGGCTAATAATACCATCAGTAATATTCAAAATGACTTTAGCAGATAATAATGGTATTATTGCACTTATAATTGCTTCTGTAATACTTACTAAAGCATAAGCTAATAAATTAAATTTAGCTAATTTAATATATTTCCATGTTCTTTTAATATTTGTTTTAAAATTTCTTTCTTTCATACTAAAAACTCCCTATATACTATTTATTATGTAATACTTACATTCTTTATATTTTCTTCCATTATTAGAATATATTTCTGTATCTTTCCATAAGAATTTATATTCTTTATCTTTTAAATCAATTATGTATTTATTATAACCAGTTGGTTTTAAGATTTTTCCTCTTAATATTTCTTTATCTCCTCTAAAATATTTATATATATCAATATCTTTATTACCTAAATGATTTCCCATATAAAAAGGTCTTCCTTTTCCTCTTTTATTTACCAGCACTATAGAATAAGTTTTATTAAATTTATTTGTATCTTTTAACTGTTGAATAAATTTAATATCTTTTATAAAGTCAAACATTTCTTCTGGATATCTTCCATTCAATGGATATTTTAATTCAATAGCAAATCTATTATAGTTATTATATATAGATATATCTATTTCTTTTTTTATAAGTTTATAATTTATGTCAAAATATTTAGTATTTCTTTCAAATTCTATTTTATATTCTTTATAATCGGTCGTATTATCTATAAATTTATTTCTTAAAAAGAAACCTAATTCATGTTGAAAACTAAATTCATTATATATTTCGTATTCATTTATTAGAGTATATCTAAAAAATTCTTCTATTAATTTTTCAAAGTTTTGTTTTAAGAAGTATTCTTCAACCTTCATACTTCACCTTCTATATTTTTTTATATGTTTTTGGGTTTCCGTTTATAAAATCTGAAATATCTACTTTATCATTGTTAATTAAAAAAACATAATTTCTATTTAATATACTTGCAATTTTATATGGTATAGAAATTGCTTTAGGCCAATCTTTTAATATATTAATATCAAAATTATTGATTGTTTCATAATTAACTATAAGATTTTTATCATCTATTTTAATTTGAACGTTTCTTATTTTTTGAATTTCTTTATTCATTTCATCTTGAATACTAGAATTTTCTGTTCTTTTATAAACAACATCTAGTTTATCAGCTAATACTAGACTTAAACCTACTAATGATTTGATATCATTTCCTTTTGAATGATCTTTAATTGCTTGTCTTAAAATTTCTTCTTCTTCTTTGGTAATATCATTAGGATCGATATAATTGGTAAATATTTTACTACTTTCTACTGCATGATCGGTTTTAGCACCTTTTATGAGTCCTAAATCATGTAAAAGTGCACTAGCCATTCCAAGTTCGATCGTTCTTTGTGATGCATTAAGTTGTTCTAATATTTCTTTAGTCATATAAGCAACACGTTTATAATGACCTAATCCATGTTCCCAATCCCATTTACCATCTGTTATAAATTTCATATTTTCTATTTGTTTTACAGTATCTATGTATTCTTTATTATTAATAATTTTATCATATAAACTCATAATATCACCTCATGATATGATTATACCATTTTTAGTATTATTTTATATATAGTTTTATAATAAAAAAGTTAGATTTATCTAACTTTTCTTTTTTCTAATCTTCTATATTTTTCTTCTTCCATATCAGCATCAGCTCTCAAAAAGCTAGCATTTTGTCTATAATTATCATAACATTTACCAGTTTTTTCTTCTAATTCATTTGCTTTTGCTTCTAATTTTTCACTTTTTTCGTATAGATATAGTGCCCTTAATGATTTAAATCCTTTCATATCTTGACTTTTTCTCATTATTTCTTCTAAATATTCTTTAATATATATAGGCTTTTCCATTTCTTTTATGTTAAAATCTTTTACTGTTATTTCTGGAACATTTATATCAAGTGTTATTTCAAGCCAAGCTGAAACAATGTGTCTATGGCAGAATTCTTCATTAGATTCATAGCAAAGTAATATTGAATTATCAAGTTCTCTATATACTTCTTCTGGATCTAATTTTGATAATACTTGATTCCAATATTCTTCTATATAATATTTATTATTATCTATTTCAGAAATTATGCCTATATTATTAAACCATGTCTTCCAAAAAGCTAATTTTGGAGTCAATTTTGGATAACATTTACCTTGATAATTAGCGCTTTTACCACGATCACCAGAAATTGAATAAGTGGTATAGTTATCTGAATTATAATCTTTATAGTTACTTGTACAAATCATATTATTTTTCCCCCTGTTAATGATTTTTTCTATTTATTTTACTACTTTTTATAATAGTTGTCTACTGAACTTGATTTATTAAACTTTTTTTCTTGAATTTTAGTTATAATTTCTCTACATATATCTTCTGACGATTTATCTTTTGTATATATTTTAATAGTTGCTACTTCATCATTACAATGCATATTAACAAAATGTTTATTATCGTTTACAACTCTTTCATCTGGATTTCTATATGTAAGTTTTTCATTTAATATTTTTATAGATTCTTCTTTATCTTTACTAGGAATCATATAAACAATATTTGCAAATTTACTTATTAATCTTTTAAATTCATAAAACATTATTGGATTTTCATAAATAGAATGTCCAGCTCCAAAATCTATTATGGTTGATTCTTTTAGTTCTGTCAAAACACTGCTTGTTAGAAAAAATTCAAAGTCTTTAAAATTACTAAATTCTTTTCTTTTACTATAATAAGTTACTAATTTTTTTCTATCATCTAAGGAAATGATAGGTATATTTAATAATGAACTCATTAGATTAGATATTGTCGATTTTCCTATTCCCATTGGGCCAATCATTAAAATACTATTTTTTAAAACTTCTTCTTGAATATTTTTAGATGTTAATTTTTCCATTTCTTTTATTTTTTTTATTTGACTATTAATTTCATTACAAATTTCTGTATAACTTCTTTCATCTTTTAAATAAAATTTTTTAACTTGTTCAATAAATTCTTTTGGAAAATCAGGTAATTGTTTTTCTAATGTTTTTAAAATAAAATTTATTTTTTCTTGTTTATCTTTTTCTAAAATACTTAATTTTTCTTCTATATCTTTCATAAGATATGGATAATATTTTGAAAGTGATATAACAGCAGATTTTATATATTGTTCTCTAGATGGTTCTAGCATTTGACTTACTAAATATTCTTCAAAAATACTAACAAGATCACTAACATTATAAGTTTCTTCATTATTTTTTAATAATACTCTATTTATATTATCTAATAAATTAGGATGTAGATATAGAACTCTTTTAAAACTATCTTTAGTAATTGGTTTATTATCTCTATTACATTGATTTATTTCTTTTTGAATCAAATCTGAATCATCTACTGGTATTTTTTTAGGTCTAGTTGGATATCTATAAATTTCAACTTTACCTTGATTAGCTAATTCTTTAATGGCATTATAAACACTTATGATATGTGTTTCACTTTTAGTATTAACTCCTACTTCTGATACTACTTCTGAAAATCCAGTATGAATATCTTTAAATGTTTCATCAGATAGTGTGTATAATGATGATTCATTTGAATACATGGCTTCAAATCCATTTGGAATTCTTTCTACTATTTTCCATGGTTCATTTTCTTTTTCTCTATATAGAGTATAAGTCATATCATCTCCACATCTACCAGAAAAAATAATTGCTAATTCTTTATAAGGTGTTGCATATACATAAGTTCCGTGAGTAGATTTTCTAGGTTCTAATCTTTTAATTCCAGATATAGAACTTCCATGATATAAAATTCCCATTTAAATACCTCCTAGTTTATAAATTATTTCTTATATAATTATATCATAATTTAATAAATATTATATAATTTTACTTTTGTGCAATATAATATAAAACTGTCATTGTATAGTAAAAATCATCTTTTTTAAAATTTTCTTTCATTTCATCTAACAATAATTGCATCTTTTTTAAACTTAAATCTTCATTATATTTCGAATCAATTCTTTTTCTAAATGCAATGTTACTTTCAAAAATATTTAATCTTTCTTCTAAGCTTTTTCCTATTGTATCTGTAATAGAATAATATAGTTTTATATTTTTATAATCATTATTAATTAAATAATTATATACTTTTTTTCCTATATAACGATCTGTATATTTTGTAATAGAAGATTTTTTTATTAGATCTTCATCATATAATTTAAATATTTCTTTTAATAATTCATTATTGGGATAACAAGCTTTTAAACTATCATCTGGAACTTTAATAATTATTATTCCTCTATCAGTTAATAATTTTCTTAATTTCCTTAATATTTCTTCTGGATTATTTAAATGTTGTAAAACATATGATAAATTTATAATATCATATTTATTATTAGTATCTAAATCATCAATACCTTTTAATTCAAAAGTATATTTTTGATTATCTTTAAATTTTTGTCTTGCTTCTTTTATTGCTTTTTCATCAATATCTATACCATTTATATGAATTATATTATCATATTTATCAAATAGCATTTTAGTTTTAAAACCATTTGAACATCCAATATCTAGTACTTTTAAATTTTTAAGTTCAAGTATTTTAGATTCTTCCAACACAAATTCATCATAATTTTGATTATTTATTGCTTGATTTTCTAATCTATTTAAATTCCAATTTTTATTCATTGTAGTTCACTCCATTCTAACTAATTATACATAAAAAATAGTATATTCTATATAATTTTCACAAATTTTCACTTTTTATTACTAAATTATAAATTTTAATTATTAATATAATAAAACTAATTGATAAAAATAGTAACAATAACATAACATATGTATAGTTTAATTTTAAAAGTGTTATTGAAACTATTAAGCTGTATATTAAACTAAATATTTTTCTAGATAAATTTAAATAGTTAATCACTTTATCATGAACTAATTCACTGGTATGATCAAATACTAGTCTTCTCATATAATTACTAAAAGGGTCTCTTATAAATAAATATATAAAAAAGCCTATAGCCATAATCCAAATACCTATTATATTATTTAAAAAGTTTCCTATTAATAAAAAACAGAATGAAAGAATCAAAAAAGCTTCTAAAATAAATATTAAATTCTTTTTAAATTTATTATATACTTTCATAAATATTAAATTAGACATTAATCTTGCTATTCTTGATATAAATATAAAAATACTCATATATATTGCTACTTTATCAATACTTAAAAACTTTTGCATATCAAATTGAATAAACAATTTACTGTTTTTTTGTCCGCAAGCAATCATTGAATAGAATAATCCATACAATATTAACATTAAAATTATTTCCTTATTAAATTTTGAATTATTTTTTTTAGTTTTATTATCTTCTATTTTATTAATAGGTACTTCATACATAAAAAATGTTAAAAAAAAGTTATTAAAACAGATTATTAAACAGATTATCATTGGAATATATGGATTTATATTAAATAAAAAGCCTGATATAGCAGAAATTATTAGTGTGATAAAAGAATATATAGCACTTCCTTTTGTTTGATAATATATATATTCTTCTGATCTATTTAAGTAATTTAAATTTTTGATTAATATTACATTATCCATATTTTTAAATACAAATCCTATAACATAACATAATTCTGCTATTAAAAATCCAATAAATTTTGTTGATATCATATTCAATAAAACAGAAAAAAATAATAATATTGTACCTAATCGAACTGAATTTAAATTTCCTATTTTTCTAACAATTCTAATTATAATAAATTGAAATAATATTCCTACTGCTGTTCCTATTGCTTCTATAAGATTAATTTGGGATGCATTCATATTTTTTACTGTTGTTAAAAATAAAGTATTTATAGCAATCCAAAAAATTAAATCTGCAGTTAATCCTAAAAATAAAGGATATATATTTACACTTCTATTTATTCTTTTATAATTTACATCTTCCATAATTCACCATTCCATTATAAGTAATTATAACATATATATTTTAATATTATAAAAAAAAAAGACAAATATCTTTTATAATTATCTTTTAATTTAAATAAATATTATAAATTATATTCATATATTTTACAATTTTCGTTAATATCTGATGAATTTCCATTTTCAGGTATTCCATTAAAATACCAATATATTGCCCTTGAAATTCCACCATGAGTTACTAATAAAACATTTTTATTATCTTTTTTTATTTCATCTATAAAACTTGATACTCTTAAATAAACACTTTTCATCGTTTCTAGTTCAGGATATTTTTTGTTAGAATTATAATTCCAAAATTCATCCCATTCTAATTCATCAAAAGGTATTTTTTCGTAAATTCCCATATTTCTTTCTTTTATCTTTTCATTTATTATTACAGGTATATTATTATTCAAATTAAAAAGTTTTAATGTTTGCCTTGCTCTTTCAATAGGTGAACAATATATTACATCTATATCTAATTTTCTAATTTCTTCACCAACTGTAATTGCTTGTTTTATTCCATTATCATTTAATGGTTCATCTTCTGTTGCTATAATTTTCATTTTACCCATCTCTGTTTCACCATGTCTAATAACATATAGTTTCATAAAAACACCTCATAAGTAATTATAACATATATATTTTAATATTATAAAAAAAAAGACAAATATCTTTTATAATTATCTTTTAATTTAAATAAATATTATATATATTTTATAATTTTCGTTAATATCTGATAAATTTCCATTTTCAGGTACCCCATTAAAATACCAGTATATTACTCTTGATATTCTTACATGAGTAACTAATAAAGTATATTTATTTTTTTTCCTTAATTTTTGATTCTTTACTAAAATACCATTCGGAAATTTTTTTATCTAATTCTATATAATCTTCTAATTCAAATTTATTATTACTTGCTAAAATATTAGCACTCATAATATTAAAATTACCACCATCTTCTACACCTAAATAATTTGTTAAATAAAAATTATTTTTTTGATAAAAGTTTAATCTTTTTTTTCTTAATTCATAATCATTAAATTTAGTATTAACTTCCTCTATATTAAGATAAATATTTTTATCTTGATTTTCTTTTAAAAACCAATTTAACAATTTACTTCCACATCCTAAGTTTCTATTTTTTTTATCAATTGCTAAATATAAGATAAATATCATATTTTTATAATATATTGCATCAATAAACCCATTAATTTGATTATCAATTTCTAAAACATATAAATTTGAGTTTTTCCTTAAAATATTAAAGTATAATAATAAAAAAGGAAATCGTTCTTCTTTTGGAAAAGAATTTTTATATATTTTTTTTATTTTTTTCCAATCTTCTATTTTAAACTTTCTTATATTTTCTTTCATTTTATCACTTTCTTATTACTTTATTTATTATCTTTTTTATTTATTTAAATCTGATATATTTTTTCTATAATTATTTTATTTTCTGTTTTTATAGCTATATTTAAAACTTATTCCAATAAATATTTTCTTTATTTTTTAATTAATTTTTTTATAGTTTCTTTTTGATATAAATACTCTTCTATATGCATTTGATGACCATAATCATTTACATCATCTATTTGTTGCAATTTATCAAACATTCTCATAAATACTATATTAAATGGTTCATATCTACTACCTGAGTTACGAAATCTTATTCCTATTATTCCTTGTATATTACTTTCTCTTTCATATCCATCAATATAAGGTTGTTTTTTAAATTCTACTAAAAATTTATCATCTATTTTTTTTATAGTTACCATATTAGCTACTTCAAAACCATTTTCATCTGATACCCATGTTATAGTGTTTGTATCTTCATCATATAAATCATTATAATAAGATTTATTAAACATCCTATATCTCTTTTTTTCTTCATCAGTTTCTATATATTCTATATATGAAGTTTTATCAAAAATATTTATTGTTCTAATATCATTCAGTAATGTTTCGAATAATAAATATACTTGATAATTTTCTTTTGATATTTCAAAACAATCATAATCTTCTTCAGTATGATTACTATTTTTTATAATCCAATATAAATCACCTGTACCAGCAAATAATATAGATAAGGTTTTATCTCCATCTATCAAATTAATATCTTTAGTTTTATACTCACTATCTTTCAATACTACTTTCATAATTATTCCCCCAAAATATATGTATAATTTATTATACACTATAACTATTATATCTACAATATAATTCCTTATTTATATTTTTCTGTAGTGTAATATATTTATAAATAAAAGATAAACAAGGTTTGTTCATCTTTTATTTTATGATTATCTTTTTTTACTAATAGATTCATTTATAGTATCTGTTTCTTCTATTTTAAATTGTTCTGAAATTATTTCATTAGGTTTTATAAATCTTTCATTTGTTCCTCTAAATTCAGCTCTTTTATCTGACTCAATACCTTCTGCCAAGACAGAGATTAGTTCTTTTGCTTCTTGTTCACCCTTAATAGTAATTGTTTGTTTAAGTAGTTCAACTCCACCTAAGCATTCAATAGTATCTGGAGAATATATTTGTAACCAATCTGGTAAATCATAGTTATTTCTTTTAAATTTAAATAAACTGCTCATTTCTTCAACAACATCTATATTAGATTTTTGTATACTACTATCACTTTTTACATTTGAAATTAGTTTTAATACATTTTTTGAAGCAACTTTTGTCCATCTCATTGCTTCTAAAGCATCTTTAGCACCCATTTCTTCAATTAATTGTCTAAGATTTTTAATATAATAATCTTGATAAGAATTTAGAATAGGCATAATTTGTTGTTTAAATTCAGATGAATAGTATTGTGTGCTTAGTGCAAAACCAATTGTTTTCATCCAATTATCAGTATTAAATGTTGACCAATGTCCATGAGTTGCTGACATAACATGTCCATATATGGTATTTTCTTTTTCACTTTGTAATCTAGCACTTAAATTTGCTAGTTCATTTGGAATTATGTTACATTCTGTTCCTCCAGAAAAGCTATTATCTTCTCCTAAACGCCAAATTTTTTGAATACATCCTGCTTCTTCAATTTTGTTATATGCATTTATTAATCCTCCTCTATAATCTAATTCAATAATAAGACCATTTTCATCATATTTTCCAAATAATGTTGGTCTATTATCAAATGTTGGAAATGTTGGAAAATTTTCTCTAGAACATATCATTGCCATAGTTGCCCCATAATAACCAATTTTTCTTTTGATAGGATATGGGTCATTTTTCTCTCCAAATATATTATACTCATCAACCGAATATAAACTATGCTCATTTTGTTCTTTAGGAACAGCTTCCTCTAATTTTATATTTACAGTATCCTTAAATAACAAGTATTCATGTAGAATTTCTGATGAATAATCTTCAGTTATCTCCGTTGTTGTATGATACCCAACTTTAAAACCTTTTACACCAATCAAATAATGATAAAGTAATTTAACGGGCATACTTTCATAAACTTCAAATTGTCCCGAAATCCATCTACATTCAATTTTTGCCCCGGCTTCATCTTTAGCTTTCCACCAATTATAAGCATCAGATAAGGATTCTTTTCTTACAAAATTTGGTAATTTATCTAATAATTGACCATATATACTTGAATCTTTTCTATACTCTAATTCAGAAATATCATGCATAGATACATCCCCACTAGAATTTACTATTCGAAATAATTGAGGCTGGTTATTTTCATCATAATAAACATTAGTTATTTGAAAATCATTATCACTTCTTCCAAAACCAATTAATTTATTCACATCAAATTCTGCCTCTAAATATTCTTTTGGATCTTGTTCAATAGATTTAAAGTTATTTACATCTACTTTTATATTACAACACTCTTTTAATTTATCTATATCTAAATCAATCCATTCATTTTTATAGTACTTTTCTGATGTTACTTCATCAACATCAACTATACACATTTTGTAATTCTTACTTTCACTTGCAAAACCACCATTAGATAGTCCTATTAATAATTTCATATTTACCTCCTAAATATTTTCCGTCTCGTCTAATTTATTATATCATAATTTTATTATTTAGGAATTATCTTCTAAAAGTCAATGTATTATAATTTTTATTATTAGATATATTTTTATATTTAAGAGTATACCATTTAATAAATTGATCTGTAGCACTTGTTCTATTATCTTTTCTATTATTTCTTTCTTCATCTGATATTTCAGCCAATGTTTTTATACAATTATCTGGAATAAAAACATACCATAAGTTTGACTTTGCTTTCTTATTTTCATGTCCTCTTAATTCATTTGATAAAGAACCTTTACTAATTCCTAGAAATTGATAATATTCATTACCATCAAAGAAAGTAAGGCAATCTAGAAAATAGCAATTTCTATTACTTACATTCTTCATAGTTTCTAAAAGTTGTTCTATATTAGAACTTACACCACTTCTTTTTACAAAGGCACCAGGGTATCCTGGATTATCAGGATAATTTTCAATATAAAATCCAGAATCAGCAACAAATACAGGACTACCAATTTTTTCAAATGCCTGTCTTGCCTTTTCTTTAGAGATAAATTCAATATCATTAATATCTGGTTCATCTAAATCACATTTAAAATAGTTAATAGTAATTCCTGCTTTTTCGAATTTTTCTTTTACTGAAATATATTTTCCATAATTTCCTGTTATATAAGTTAAGTCTTCCATACAATATTCTCCTTCAAATTAATAGGTTTTTATCATTATAAAACCTCTTCTTTGTTAATTTTATTTTAACAAAAGAAGAGGAAATATATATGTCAGTTATAAAAATTTTCTAATAATTTTATTTCTTTTATTCTATTAATATAAAAATGTCTTACTTCTTCTTTTAATTCACAATATGCTGCTACTCCCCATTCATTACCAAGTAAAATCAAATCATAAGGATGAATAATTCTTTTTGATATATTCTCTTCGTTTTTAGAATAATATTCTATAATACATTTTCTTTTTTCTTTTATTGCTTTATTTATTAAGTTTAAGAAATCTTTATTTTTTACATTAATTTCATTTGGTGTAATAAATCTTTTAGGAACATTTATATTCTGATTTAATACATATCCTCCATAAGGTCCTTTAATTGTATCAATATAAATTCCTGCTTTTTCTATTTCTTCTTTATAAACTCTAATCATTCTTGGAGTAACTTCTAGTTTTTCTGATAATTCTGATATACTATATTTTTTACCTGAGCTTAAATATTCAAGCATTGTTAACACATTACTAATTTTAGACATATAACACCTTCTTAATTTATTAATCTTTAACTTTTTTATGCACTAATTTCAAATATTTTATTTCATTTTTACCAAATTTTATTTTTTTACCATCACTTTTCTCATATCATCATTTATCTCTTGACATATTTCATCGTAATTAATTTCTTTTTTAAAGTGCTCTATCTCTCTTTGTAATACTCCTAAAAGAGAATATATTTCTTTTGGATTTTCATAAGAAGATTCAATCATTGGTAATATTAAAGGTGCTACATATTTATCTTTTTCAATATCTTCTGGATGATAAGATTCTTCAGACTTAACAAATTCTATTATAGATTTCTTATTATTTATATGTCTAACTTTAGGATTTTCAATTAACCAATATATTTTTTTATCATAAACAAAACCAGATGAAGTATCATATATTAAATGTTTTCCGTCTTTTGTAATTCTTTCTACAATACAATGATCTGCAAAAGATGGATCACTACTATTAGCAAATTGTGGATTTAATTTTAAACTATCTACTGTAGCATACAAAAGTTGAACATCATCCTCTCCATCTAAAAAAGCTCTAGACATTAATAATGCTCTATCATAGCAGTATCCATTAGACATTCCATTAAATAATAATGTTATAGATGCTGGAATACCACCATAATAAATAGTTCTTAATTTTTTTATCAAGGCATCATCATAAGGTGCAATATAGCCATTTTTTAATCCATATATTAATAACATTTTTGATTTATAATTATATAATTGCCATTTTATATTTTGAAATTTTGTTGTCATTTAAATCCCCCTTTTTTAATTGTTGTATATACTATCACAAAAGTTTTATTTATGCAAATTTTAACATAAAATTTTTTTAGATATTAATATAAAAAATTCTATAAAAAATAAAAATCAGTCCATGTTTTAGACTGAAATACATTTAAATTTCAAATAATTTAAACAAATTTAATAATAATATCTTAACAAAATAATTCAAAATCTTTTTAGATGTTTGATTTTTTTTAATCATTATTTAAATATCTAAAAAAATGACTCATATTATATCTCAATTATTTATAGATTAAATATGTCTTCTGCTACTAGTCATTTGTTCCTGTTGCGTTTGTTCAACCATTGAACTTTGTTTCTTATCAATATTATCTTTTATAAAGTTATTTGCTTTTTCTAGATAAGACACCAATGATTGTTTAATTTCAACAACTGCTTTATAATCATTTAAACTATCAATTATTTCTGATGAATTAATTTCATTATTTTTTTCTATAATTTTTGATATTTCTTGACTAACTTTTGGTATTTGCATATATGGTTGTATATTTGCAAGTAATATGTTTATTCGACTATTATAAGCTGATATTAGTTCTTTTAATTCTAAAATTTGTTCTTGTTCTGGATGCATTTGATTATATGCATTTCTGACTGCTTGAATATTATTAACATATTTATTTTGTTGTTCATCATACATCCAAACAGCAGTTAATTTATCTAACGCAATAGCTCCTATTTGACCATTTTCTCTTAATATATCAGTACTTGTTTCTAAAACAGATCTTTTATCATAGAAAAATAATTTGTCACTTCCTTGAGTCCAAAAAACTTCTCCTATATGTCCACCTTTTGCTTTACCTAAAGGTGGTCTAACATACCCACTATTAATAATATCATCTATTTGAGAAGAGCCTGTAACTCGATAAACATGGTTACTATCTGTACTCATCGAAATAGGATTATCTTTTCCAAATGAAATACTTGTTTGAAAAACTCTATTTTTAGCATTTATTATTCTTTCAATATTTTCCATTAAAATTCGCCACCTTATCCTTATATTTTAACTAAATATATTATATCATATTTTATAATATATTTAGTAAATATAACATTTTATTTACATTTTTTTATTAAATTATTATTACGAATATAATATTTAACTTTCTACGATTTTTAATTGATTCTATGTATTATAATTTTAATAGATTCTTATATATTGCCTAAATTAAAAAATATTAAAATTATCTTGTATTCTACAACTAATTATATCATATAAAAAACTGTTAACTTTATTTTCATATAATTCATAATCAATATTAGTAGATTCTAGGCATATTTAATTGTCATTTATAACTTAATTATCATTCTTCATATATAAAAAAATAGTACTCAATCTACATTAGATTAAGTACTTAACTAATTAGTTGTGATAAATACTAGATTTGTAAAAGTTGGGTATTCACTTTTTTTATTTATTAGTTTGAACAAAATTTCATATGTTGCCATAAAGAAAGAAATAAAACAATAATTTCTAAACTATTTATTTTGATTTTCCAGACTTTTTCAATTCTAATTTATTATTAGTTAAATCTAAAACAGGATACATTCCAAATGTAGATTCTTCTATTTCATTTAATTTTTGCATAACCATATATTGTTCAAGTACTGATGCATCTGTTAAATTGATGAAAATAGCTAATGGCTTAACAACTCCATACATTGTACTACCTTCAAGTACCACTTCATTAAATAATACTTTACCATCGAAAACATCTTCTGGACTAAGTAAATCTTTGTTCCTTAGTTCATCATTTGTTTCATTAAATGAAGCTTGTCCAATGTATAATATATTTTCAATTGGAGAACTAACAATGTAACCAATTCTACCATATGTATAACAATTTTTAGAAGAGGTAAGTGCACAACTAATTCTTTTTTTATTTTTTATTGCAAAGGGAAATTTAGATAAATCAAAATTTTGATTATCAGAAAATAGTTTTGTATTTGAAATTTGCGTTTTAAAAAAATCTCTTGAATCTTCATTAGGTAAAGAATGAGTAAGAAAAATAAAATTTTCAGGATCAAAATCAGTAATATCAGAAAAATTAATTTTTCTCCACTCAGCGTATCTATCTATCATATATTTCCTCCTATTAATAAGTATTATTTTTCAATATACAGTTATACTTATAATCAATACAATCAAATTAATTTATATAAACATTATACCATAGGATTAAGTATTTAAAAACTAAAAAGTTTAAGTATCAATCAATTTAACGCAAATAACATAGAAATTTATAGCTTTTCCTAAAAGATGATTAATATTAGAATATCACTTTGTAAATTTTAATAAGATCTATATTCTGGTGTTTCTTTATCACTAATAACAGGTACTTTATCTTTTTTGACTATTAAAGATGGTGTACATGTTAAAATAAGTAATTTATCACTTTCAGTTTGTATTGATGTTGTTTCTTTTTTTTCATTATAATAATATTCTAAATAAGGATTTCCCGCTATTTTTTTGTGTTGTTCAAGCAAATTTCTGATATAATCACTATCAAATACTAATTGTTTACATTTTTCAAGACTGATAATACCAAAAATAATTAGATAAACTAAATTTACTTCAAAAATATCTATTTTATTAAGACAACACATCATTTTTTATATTTTTATTAGACAATTAGATATTCTTACAAATTGTAACAATAGGATGTTTAAGTGCTAGATGGTTTAAAATTTTTTATACAGAAAATTTGATTATTACTACATTTTAATAATTATTTATAGCTTTAATTTTTTCACTTTATTTTCTTTTTCTGTATTATAAATATCCATTGAGTTAAATAATATAAAATATATCTTATCCATTTTTTTATTTCATTATAAACGTATTTTTCTTCATCATTCATTTTCACTATTATGTTTTTAGATTTCAGCATTGAAATCACACTATTGAAATTTTTATTTCCTATTATTAAAGAATTGAAAAAAATTAACTATTGGGATTATAAAAATTAAGCAATTCATATAGAATAACATTTTATTAGTACTTTTTCTCATTATTGGGAAAAAGTAGTTAATAATATCATATTAAATTCTTTAGGACACCTTAGTTTTATTTTATAATTTTTGTATCCTAACAATAATAATAGTTTTTCTTCATACATAAATGAAGGAATAAATGTACTTAAATAGGATAATAACTCAATTATTATCAGTGTCATAATTTTTTGTATCACCTCTCTTATTTATTAATTTACTACTCTAGCTTTTCTAGTAATATAAATTTGGTGCGATATAAGAACATATTTTGGACACTTATATCAAAATAGATAGAATCTAATAAATATCAGTTCTATCTATGGTATAACATGTATTTTATACTTTTGATTATTTTGTTTATTTTCAATATATTCATTTTCCATCTATAAAATACCCTTCTCTTTTAATTTTTCTATAATTAACTCATTTTGATTATCGTTACCTAAGTCATCATTCTTAAATTTAATAAAATATAAATCTTCAATATGATAATAGGTTAAATTATCATATCTTCCATCAAAACCAGTACAACTAGAAATAATTTTTTCAGCATTATAAATTTTAATAATATTTTCTATTTTATCTAATAATTCTTCAAATATTATTTCATCAAAACATATTTTATCATTCTTTTTATATTTAATAATTTTATATTTTCTATATAAATCATTAAATGTTTTGATTTCCAACATTTTTGAATCAAAAGTTTCTTTTGATATTAATCTATAATTATACTCTTCTTTAAAATCCATAATTGCACCTCTATTTTATATAAAGTTATCAACAAACTTTCATCTCTATTTTAAAATATATTTTGTTTTTGACAAAATATTTAGTCCACTAGGCATTTTGACACAAGCATCAAAATTACTGGCAAGGATTTTGATTACAAAGAAATCAGTCATATTTCAGTCTGAAATATTTAAAGTTTAAATAGTTTGAACAGATTTCTCTGTGATATCCTAATGAAAAAAGTAGAAAAACTTTTATATGCTAGATTCCAAAATGTTTTTATATTGTTCATCTAAATTATCTACAATGAATTTATCTTCTAAAATTTGTTTTATAAATTCTTTATCTTTTGTTTTAATAATTGTATTAACTATTTTCTCTTGTTTTGTTTGATGAATACTACTTATATATTCACCTAAATAATATACATTTTTAGAATCTACAAAGAAATTATCCAATAAATCAAAATTATAACCTTTCCTATCATAATTCATTCCTAAGCGCCATATATTTTCTAAGGCATTATCATAGTTTTTAGCCACATTTACTAGATCATTAAAACAATTTTGATCTATATTTGGTGTAAATGGTACAAAAATGTAAGAAGTTATTAGCAACATTAATTCTAAACCACTCATATTCTTAGCAATATCAATATAAGTTTTATTATGGATTGTTAAATCAACTATTCTTTCATATTCATTTTCGTTATTAATTATTAATTCTTCTAAAGATTTATCTTTATTTTCAATATTATCTAATAAAATATTCAAATCTTTTTTGTATTTTTTTCCGATTTTAGAATTTAAAAATATTTTTATTTCATTAATAAGTATATCTTTATTAATTAATTTATTTATATATTTATAAACACTTTTAACAAAAAAACTATTTTTTAATATTACTGAAAAAGACAATTTTTTAGCATCTAAATTAATAATTATCTCTCCAGCCTTGCCTTTACTAAATTTTGTACTGTTATTTAATTTAATCTCATATATGTTTTCATCATAAAAAATTTTTAATTTTTTTCCAATTTCTAATTCATCAATTGTTTTAATAATTACTTTATCTTTATCTGTTTCATACTCAAAATCAACTTTATTATTATCAATGTATAGACTGATATCTTTAAACATATTTTCTATTCCTCAATTCTAAAATATTTTATAAATTACAAAATTGACTTCGTCAATTTGCAAGTATGTTATTAAATTCACAAAATAAAACTACTTTCAATTTAATTTGATAGCTGTTTTTATATTATTTTATTTCGAAAAGTTCAAGTTTAGTGTCAATCTAGTGCCAGTAAGAAGCAAGTCTAACACATTCCAGAAAAAAATAATTAGTAGCAACTATTAACTAATTACATTATATCACTAATTATTTCTTTATTAAATTTTTTTTACATAAAGATAAACCTTTTTGTAATTCTTTTATATCTTCTGCCATTACATTAAACCCAGATTCTATTATATTGCTATTTAATAAATCAATATTAAGTATTTTTAATAAGTCTAATGAATATTGACTACTTCCAGATGATAAAAATTTAATATAATCTTCTTTTAAAAATGTATAAAGCTGATAATGGAAAAATATTAATAGATGATTTAAATATTTATGAATATTCTAAAGATGTTTATAATTCAAACATTAGTGTTGTAAATCAAAAGACCTTTATTTTTAATATGAGTATAAGAGCAAATTTATCACTTATTGACTCTAATAAAAAAAGACAGATTGATGCCTGTAAAAGAGTTGGAATACATGATTTTATAATGTCATTACCAGATGGTTATAATACTATTCTAAAAGAAGATGCAACAAATATAAGTGGAGGTCAAAAACAACTATTATCTTTAGCTAGAGCACTTCTTACAACTTCAGAAATAATATTACTTGATGAAGTTACATCTTCATTGGATCCAAACACAACTAATAAAATCATTAATCTATTAGATGATTTAAAAAGCGATCATACACTTATTATTATTACCCATAATAAAGATTTAATGAAAATAGCAGATAATCTTATAGTTTTAAATAATGGTAAAATTGAATGTGTTGGAAAACATGATGAGTTAATAAAAAATAATGATATTTATAAACAATTGAATTCAATAGTAGATAATAATTGATATACTAAAAGTTTTATTTGCTAAAGATATTTTGTTATGAAAAAATATTTAACCTTTTAGGTCTTTTGACACAAGTATCAAAATTACCGATGGGGATTTTTTATAAAATTAAAATCAGTCATATTTCAGACTGAAAATATATTCAAAGTTCGAATAGTTCGAACAGATTTTCAAATGGTGTCCAAGAGAGAAAAGTACAATAACTCTTTGAGTCTAATCTAATAAATAAGTCAGTAATAATTTATTAACTGACTATAGTATATCACTTTTTTTGTGACATATCTCAAATATTATTGCTTTTTATTAATTTTTTCTATATAATAAATCATTAAAGGAGGAGTACAAATGAAAACAGATCAGATTTTTATAGGTGATATTAGAAAATGTACAAAATTTAAAACTCATACTACATTTAGTAGCAGTTCATATATAGGGGATCAATGTATTGGGTGTGATTCTTTTGGTTATATTGATAAAGACGATGTACTTTATAAAGAAAACGCAGTTTTAATAAAAATTAAAAATGGTGGTTATGTTGATTTAGAAAGATTTAATTCAATTTTAGATTATATTAGAATTTATCAAGATATTACAAAAGATGGTTATCGTTTAGGTGGATTAATGATGTCAACATCAGCTTACTGTATTAATAGTTTATTTGTTGATGAAAACTCTCTAAAACCTTATTATGCTGATAAACAACAAACTAGAGACATATCAGTACGTCAATTGAAAAAACAAATAAAAAATAATAATAGATAATTTCACACGTTCATTGATGATATTGATGTACAAGTGTGTTTACTAAATTGACACCATTTAGTATTTATGGACTACGATTTTAAAAATAATCATAGTCCTTTTCTTTGGTATAATTTGTTAATTCTATTTCTTTTGATGTGTCTTTAACAATATCATTAATATCATTTTTTCTATATAAATGATTGTCATAGCATTCTTTTAATTGCTCACTAACTAAATCTTTTTCTTTATCAGTACCGATAGATAATATTTTCTTAAATATATCTTTTAGTAATTGAAATAAATTGGAAATAAAACTTTTTAAAGAATCATATTTAGTATTTACTTTTTCAAGTTCTTTCTTTAAATATTTTATTTCATTATCTTTTTCGTCATTAACAGCCAAAAATGCTTTGCAGTATTTAATCTTTTTTTCTAATTCTTTATAAATTCCTTCACTTTTAGCAACTTTATTAACTGCATCATTTGCTTGTTTTAAATATTCCATGAGCTCTAAATAGGTATCATAATCAAATACTATTTTCTTATTTAAAATGCCTTTAGTTTTGCTTTCCATTTTATTAATCAGTGTTATATATTTTCTATTAAGCTCCCATTTAGCATTATCTAAATCTTTATTGAAAATTCTTGTTACTTGTTTTAGTTGTTTGGGAGTAATATTTTTTACACCTGTATTTTTTTGCCCTCTTTCTAGTTTAAAACCATTTTCATTTAATCGATTACAATATTTATCTTGTAATTCACTTAGATGAATACTATTTTGATATATGTCTTTTTAGAAATAAAATATCTTTCTTTATTCACTCGTTTATCAAATTTTTTAACTAGTGGAATAACAACTAAATGAATATATGAGGAGTTTTTTCATCCATGTGTAGTGTTGCATGAATGATTTGTTTTTTATAACCCATATCTTCATAAACAAAATCTAGTACTGTATTTGCCCATTTCATTAGTTCTTCTTTAGATAAACTATCAAAAAAAATCTTATCACTTGTAAAAAGTATTTCATCTGCAACAACACTTTTTGAATCATTTGCCATTTGGTAGAAACTTTTCTTTCTATCTGATCTTTCATTTTTCATTCTCTCATTAAATTCTAAACGATAATTTTTTGTAATATCATAAAATTTTTCAATATATTTCTTTATCACATTTAATGAGTTCAATGTTTTTATGACTACCCTCTATTCTAATATCAGGATTTGTTTTATAAGATTCTTTTTCTCTTTTGTTGTGTTTCCCTCTATTAGATAAGCCACTCAATGTATTAATACCTTTACATTTAAATATGGCACAACTCATTTGAAGCCTCCTTTGTCTTACTAATACGACTTAGGATTGCACTTCCTTTTTGCATGCCTAGTTTTAAAACAATTAATTTGTTTTAATATGAACTTCTAAATTCTTTAATTTAATACTTTTAGAATAATCATTTACAAATACAATATCACTTCCATTGAGTATTAAATAATTATTCTCATTGATTGTTATAATATGTGGACTTACATAAGCAATGTTAGTTTCCTTAATATTGATAATACTTCCTTGCCTTATTATAGGTTTAACACAAGCAAATCTACATATTATTTCAATTCTTTTTAAAACTTCCTTATCAAACTCTAATTCCTTAACTTCTTTCGTAACTCATCACTTCCATTCTAAAATAACAAAAAAAATAGATGGTACTTCTAGTTAATATTTATTACTCTCGAATTAAAAGTTCGAGTAAAATTCAATCTGGTGCCAGTAAGGAGCAAGTCTAACAACTCCAAGGCTAAAAGATGATAGTAAGTAATAAACTTACTAACTAAATATATTATACATGTTAACAAAATAAAAAGGAAGAACTATTTTGTTCTTCCTTTATTTTCACCTTCAACTTTTTCTGTTATTTCACTTAATGTTGGTTTATACCTATTTTCAGAAATACGATTTCTTGCTATTTGTTGAAATCTATCATAATTTCTTTCATGTAATGATTTTTCACCCATTTGTAAATTTCTAGATTGACTAATTTCATTCATTCTTCTACTTTCAATCGATGACTTTATTTGTTCTGCCAATGCATCAAACACATATTTATTTTCTTGAATAATATTTTTTTCTATATTTTTTACATATTCCGGATTTTCTTCTAAAGTTTTTATAAAACACTCATATATTGCTTTTTTTGCTTGTGTTCTATCAATGTAACCTGGAAGATAAAGCATTATATGTGTTGTAACTTCTTTAATTCTAGATTTTATAGTTTCTGAAAATTTTTTATAAACAACTGGAACTACGTTAGATTTTTCAACTGGTATTGAAGCTTTTAATTGATATTCTCTTTTTAAAATATCATCACATATAATAGCTGTTACATAATTCATAACATATCTTATTGAATCAGGATTTTCAGGAATAATCCTTTTCATTTTTTTATACTCTAAATATTCCTCTTTACTAATATTAGCAATAGTATTATTTTCAACTTTAAAACACTCATTATCAGTATTTCTTTGGAAATATATAATATCTCCAAAATTACTATATGAATAATTGCCAATTCTTAACCCTGTTGTTAATAATTCCGAATCATTTTCATATATTTGACCCTTTTTATATATTGTTTTTGTATTTGGATCTACTATCCAACTTTCACCATTCCAATTGATTTCTTTTAGCATATTTCAAATCTCCTCATATCAAATAATTTCTAACTACCATTGTTATAACATATTTGATACATTTTATCAAATTTTTATTATTCTATCAAATCTACATTATAATTCAGAACTATCATTTTTCTTCTTTTCTGTTTTATATTCTTTCCTAATAGACAAATCATATATTTGCTTATATTCTGTTTCAGTTATTATATTATTTTCTTTTAAGTCATCTGCAAAATCATTATATTTACTTTTTAAAATATTTCCAAGGAATCATTTTACTCTTTTAGGTATAAAATCTATAATTTCATTAACTTTTTATTTCTATGATTCTACTTTTAATTCAAGTTCAATTACTTTTTTTATTTAACTCTTTTATTGTATTTTTTGCTACTAATAAGAAACTTTCTTTTTCTTCTAATTTTATTTTTAAATCCTTTTTATATAATCATTTTCCTTAACTTTTAAGATATGAGGTTTTACATAGGCAATATTAATGTTTTTAATTGACTTAATATTACTTGGTATAAATTCATATTTAACACAAGCAAACCGACATATTATATCTATCTTTCTATTTAGTTCATCACTTATTTTCAAGTTTTTAGTTTCTATCTCAAACATAATCATCACTCATCCTTTCATTTTAAGCAGAAAAAAACTAACTATTTCTAGTTAGTAATCTATTACTTAAACTCGAAAGTGTCCGAGTTTCCTATCAATCTGGTGGAGATGAGGAGAATCGAACTCCTGTCCAAAAATACGCGAGAAGAAATATCTACAAGTTTAGTTTACTATTAATTTTTCTAAATAATGTTAGTAGTAAACGACCCATTATTTAGTAAGTCTTTAAATTTCATTACTACCTCAAGACTAAGTAATAATATATCCTATTTAAATCGAGCCTCTTTAAATTCCAATAGGAAAAAATTAAAAGAAGCGCATGCCTTTATTCTAATTAGGCGAATGCTACAGCGTTCTTAGTGAACATTGAAGCAAATGCATTTTTTACTTTGTTTGCGTTTATTTTTTTTTGTACTTAAGGCGTACCTTCCACTTGCAATTTAATCCTAAATATTTCTGTCGAAACCTAAGCATCCCCAGTAAATAGATTATAACATATTACATTTTATAATTCAATATGTTATAATACATATGTGATTTATATGAATGAAGAAAATTTAATAAAATATTATAATAAATTTAATGAAGAAAAAAGATTAAATAGTAAACATGGTCAAATTGAATATTTGACTGCACTTAAATATATAAATGAATATTTAAAGCCAAATGACAAGATAATTGATATAGGTGCTGGTACAGGAAAATATTCTAAATATTTTTATGATAAAGGCTACGATGTTACTGCAGTTGAACTTGTTAAGCATAATTTAAGACAAATAGAAAAGAAAAATATAAAATGTATGTTAGGAAATGCTACTAACTTAAAAAAAATAAAAGATAATTCTTATGATATTACCCTACTTTTTGGACCACTATATCACTTAATAAGTATGGAAGAAAAAATTAAAGCTTTAAATGAAGCTAAAAGAATTACAAAACCAAATGGATATATATTTATAAGTTATTGTATGAATGAATATGCTATTATAGAACATGGATTTAAAGATAATAATATTTTAAATGAATTAAATTTAATTGATGATGATTTTAAAATAACTCCTAATAATAAAGATTTATATTCATTTGTAAGACTAGAAGATATCAATCATTTAAAAGATCAAACTAATTTAAAAAGAATAAAAATAATATCACAAGATGGACCAAGTGAATATATAAAAAAAACTATTAATAAAATGGATGATAAAACATTTGAAATATATTTAAATTATCATTTTAAAACATGTGAAAAACCTGAATTGTTAGGTGCTGGTAGACATGTGATGGATATACTAAAAAAATTACCTTAATGGTAATTTTTTTTTTTGTAATTTCAACCGCACCATTATTTGTAATAATCTAATTCTACATCATAAACACATTTATAGTC
>CAKOXD010000010.1 GCA_934130005.1 uncultured Bacilli bacterium
CTCCTCCTACATTACTTGTTCCTTTTACATTTACATTTACTATTGCACTTCGAAGACTTGTTGATCCATATCCAAATGCTCTTGTACCTTCTATTCCTCCTACGTTACTAGTTCCTTCTACATTTCCTCTTATTATTATCTCACTTACATCTCCACCACTATATCCTGAAAATCCTCCTACGTTGTCTGTTCCTTTTACTTTTATATTATTTGCGTTTATTCCAGCTGCTTTTCCTGTTTCAAATCCAAATAATCCTCCTGTGTTTTCATTTCCAGTTATATTTATATTATTCACATTTAGATTTTCTACTGTTCCAAAATAATTATAGCCTATAATACTTCCTACATTTTTTATTCCATATTCCAATTTAAATCCTTCTATATTTAAATTCTTCAATGTTCCTACTTTTGTCATGTACCCTATTAGTCCTTGATTATCTCCACCTTTTGTTTCTATTCCAATTAGTGTATGATTATCTCCATCTAAGTGTCCGCTAAATTGATTTTGATAGCTTCCTAACATATAAAATGGTTTTCCTGTAAAATCTATATCCTTTGTTAATTTAAAATACACTCCTACTTGGTCTGCTTTTATTGTTGCTATCTTCCAGTCTTCATAACTTCCTATTAAGTATGGTTCACTTTCTGTTCCGCTTCCTTTTAATTTAAATTCTATTGGATCTTTTTCTGTGCTTTTTATTACTAATTCTCCTTTATTATTATAGTCAAAGTAATATCCTGATCCATCATCATCCCCACCTATATAGGTATCTATTGCACTTTCATAAGCATTTATATTTCTACTTGTATTTGAATCAAATTTTGTTCCTGAATTAGACACTGTTACGGCATTTACTTTTTCTGAATAATAACTATTCTTGGCATCATTGTATGCTCCACGAAAAGTTTGTCCTTCTATATTTCCACTTTCTATTATTATTCCTGTTACTGTTTGGTTATTATAACCTACTGCTCCTCCTACATTACTTGTTCCTTTTACATTTACATTTACTATTGCACTTCGAAGACTTGTTGATCCATATCCAAATAATCTTGATCCTTCTATTCCTCCTACGTTACTAGTTCCCTCTACATTTCCTTTTATTATTATCTCACTTACATCTCCACCGCTAGCTCCTGCAAGTCCTCCTACATAATCTTTTCCAGTCATTTTTATATTACTTAATGTTAATCCTTTTATTACTCCAGTATTAAATCCAAATAATCCTACATAATCCATTGTTGGTCTATTTATTGTTAAATTACTTATTGTTTTTGTATTCCCTTCAAATGTTCCTGCAAAAACTTTTGAGCTTGTTCCTATTGGCATGAATCTTTCATTTATTTTTAATTCTTCTTCCGTAAAATAGTCCTTATTTTCTTCTATATATTTTTTTGTATTATTATCTATTTTACTCATATCCAGATTATTTCTTAATTTTACTGTTTTTCCTAAATAAGTTATTCCATCATTTACATTTTTACTTAATGCATATAAATCACATACTGAATCTACATAATAGTATTCTTTTCCATCTATTGTTTCTTTTTCTAGTTCACATGCTACTTTATCTTCTATTATTTCTTCTTTTTCTTCTTCATTACATTTTCCACTTATGTATGATTCTTTTCCTGCTTCATATTGTACTGAATATCCTAATATACATAAGTTAGTTCCTTTTGTTACTACATTTTTTTCATTTATTTCTATTATTCCACTTGTTGGTTTTGTTCCTTTTACGCTTATTACTTTTGTTACATCTTCTACGTTATTTTCTCCTACTTTTATTTCTTTTTCTTCATTTTTTAATTCTTTTCTTATTAAGTAGTTTTCTACTGCTTTTACATATCCATATGATGAATCTATTGCTGATGCTCTTCTTGCATTCTCTATTATATTTAATATTACTGGTACTGCTATTATTGCTATTATTGCTAATACTACTATTACTGCTAACAATTCTATTAATGTAAAACCTCTTTTTTTCATTTTATTCCTACTTTCTTACTATAAATAATTATATAAAAAAAACTAACTTTTTTCAAGTTAGTTTTCTTTATAATTTTTACATACAATATCTAAATCTTTTATAAGTTTATCAACTTCTTCAAAATTTTTAAGCCTTACACCGCTAGCAAATTTATGACCTCCACCATTATATTTACTTGCTACTTCGTTTATAATAGGTCCTCTTGATCTTATTGATCCTCGTATATTATTATTATTTTTATCTTCTGAAAATACTGCCCATGATTCTACATTTTCTATATAATTAAAATCATTAACCATATTACCAGCAGTAGCGGCATCAACATTATATTCCTCTAATGTCTTGTTATCTATCTTTATATATGCAAATCCATTTTCTGTTACATTCATATTATCTTGTAAATATCCATGAAATCTAATTTCCCTAATTGGTCTCATATACAAATTTTTATACAACTTTGTAAAATCTATTTTTGTTTCTTTTATCAATTTTGATACTAAATCAAATGTTTTAGGAGTGGTGTATGAAAATAAGAAACGATCTGTATCAGCTACTAATCCTATAAATAATTTTTCTGCTGCACTTTTACTTATTTTTAATTTTGTATTAAATGCTAATTCCATAATCATTTGTGATGCACTACTTGCTGTTTCATCAATCCATTCTAATGAACATGTCTTTTCTATAAATGGATGATGATCAATTTTTATAGAATATGCAAATTCATTTGGTATAGCTGAATCTATTCTTGCTAAATCCGGAGTATCTGTTACTACAAGTAACATATTAGATGTATCTTCTGGTAATTTGTCTAAAACTCCTAAATATTTAAATTTAGATGTTGAACAACCTACTACGTAAACTTTTTTTTCTGGAAAAGTATTTTTTATTATTTCTTTTAATCCAATACTACTTCCAAGTGCATCAGGATCTGGTCCAACATGACGTGCAATTACAATATTATCATATTTTTTTATTAAATTATAAATTTTTTTTAACATCTTATTTGACATATTATTCTCCAATTAATTCAAGTGTATCTTCTGCTATCATAAGTTCTTCATTTGTTGGTATTACATATACTTGTACTTTTGAATTTTCACTACTTATTTTTATTTCTTCTCCTCTTACAAGGTTTGCTTCTTTATCAAGATAAATACCTAAACATTCTAGTTTTTTTACTATTGCTTCACGTGCTTCTATCGCATTTTCTCCTAATCCTGCAGTAAAGACTATTAAGTCTACTCCTCCTGCTTCTACATAATATTGAGCTATATATTTAACTACTGTATCCACATATTTATTGAAAGCTAGTATGCATCTTTCATTATTTTCTTTTACACCAGCATATATATCTCTAAAATCACTGTATTTTCCACTTAATCCTAAGAATCCAGATTTTTTATTTAAATCATTCATTACTTCATCTATTGTTTCATCAGTATTAGACATAACATAAGGAATTATAGATGGATCTATATCTCCACTACGTGTACCCATCATTATTCCTGCAAGTGGTGTAAATCCCATTGTTGTATCTAAACATTTTCCATTTTCTACAAGTGATAATGATCCTCCACTTCCTAAGTGACATATAATCGCTTTATATGTATCCTTTTTTAATATTCTTGGTATTTGATGACTTATATAACAATGACTTGTTCCATGAAATCCATATTTACGTACCTTATAATCTTGATACCATTCATATGGTACTGGATATATATAATTTACTTTATCCATTGTTTGATGAAATGCTGTATCAAAAACTCCTACCATTTTTACATTAGGTAAAGCTTTTTTTACTGCTTCAATCCCTAAAATATTAGCTGGATTATGAAGTGGTGCTAGAGGAATATATTTCTTTAAATCTTCAATTACTTCATCAGTAATAATAACAGATTTATTATATTTATCTGCACCATGTACTAGTCTATGTCCTACTCCATCTATTTCTTCTAATGAAGATATTATTTTTAGTGAAATTAATCTATCTAATAACACTTCTACTGCCACTGTATGATTTGGCATATCTACTTCTTCTTTTATTTTTTCTCCATTATATTTTATTGTATAAAAACTATTTGGTAAAGTAACTCTTTCAAAATACCCACTTGCTATGCATGTTTTATTATCCATATCAAATAGACTAAATTTTAAAGAACTACTTCCAGCGTTTATTGATATTATTTTCATACATTACCTTCTTTCTACCATATTTATTATACTATAAATTTGAACAGAATAAAAGAAGTAAAACTATTTTACTTCTTAATTATTGTTTGATAATTTATATGTATCACGTGCTATCATAAGTTCTTCATCAGTTGCAACTACATATACTGGTATTTTTGACTCGGCTTTTGTAATAATACCTTCAATTCCTTTTCTTACAATTGTGTTATTATTTTTTTCTTCATCTAATATAATACCTAATGATGTTAGTTTTTTTAATGCTTCTCCTCTTATAATAGAGTCGTTTTCTCCTCCACCTGCTGTAAAACAAATAGCATCTACATTACCATTTAGTTTTACATAATATTTTGCAATATAGTCAACAATTTTATCTGTATACATATCAAATGCTAATATTACTTTTTCATCATTTGCATAGAATGCTCTATCTAAATCTCTTAGATCGCTCATTCCAGCTATTCCTTCTAGTCCACTTTCTTTATTTAGCATAGTATCTATTCTATCTAAATTAAATCCTGTTTTTTTACTTACATAATTTAACATAGTATAATCTATATCTCCACTACGTGTTCCCATCATTATTCCTGCATTTGGAGTAAATCCCATTGATGTATCAATGCATTTTCCATTTTCTATTGCTGATATACTAGCACCATTACCTATATGACAAATTATTAAATTTGGATTTTCTTTATTTAATATTTTTTTCATTTGTTCTGTTATAAACCTATGACTTAATCCATGAAATCCATATTTACGTACATGATATTTTACATACCATTCATATGGTACTGGATAAAGATATGTTTTTTCTTTCATTGTTTGATGAAATGCTGTATCAAAACATGCAACTTCTATAGAATCCGGAATAGCATTTTTAAATACTTTAACTCCCATTAAATTTGCTGGATTATGAAGTGGTGCTAATTCTGATATTGATTCGATTTCTTGTATTACTCTATCATCTATTATAACACTTTTAGAATATTTATTTCCTCCATGAACTATTCTATGTCCTATAGCTTTTATTTCATCTAAACTTTTTATCATTTTTTGTTCTACTAATTCATTTAATAAAATTTTTACAGCTTCTTCATGATTTTTTATTTCTATATCTTTTCCTATTTTTTCATTATTTACACGTATACTATAGTTACTACCTTCTAATCCAATTCTATCAAAGGTACCTTTCATTAGTACTTCTTCTTCTGGCATTTCATAAAGTCTAAATTTTAATGTTGAACTACCAGCGTTTACTGATAATAATTTCATTTTATCAAACCTTTCTAAATATCATACTCTATTATTCTTAAGTTTGGAATATCTATTTTACTCATATCACCATCATCTGGAATTCCATTAATTAAATAATGCATTCCTCTAAGTACAGCACTATGTGTTACTACTAATACATTTTTATCACTATATTTTATTCTAATATCTTCTAAAAATTCTGACAATCTTTTCATAAAATCTTGTACTTTTTCTATTTTATTTTCACAAGTATTTATATAAAAATTCCAGCACTTTACTGTATCAACGTTTTCAATACTAACACCTTCACACATTCCCCAGTTTCTTTCTATTATCCTATCATCTATATTAATAGGATATTTATTATCTGTGATTATACGTGCTGTATCTATTGCTCTTCTAAGTGGTGAAGATATAACTACATCTATATTTAATGAACTAATTAAATCTTGTAATTTTTTAGCATCTTCTATTCCTTTTAAACTTAAGTCTGCTTCTGTTTGTCCTTGAACTAGTCCATACTTGTTTTTTTCTGTTTGTCCATGTCTTACTAAATATAATTTCATTTTATTTTTCCACCGGTTTCATAGTTGGGAATAATATAACATCACGAATTGAGTCTGATTCTGTAAATAACATTACAAGTCTATCAATTCCATATCCAACTCCTCCTGCTGGTGGCATACCATATTCAAGTGCTTCTACAAAGTCCATATCAATATCATTTGCTTCTTCATTTCCTAAATCTTTTTCTTTTAATTGTTCTTCAAATCTTTCTAATTGATCTATTGGATCATTAAGTTCAGTATAGGCATTTGCAAATTCTCTTCCACCTATAAATAATTCAAATCTATCTACAAATCTAGGATCTTGTTTATTTTTCTTTGTAAGTGGTGATATTTCAACTGGATGTCCATAAAGGAATGTTGGTTGAATTAAAGTTTCTTCTACATATTTTTCAAAGAATAAATTAATTATATGTCCTACTGTATGTTCATGTTCTTGCACTTCAATATTGTGTTGTTTTGCTAATTCTAATGCTTCTTCTATTGTATAGTCTTTTTTAAAATCAATTCCTGTTTGTTCTTTTATAGCATCAACCATACTTATTCTCTTCCATGGTCCTTCTAGATTAATTTCGTATCCGTACCAGTTATAAGTCATTTTATTCATTACATCTTTAGCGATTTTTTGATACATTTTTTCTGTTAAATCCATCATACCTTCTAAATCAGAATAAGCTAAATATGCTTCCATTAAAGTAAATTCTGGATTATGTTTTGGATCCATTCCTTCGTTTCTAAATACTCTACCTATTTCATATACTGCTTCCATTCCACCTACTAATAATCTTTTAAGTGGTAATTCTAGCGCTATTCTTAAATACATATCTAAGTCTTGAGCATTATGATGTGTGATAAATGGTCTTGCACTTGCTCCTGTTAAAAGTGTTGATAAAACTGGTGTTTCTACTTCAGTAAATCCTTCACTATCCATAAAGTTTCTAATACATGTTATTATTTTAGAACGTAAGAATGCTACTTTTTTAGATTCATCATTCATAATTAAATCTACATAGCGTCTTCTATACCTTTCTTCTATATCTGTAAGTCCATGAAATTTTTCTGGTAGTGGTTTTAAAGCTTTTACTAAATGTGTATATTTTAAACATTTAATAGTTAATTCACCTGTTTTAGTTTTCATAACTTTTCCATATACACCAACTATATCCCCAATATCTGCAGATTTAAATAAACTATATGTTTCTTCTCCTACATCGTTTATTGATATATATATTTGAATAGGACCTGTTTTATCTTTTATAGAGAAGAAAGATGCTTTTCCCATTTTTCTTATAAACATTATTCTTCCTGCTACTGTTGCAGTGTCAGTCATATTTTCAAATTCTTCATGTTCTACATCTTTGTATTTTTCTTTTAAATCTTTTGCATATGCATCTCTTTTAAAAGATTCTCCAAATGGATCTATCCCTAGTTCTTTTATTTTTTCTAATTTTTCTCTTCTTACTAATTCTTGTTCTGTTAATTGTCTCATTCTTTTTCACCTCTAAAAACTATATTACTTTTGCTTAAAATATCTTGTAAGCCTCTCTTGTCATGTCTATATAATATCATAAATATGCTTATAATTACTAGTATAAATTGTATAAATCCTAAAATTATTAAGCTAAATAGATATATTTTTGGATTAACTATCTCTACTAAAAATATAGTTATTAATGAATATATAATTCCAACATCAATAATACTTCTTACAAATGTATTATATATATTTAGTTTTTTTCCATCTTTTTCTTTTATTTCTAATTTCATTATATATTTACCAATTGTTGTTTTAAACATTAAAGGTATTATTACATAATAGATTATTATTATTATTAAACTTATAACATTATATAATACATTTGCTTCATCAATACTGCTTATATATCTTGAATATTCATTAAAATAACTCTCAAATGTTATTTCATTATTTAAAGCTTGTTCTGTTAAATCATTTATATCACTATTTAAAAATGCTACATTTTGATTTTTTGGTATAAAGTATGCTATTATCATCAAAATAGCTGATATAAATATAAAGTCTATAATATATGCGATTAGTCTTTTACTAAAATTAGCATTCATAATTTTTCTCCTTCATAAATTCTTTTATTAAATTTTCAAATTCTTCTACAGTTTTAGTTTTAAATATATCTTCTTTTAATTTATTTGTATTATTAATTCCTTTTAAATACCATGCTGCTTGACTTCTCATTTCAAGTAAAGCAACTTTAGAATTTTTATATTCTAATAATAAATGAAGATGATATAAAATCATTTCTAATTTTTCAGTTGGTGTTACTTCTTTAGGTTTAGTACCATTTTCTAAATATTCTACACATTCTTTAAATATCCAAGGATTACCTAAAGATGCTCTTCCTATCATAACCGCATCACATTTAGTTTCATCTAACATTTTCTTAGCATCATAACAACTTTTTATATCACCGTTTCCAATAACTGGTATCTTAACATTTTTCTTAACTTCTTTTATTATATTCCAATCTGCTTTTCCACTATATCCTTGACTTCTAGTTCTAGGATGAACAGTTATTGCACTTGCTCCTGCTTTTTCTACTATTTTTGCTATTTCTACCGCATTTATACTATTAGAATCCCAACCGCTTCTAATTTTAACTGTTACTGGTACTTTTACGCTTTCTACTACCGCTTTTACTATTTCATATACCTTTTCTGGATTTTTTAAAAGTGCACTTCCAGCTTGAGATCTCAAAGCAATTTTAGGTACTGGACATCCCATATTTATATCAATAATATCTGGATGCATATTTTCTTCTATATACTTTGCAGCTATTACAAATGATTCTTTATCACTTCCAAATATTTGTTGAGCAATTGGTCTTTCATAGTCTTCCATATATAACATATCTATTGTTTTTTTACTTTGATATGTTATAGCTTTATCACTAACCATTTCTGCATATATTAATCCAACATTCATTTGTTTTGCTATTGTTCTATAAGCATGACTACATACTCCTGCCATTGGTGCTAAAACTACATTATTTTTTATTTTGATATTTCCAATTTTAAACATCTAATCACCTAAAATAATTATAGCAAAAAAAAGATAAAATGTCTTAATTATAAAAAAAAGAAATAGATTTTTCTATTTCTAATTTATAGTACATTGTTTTGTAGTACTATCAAATGTTCCACCTTTAGGGCAAGTATAACACATATTATCTATCATTTTACCAGTACTACAACTACAAGTAACTGTACTTGCTTCATATTCTTCTGTACATGTTTTAGAACATGTTCCAGTTGTGGTTGATCTAGCACCTTTATAATATGCACTACATTCTGTTATACCTATTGGACTCCATGATTTACCTTCAGTACAAACACATCCAGTATATTTATAAATTCCTATGTATGCAACACCTGTTTTACATGTATTATAAAGTTTAGGTGGCTTTCCTATATAATCCCATGTAGTACTTGTTATACTACATGATTCTGAGCAATCATAGCTACGTGTTCCAATACATTTATTTCCACTTTGATATGTACCACTAGGACATGCTGTACATGTTGCGGATGAAGCTGTGGCATCATATTTTACCTCATAATTGAAACTATAAAAATCAATTAATTCTTGAAATTCATCCAGAGCCATTACAGTATCTAGTAGTTTTGATTTAGCTGTACCACCATTAAGTTCTTTTGTCCAATATTCATGACCTTCAGAATCTGGTTCTCTCCCAAGTACTCCTTTATATAATGCTGTTACAAAACCTGAATTATTATTTTTCCATTTATTTGTTGCTTCGGTTGATAAATAGATATTTTTTACTAATTGATTTATAGGCATTTGTCCTGCTTTATATTGATCATACCAATATTTAAGTTCTGTAGAATTAGCATGACGTCCTAATCCTGCTGTATATAGTTGTTCTATATATTGATATGAGGCATTTAAATTAAATGTTTTTGTTGTAGTATTACCAACATTATCTATTATTTTAAAAGTAATAGTCGATACTTTGGTTGCTACATAATATGATGGAATTGTTGTTGAAGTTGTACTTTTTGATCCTCCACCTGCTACTGTATAACTTTTCAATCCTGAATCTGAATCTTTTATGGATAAGTTAACTCTATAACTATTATGAGCCATATTTGTTATAGATGAAATTGTAATAGTTGGAGATGTTTTATCTACATATACATTCATTGTTTTTTTACATGTTGTTACATTCCCTGCATTATCTTGTATTGTTGCCGTTTTTTCTATTGTTTTTCTTGTTTTAGTTATCTTCCAAGTACTTATTTTGTTACCACAACCACTTGTTGCATCAGATGCACATTTAATTGAAATTTCTACATCATTCTTTGTCCATGTACTATTTTCTATATATTTACAACTAGGTGGTGTACTATCTTTTAAAATAGTTATACTACAATTATTCTTATTACCTGCTTTATCTTTTACATATCCATATATAGTATTTTCACCGTCTGTTGTTAATGTATATGTTTCACTTGAATAATCTTCAGTTGTTTTATTTGTTACACCTGTATTTTCTATTCCACTTTCGCTATCCCAGGTTACAGCTTTAATAACAACATTTGATTTATACCAAATATTATCATCTGTTGCTTTTGTTCCACTTTCAACTTCTAGACGACAATTTGGATTAGTTCTATCTATTCCAGTTATTTTAGCACTATCTGAATTAACATAATTTCCTGATTCATCTAATACACGTGCTAATATTATTGTGCCATTATTTTGATATGTTTTTTTATAGGTATTATATGAGCTACCGGATTCTGTTTTTATATTTTCCCAAGTTTTTCCTTCATCTTCACTCATTTGATATTTATATCTACCTTTTGGATAGTTTATTGTTACAGTTTTTTCTCTTGCCCATCCAGACGGAATAACTATAGATGGTTTTGTAATATCTCTTAAAGTTATATTTACATCTTCTTCTGCTGTTATTCCCATATCAGTTATACAACGAGCTTTAAATGTATATTTATCATCTTGTTTTAAATCCGTATATGTATAATAATTTAAATATTTTTCATCAACAATTTTACTATTCCAGTTAATACCATCTTTACTAAATTCATATTTTATAATTTTTGATTTGCTATTACTATCTAATGTACATTGTGCTTCTAGAGCAATTGTATTACTAGTTACTTTTTTACCAATTGTTTTTATATTAGGTTTTTCTAGTGTTTTTGCACATCCTTTTTCTGTTACATTTGATATAAAAATATCTGTATTTTCAAATGATTTATATGCACAGAATTCTCCATCTGTTACATATAATTCTATTTCTCCATCTTCTCTTACTGTTACTGTTCCACCTTCAGGTTTTTTTCCATCAAAATTTAAATCTTTTATATCACTATTAAATGTAAATGTCTTACCAGAAAAATTATAATTTGATGTTTGATTTGAATAGTAGTTTTTTGCACTATTTACTATTCCATATGCACTATCTTTAAAAGCATTTCTTCTTGTAGATAATAGTATATTTTTTATAACAGGTGTTGCAATTAAGGTCACTATACCTAATACCACTACTACTGCTAAAAGTTCTATTAGTGTAAAACCTCTTTTTTTCTTCATATATATGCTCCTCTTTATTGTAATATAATTTTATAATAAAAAAAAAAGTATTTCAACTATTTAATTACTTTTTTAAAACTATTTGGAATATCTATTTCAAATCTCATTATTTTATTTGTTAATGGATTTATTAATTCTAGTTTATTTGCTACTAAACATAATCTATTTATAGGGTTTTCTTTTGAACCATATTTTTTATCTCCTACTATTACATTTCCCATTTCTTTCATATGTACTCTTATTTGGTTTTTTCTTCCTGTTTTTATTACTACATTTAATAGTGTATATTTTTCATTACTTTTTATTTTTTTATATTCTGTAATTGCTAATTTACCATTTTTACTAGATGAAACCATTTGAAATTTATTTTCAGTTAAATTACTTTTTATAATTCCCCTTTCTTTAGTTTTTCCTTCTACTATAGCTACATAGTTTCTTAATTTTACTAGATCATTCCATTTTTCTTGATATAAATATTTTATTTTTTCATTTTTAGCAAACATTACTATTCCACTTGTTTCTTTATCTAATCTATGTATTACAAATATTTTATTATTTTTATTTTTTTTCTTTAAATATTCTGATACCATATGATATGCTGTTTTTTCTTTTTCTTTTTCCGTCCCTACTGTTAATAATCCTTCTTTTTTATTTATAACAATTATATTTTTATCTTCATATATAATATCTAAATCTTCTATTTTCTCTCTGATCTCAACTATATCATTATTTTTTAATAGATAGTTATACTTACTTATCTTTTTACCGTTTATATATGTATTATCTTTTAATATAGTTTTTATACTATTTTTAGATTTATGTATATTTTTATATAAAAATTCTCTTAATTCTATTTGTTCATTTACAATAAATTTCATATATTACCTCTTTATATTTCTTTAAATATATCACTCATATTTTGATTAAAAACAATGGTTGCTATATCATCATATTTTGTTTTATCTTTATTAATTAAAATTAAATTTTTACCTTTAAAATACCTTATTAATGATGCTGCTGGATATACAGTTAAAGATGTACCAGCTACAATTAATGTATCACATTTTTTTATATAATCAATTGCATATTCAAATGTTTCATTTAATGCCTCTTCATATAAAACTACATCTGGCTTTATTATACCACCACATGTACATTTTGGTACTCCTTTACTTTTAAATACATATTCTGCACTATAAAATTTGTTACATTTAGTACAATAATTTCTATAAATTGATCCATGTATTTCAAGTACTTTTTTACTACCTGCTTTTATATCTAATCCATCTATATTTTGGGTTATAATACATTTTAGTTTACCACTATCTTCTAATTCTTTTAATTTTAAATGTGTAATATTAGGTTTTATATTTAAACTGTTTAATTTATCTTTATAAAATTTATAAAAGTATTCAGTATGTTTATAAAAGAAAGTATGACTTAATATTTCTTCTGGTGGATAATCATATTTCTGACTATAAAGACCATCTTTACTTCTAAAATCAGGTATTCCACTTTCTGTTGATACACCTGCTCCACCAAAGAAAACTATATTATTACTATTTTTTATTATTTCTTTTAATTTTTCTATTTTTTCCATAATTCTCCTATTCAAAACTAAATTCAATCTTATTATCTTTAAGTACTAAATATGCATTAAATTTAGTATCTTTTTTTGATATAAAATCTTCTATTTTTGATGTTTTTCCTTCTTTAAGTAATTTTATAGCATTACTTTTTGATATAACTCTTTTACATATAACACCATTTATTTTAAAGTCACATCCTTCTTTATATCCTATACATCCATATCCATATCTATTTTTTAATACATCTTTTCCACATTTTGGACACTTACCTATAAAGTCACCATAAAAGCCATTATCTGTATCTTTTTCTATAGATACATCTTTTTTATTAAATATATCTTTTATCTCTTTTTTTGCAATTTCTACACTGTCTTCTATTTTTATCTCATCATGATATACTTTTTTTAATGCTTTACCCATTTCACTTGTTTTATATTTATCCATTGATATTCCCATTTGAATTAATGATTCTATCAAAAATTCTCCTTTAGGTAAGATATAATATACATCTTTTTTTAGACTTATATATTCACTTTTTATTGCATTATTTATTATTCCTGTACGTGTTGCTTCTGTACCTAATTCTAATCCTTCAAATATTGCTTTATAGTCTTCTTCATCATCATATTCGTCTTCTTCTATTTTTGCCTTATCTTCTTTGAAAGGATTTTTTAAATAATTATTAAGAGTTTCTATAGTATAATGTTTAGGTGGAGTTGTTTTCTTTTCAATTGGTTTAAAGTTAATGTTTACAATATCCCCTTTATTTAAATTGGGAAGTATTTTATCTTTTGATGTATATTCATCATATTTAGTCCATCCCGCTTCTAATATAACAGTTCCTTTTAAATTAAATTCTTCATCTCCTAATTTAATTTTTATATCTGTTTTCTCTACTAAACAATCTGAATTACAAAACACAGCTACAAATCTTTTTAAAACAGTTTTATATACTACCTTTTCATCTTCTGTTAATTTTTTTATATCTGGTATTTTATATGTAGGAGTTAAAGCTGAATGTGATTCTATTTTTGAATCGTTAAATATTGTTTTTTTATCTTTAAATGTTACAGGATAATTTAATTTGGTTAGATTATTTATAATTGTTTTTATTTTGTCTTTTTCAGCAGTAGCTAAGTATTCTGAATTAGTACGTGGGTATGTTAAATACCCATCTTCATATAATTTTTGTATAACAGATAATGATTTATCCATCGACATTTTGTATTTTTTTCCTAAAACGTTTTGAAGTTTTGATAAAGAGTAAAGTTTTCCAGGTTCCATTTTGTCTTTTTTTACTTTTTTATTTGTTACAACAGCTTCTAAACTATTATATTTATTACACATATCCTGTGCTTTTTTTAAATCTTTTTTATCAAATTTTAGTTTACTATTTAATTCAACTAATTCTCCATTTGTTTCTTCTTTACTTGATATTCCATAGTATATATCTTGAACAAAATTTCTTATACTTAAATCTCTATCATATATTGCTTTTACAATAGGAACTATTACTCTTCCAACTCTTTCTAATGTTCCTACTTTTAGTGTAGCATATCTTGTTAAATTAACACCATATAACCAATCTATATATGTTCTTGCGAATCCTTCGTTTGCTAAATTATTATAAAAGGTTTCTTCTTTCATTTCTTTTAATGCACTATTTATTGTTTCTTTTGTTTGATCTGGCAACCATAATCTAAGTAATTTTTTTTTACTTTTTAATCCATTTTTTATACAAAGTCTAACTATTATTTCCCCTTCTCTATCTGCATCGCCTGCATTTATAATAGCATCTACATCTTCTCTATTTATTAATTCTTTTATAATATTAAATTGCTTCAAAACTCCACTATCTATTTTTTTATTATTATCTTCTTTTAATTTAAATTTAAATTGTTCTGGAAAGCAAGGTAAATTATCCATTTTCCATTTTCTATCTGGATTTTCTTCATAATCTTCTATATCGTATAAACTAAATAAATGTCCAAATGCCCAAGTTACAATATATTCATCATTTATAAAATATCCATTATTTTTTTTCATATTACCTATTGCATCCGTTATATTACGAGCTAGACTTGGTTTTTCTGCTATTATTACTTTCATAATTCACCTACTTAATACTTTAATATTATAACATATTTTTTATTTTTTTTATTTTTTGATCTTCTAAATCTAATGTATGATCTAAATCTATGTATTCTAACATTTCTTTTTTTAGTAAATTTTTTAATGTTTCTTTTTCTATTTTAGCGAGCATTTTATTAGGAATATATAGATAATAATTATTTTTAAATTCTATTATTGAACATAATTTAATTTCTAAATAATTTATTCTTAAAATTATGAATTTTATATATTTTTTTATTTCTTCTGTATTAAATAGTAGTTTTATTACTTGATGTATATAAGACATAGCATCTAATCCATTTAATTTATTTTCATCTATCATTTTTAACAAATGCATAAATCTATCTTCTAAGTTTAAATTTTCTTTCATATTTTTTAATATTATTATTAATTCATCAAATTTAATTTCTTTTTCTTTTAAATAATTATTATATGTTTTTGTTAAGATTTTATTGAATTCTTTTCTTGTTTTTTCGTTTATATTTTGACATATAAGTCCATTTAGTTTTTTACCTATTTTTACATTTACTATATCACTATATATAAGGGTTGTAATAGTAGAATCTGCTTTTACTAAGTATTTATAACATTTGAATATTAAATCTTCATGACCTCCACCAAATGCATTTTCGAATGAAGCATTCGTTTCATAATTAATATTTATTATATCTAAAAATTTTGAATAAATAGCATTAAATTCATAACATATAACATTATTATTTTTTAAATTAATTGATTCTAATCTTTTTATGTTTTCATGTTTTTTATGAAGTTCTTCTTTACCATTTAATGCATAAAATTCTTCATCATATGTTAAAGTATCACATAATTTTAGGTAAATATATATTGCTTTTTCAATTGAGTTTAAATTAGGTGGAATACTATTTAATATATAATTTTGAAATTCTTCATCTAATTTTATTTTTCCTTTATTTACATTATGTGTTTCATTTATTTTATTTAATGCTTGTAAATCTATTTTTCTAGAATCTAATAATTCTTTATATCTTTTTACTAAATTTTCTGGAATATAATAAGTATTAAGAATATTATTAATTCTAAAGAACTTAATTATAGCATATATAAAATATTCTTTTTTTATTCCTATTATTTTGTCGCTTTTTTCTAGATTAAAAAACTTATCATATTCTTCATTAGAACATTCTAAAAATGTAATTATTAAACTAACTGGTATTACTACTTTGTTAGAATCTATTACACATGTATAATCTTCATCAATATATTTTTCTTTAAATGCTTCATAACTAACATATTTTGTTACTTCTTTAAATCTTTCTATATTTTTTCCTTTAAGTATTAATTTGTCATTTAAAATTGCTTTTGAAAAAGCTTTTAATATATCCATTTTATAATATTTATTTATCTTATTTATACCATTCATATCAACATATACAATTGATAGATTTTTTATTTTTTCATTGAATAAATCTAAAGTATATCCATAAAAATAATCATTATCTAAAAGATCATGTAGTAATTCTGATGATATAATTTCATCTTTATCTTTAAGATTATATTTATTATATTGTTCTTCTGTTAAAAATATCATATTATCTATTACAAATTTGTTGTTCATAATATCACCACACATAAAGAAATTATTTTTAATTATTTAAATGGTATTATGATTGAAATTTAACTTTCAATTAATTTTTTTAAAATTTCTAATAATACCGTTAATTTAATATTTATTGTATCATATTTCTTTTAATTTTTTTTAATTTTTTTAATCCTATATATAAAAAAAGACTTTTTATAAGTCTATATATTCATATGGCGTCCCCGGGGTGAATCGAACACCCAGTCTATCGCTTAGGAGGCGATTGCATTATCCGATTATGCTACGAGGACACAATTAAATTATATCATAATTTAAAAAAAAAGAATATTTTTATTTAAATATTCCAAATAATACTAATATTAATAAATTAGTAGCATACTTAAATTTTAATCTAAATTTAAATGAAAATTCATAGGTTGCAACTAGTTTATCTATAGTACTAACCAATATACTTTCTTTATATTTTGGTAAACATTTATATATTGGAAACATATGTGATTCTATTATATTTTTTTCTCTTTTAGATAAATCAAAATTCTTTTCTGCATTACAAAGTGCTACCTTTGGATGAGTAAACATAGAAATCAATTTTTCTTTTATACTTCTTTTTTCTTCACTCATAAAAAAGTCATGTAAAAGTCCTGCACGTGCTACTTCTACATAATTTAATTTTAATTTTTTTGCTATTTTATATGATATATATGAAACACGTATTGAATGTTCATATCTTGTTATTCCATGATGTTCTATATATCTTATTTTATCAAATTCTTTATTATCTAATATATCATCAACAATAGAATTATATTCATTGTTTAATTTCATTTAAGTCACCTCAAACACTATTACATTATATCATAATAATATGTTTTTTAACATTATTTTTGCTCAAATTAAAAAAATATTCTATTTTTCTAAGAATATTTTTCTTGTTATAAAGTTAAATACCATTACTATAATTGTTGATATTATCTTTGTTATCATATAATAAATACTTAATATTTCTACACCAAACCACATTATTATCTGATTTAGTATCAATCCAATTACACTAAATGTTACAAATATAATAAAGTTTTTTTTCTTTTCATTTTGCCTTTTTACATTAAATACCCATTTTACACTTAATATATAGTTGAATATAGTTGATATTGTAAATGATATAATTGATGATATTAGATAGTAAATATTAAATATATCTGTACATATAAATAATATTATATAATCTATTAGAAAGCATATACCTCCTACAATACCAAATTTGAATATTTGTTTAATTATTTTTTCCATTTTTTGTTCCTATTAATATAAGTTCAAATAATTGTCTATGTTTTTTTACTACTACATCTAATATTACTCCACAAACAAATAAAAGTAATGAAATAAGTAATAAGAATCCACTAAATATAAATGTTGGAAATCTTGGAACTAATCCTGTTTTAAAGTATTCAACAAATACCGGTATTCCAAATAGTACTGATAACAATAGGAATAATATACTTAATATACTAAAGAATAAAAATGGTTTATATTCTCTAAATAATCTCTCTATTGTTTTTAAAACTCTAAATCCATCTTTATAAGTATTTAATTTTGATACACTACCTTCTGGTCTATCTTTATAATCAACAGGTATCTCTTTTAATAAAAAGTTTTTATCTAATGCATGAATTGTCATTTCTGTTTCGATTTCAAATCCTTTTGATAGAATTGGAAATGTTTTTACAAATTCATAACTAAATGCTCTATAACCTGTCATTATATCTCTAACATTACTTTTAAATAGAAAATTTATAAGTCCTCTTACTAATCTGTTTCCAAAGTTATGAAATGGTCTTTTATTTTCTTTAAAATATGTACTTGATAGTCTATCACCTATTACCATATCTGCTTTTTTTTCTAATATTAAATTACACATTTCTCTAGCGCTTTTTGCAGGATATGTATCATCTCCGTCTATCATTAGGTAACATTCTGCTTCTATATCTTTAAACATTGTTCTAATAACATTTCCTTTACCTTGACGATATTCATACTTTATAATTGCTCCTGCTTTACTTGCTATTTTATCTGTACCATCTGTTGAATTATTGTCATATACATAAATTGTTGCTTCTGGTAATGCCTCTTTATAATCTTTTACTACTTTTTCTATTGTTAATGCTTCATTATAACATGGAATTAAAACTGCTATTTTATCTTTCATCTATTACACCTTCTTTTATAAATATTCCTAAATTTAACATAAGAGCAAACACATATGGAAGTGCATATCTAAAATATGCATTTACTGGTGATGCTATACAAACCAATATTAATATATATGATGGTATTAAATATACAGCACTTTTATATTTCTTTTTATAGATTAAATATACTAACATAAATATTAAAATCCAAACATTAAATGCTATATTAACTATTAAACCAATAACTGGTATATATGGAAAGCTTACACCATAATATGATAGGAATTTTCTACTTTCTTTTAAATCATTATAATGGTAATCAAAACCGTCTTCTACTACTTTATCATAATATTTATAGTAAATAAACCATCTTGTTTTTAAAGGATAAAAATATCCATATGTATTATCTATTGTTGCTTCTATATAAGTTATAGGATGTTTTGTAAATTCTTTAAACCAAACTCTAAAATATTTATTTAAATCTTCTTTTTTATAGTATCTATTAAATTCATTTTTTACTGGATCTGATATATCACTTTTATATCTCTTAGCTAAAGTATCATAATTAAGCAATTTATCTATTGCTTTTTTTTCTTCTTTTGTTACTTCTCTATCATGATATTTTACATATCTAGCTGTTTGTTGAAATGGTATTGAAAGCATTTCTCTAACACTAGTTGGTGTTATTTTAAAATATGGAAGTATTATATTATTGTAAGAATAATTAAAAATTATTATCACCAAAAATATTAAAATTAATTTTATTTTTTTTCTTATTTTTTTATCTATAAAGAATAAAAATGGAAATGATAATACTATAACATGTATACCATTATTTCTAAATAAAATTATAAGTATTAATAAAATTATTATTTTAACAATATTTTTTATTTTTATATCATCACATTTTATTAGTTTATAAATTGTTATTATATAAAGTATTATAAGTGATCCAAATATTACATCTTTTACAGCACTCATAGCGTAAAAAGGAAATATTGGTACAAATGAATATATTATAAGAGAAAATAACAAATATTTTTTACTTAATTTTAAATCATTCATAAATTTTATAGTATAAGCAAGTACTGATGACAATATTAATGTTTGTATTAAACTATATATAAAGAATCCTAAATTAACATTATTTATAATTTTCCCTATTTTTACACATGTTCCTAAAAGTAGTGTGTGTATAACTGGATGATGATTTGTTATTAACACATTTGGATCTAATAATACAACATAAGTTGAATATTTATTTGGTATTTTAAAATATTGTTTTATTTGAAAACTTGGATCTGGTGATAATATACTTGGATAAAACGATATTATATATGGTAACCAACATATTAAAATAAATATTAAACTAAATAAAAATGGATGTTTTAAAAATAGTTTATATAGTTTTGTTTTTTTTATTTTATTTATTATTTTAGACTTATTTAATTTATCTAATATTTTAAATTCTTTATGTTCTAAAATTTCAAATATTTTTGAAAATATTAAATAAAACACTGCTAGTGATATAATAGCAATTATTAAGTTAATAATTATATTTTCTTCTATAAATTTAAAACTGTCACTTACATAGAATGAATTACCTATTACTATAATAATTGTAAATAATATACTTAAAAATGTTAAAAAAACCTTTTTTCTCATACTAATCTTCCTTCAAACTATATAAATTATAACAATAATAATATTTATTGTAAAGAAACTATAATATTAAAAAGATATATTTTTTAATATATCTTTTTATCTAAATAATAAATATATAATAAAACTTGTAAAAATTATTGTAATTATTAATCCATTTAGTTTTTCTTTATTTGTTGATTTATACTTTATACCAAGTACAGATGATATTAAGAATCCTCCTATAAATCCTCCTATATGTGCGGATACATCTATTCCACTCAACAAAAATCCTAACATAAAGTTAAATATTAATAATGGAATTATTTGTGATCTTATAACGTTTCCTAAATATACTCTATAATGATATCCAAAATATATAAGTGATCCAAATAGACCAAAAATAGCTCCACTTGCTCCTGCTGATACACTAGTTGTGAAAAGACAAGAGAATAAACTTCCCATAACAGCACTAAATAAATATATTATTAAATATTTTGTTTTTCCATAAAAACTTTCTATTTGTGGTCCTATTATATATAAAGCATACATATTAAATACTAAATGTAGAATTCCAATATGTAAAAAGCTACTTGTTAATAATCTATAAATTTCTCCATTTTTTACATATTGTGAATAGTTTGCTCCAAAATCTAATAGTGTATTTACATCATAACTTCCGTTTCCTATAACATACATTGCTAAAAAAATTAATATATTTAGCGCTATAAGTATATATGTAATAATAGGTGTTTTTTTCTTAAATATATCATTTGCTTTATAATTTTCTTCTTCATTTTTTTTGCTGATATCACTTGTTATTTTCATAAATAAATTCATTCCTTTTTCTTTAAAGTTTGTATCTTTAGTTATTTCAGGATAATTTTTAATAACAAAGTCATATTTATTTAAATCTTTTATATTTTTAATTCCAGCACAATCTATATGATTATAATTCATTTTATTTATATCAACATTTTCATTTAAATTTACAAAAATACTTAATACATCCATATTAAATGATAATGTTTTTTTCTTTATTTGTTTTGTTATTTGTTTTGTCTTGAATAAATCAAAATTTAATTGCTCATCATTATGAATATAGTCTGTTACAATTCTGACTATCTCATATGATTCATTATCCATATTTTCAAGCCAAATTTCATTTTTTGCTCCATGTAAGACTATTGGATTATAATTTTTTTCTGTTATAAAATAATGTAATAATTTCATCACTATTTCATCATTTTTATCTATTACAAATTCTTCCATATTTCCTCCTGTAATATTATTTTAATACTTTTAATATAATATGTAAAGGTGATTATATGTTTAAAAAAGTACTAAAATTTTTATTGTTTTTAGCTCCTTGGTTTTTATCTAGTATAATTTGCAATGATTATAGTTATTTTGATTCTATAAATATTCCTTTTTTTACAATACCAAAATTTTTATTTGGAATTGTATGGCCTATATTGTATATTTTAATAACTATAAGTATTTTTATAATCAGTGAAAGTAATTATTATAATTTACGTGATTATAAAAAAGATTTATTTTACAATTATATTTTTAATCAATTATACACAATTATATTTTTCTGCTTTAAAAATAATTTTATAGCTTTTATTGACGTTTTATTAACTTTATTAACTTCTTTATTTTTATATTATGAAACTAAAGAGATTAATAAAAAAGCTAGCAAATTTTTAATTTTTTATGTTTTGTTTTTAATTTATGCTTTAATTTTAAGCATAACAATATATTTCATTAATCTTTAAATTTTTTTAATATATTTAGAAAACACTCTGGTAATTCACTTGTAAATTCCATATATTTATTAGTTGTTGGATGAACAAAACCCAATTCTTTTGCATGTAAGCATTGTCCTGTATTATCTATTAGTTTTCTCTTGCCATAAACAGGATCATTTACTATTGGATATCCTATATAATTCATATGTACTCTTATTTGATGTGTTCTTCCTGTTTCTAGTTCTAGTTCTATTAATGTTGCATTACTATATCTTTCTAATACTTTAAAATGTGTTACAGCATCTTTTGAATTTATATCAGTAACTGCCATTTTTTTTCTATCTTTTAAATCTCTTCCTATTGGAGCATCTATTGTTCCTGTATCTGTATTAATAACTCCCCATACTAAAGCAACATATTTTCTATGTGTTGTTTTTTCTTCTAGTTGTTTTGCTAAAGCAAGATGGGCTTTATCATTTTTAGCAACCATTAAAAGCCCTGTTGTATATGCGTCTATTCTATGAACTATTCCTGGTCTAAATTCACCATTTATACTACTTAGTTTTGAATGATACATAAGCCCATTTACTAATGTATGATTAAAGTTTCCAACGGCTGGATGAACAACTACTCCATTTGCTTTATTTACAACTATTACATCATCATCTTCATATACAATATCTAAATCCATTTTTTCAGGCATTACATTCATAACTTCTTCTTTTATTTCTTTTATTGAAATAACATCATTTTCTTTTAACATATAACTTTTTTTTGTTTCTTTGTTATTAACTAGTATATTTTTTTCTTTAATTAATTTTTCTATTTTACTTCTTGTATAATCTAAATTACTTGCTAAATATTGATCTAATCTTATATTATTTTTTTCTACTTTTATTTCCATTTTTATCTTCCTTTATACTTATTATAATTAATACTATAGTACTTATTACGATACACATATCTGCAAAGTTGAATACGGGATAGTTATATCCTCCAAAGTTAAAATCTAAGTAGTCTATTACAAATCCATATCTTATTCTATCTATTAAATTTCCAATTATTCCACCTATAAGTGTTCCATAAAATACATATTCTATTTTTAAAAATTTTTCTTTTTTCTTTATTAATACAAATATAAACATTAGTGCTAGTAATGTAATAATTATTAATGGTATTCTATTTCCAGATAAAATACTCCATGCTGCACCTTCATTTTGTAAGTAAGTTATTCTAAAAAAATTTCTTATTATATTTATACTTTCTGTAAATCTTAAATTTGTAATGATTAAATATTTTATTATTTGATCTAATAATATAGTTACTATGCTTATAATTGTTAATTTTTTCATTTTATCACCTAAACAATTATAACATATAAAATAAAAAACATAAATTATGTTTTTATTTTTGATTTAATTTTATAGTTTATATTTTGTTTTGATAATACTATACAACCTATTCCTTCTTCTAATGCTTTTTCTGTTTCATCTATATCAAAAGAAAATCCCGAATTATGTGCTGATGTTATTAAACTTTTATTATCACTACTAGTTCTTAAAATTATTTTTTTCCAAGATTCTTTTAAAACATTTTCTATTTCATTAAATGTTTTTGTTCCATATTTATTATTTCTATATTCAGATAGTATTCCTATATCAATTGAATAGCATTCATTTAATTCTTTATTTATTTTAACCATTCCTACATTAAGAGAATCTACATTTATTACATATGTATTATTATCTGCATGATTTAAAGTTATAACATTATTTTGAATTTCTAAATCATTTATTATTCTTTTTTGTAAAGATAAATGATTTTCATTTAAAATATCAAATTTAATTAGTTTTAACATTTTATTTTTCCTTCTTTTTTAATTGTTTATTATCTTGTTTATCATATAATTCATTATATATATTTTCTCTTATTATTAATAATTCACGTGGTAATAGGTTTGTTGTTTCTTCTTCTAATAGACCTAATTTGAATAATTTAATATATTCTTCCTTATTTATCTCATAAAAAATTGTAGCATTTATCAAAGCTTGTAAATTTTTTTGTTCTAATGAATCATCTAAATCAAATATTTCAAATTGTTTTTGCTTATAAATTTCTTCTTGTTCTTTTAGTTTATTTTCTTCTATTTCCTTTAAAATACTCATATTTTTACTATATTGGTAAGATAATTCAGTACTTAATTTTTTATATGCTTTTATTTGTAAGTTCATTTCTTTCATTTTTTCTAATTTTTTATTTGTTATTAGTATTCCTATTCCTAAACCTAGTACTGCAAGTATTAATGGTAAATTATCTATTTGTATATCACAAAATGCTTTTAAAAAAAATCCTGCTGCAGCACTACCTATTGTTATAAGTGAAATATCACTTGCCTTTTCTAATAGAAGCTTTGATTCATACTCTATTATAAGCTTTATTAATTCATTATTTACCGTAATAGTATTTTTTATCGATTCTAAATTATTTTGTCTAACTAATTTAGGTATAAAATTATCTGTATATTCTATTACTGTTTTGTTATTATTTTCGTCGAAAACATGAATATTTCCATTAGCATACATATATTTTTTATTCATAATATCACCCCGGATTTGAATATTATATCATAAATTTTTATTTTTACAAGAAAAAATGGCATAAGCCATTTTAACATTCATTATCATAATCTTTTGATTGTGTAATATTAATTTTGTTACCATTAAATGTTGCGACTACATTTCCACATCCTGAATAGTAAATATTATTTCCAGATGTACGAGCTAACATATCATGTGTTTTATCTATACCAGTAACAGCAGATCTTTTATGACTTGTTGTCATAACTGAATATTTTGGTTTTAAATAATTAATTGTTTCTTCTGAATTATTATAAGTTTGACTAGATATACCATGACCATGATGTGCTACTTTATATAAATCAACATTTCCTACCTTTTTTGCTATTTCTTCTTCCCATTTATAATGAACATTTCCAGCTTTATATCCTTGCATGTCGCTTGCTAAATAGAAAGTTTTATTATTTATTTTTCCTTTTATTACAATTGAATTATAATTTTCATTACAATTTCCATACTTATTACAAAGACCTTTATCCTTTAATATCTTCACTCTATCTTGAGTATTATATAATTGTAAACTATAATTTCCTAAATATAATTTTATATCAGATTTTACAAATTTTATTTTACTACTATATTTATTTATTGTATTATTATATTCATTAGGAAATAATGCTCCATTATAATATCCTACAAATTTCTTTAAGTAAATTGCCTTTACTTGTTTTTTACTTGCAATATAATCTAGACATCCAAAATGATCATTATGCCAATGTGTTATAAGAATGAATTCTAGAGTTTTTCCTCCTATACTATCTAAATAGTTATTTAATCTTTCACATACATTTGAATAATTTAAACCTGTATCCACCATTGCATATTTTCCATCACTCTCTAAAATGATTGAATCAGAATATGCATATTTTCCTACTTGTGTGTCCATAAAATGAATTCTATTTACTTTATTATAAGTTGTCACAGTTATTTTACTTGTTTTATTTCCATCATTTGTAGTTGCTGTTATTGTTGCAGTACCTAACTTATTTGCTTTTATTAAACCATTTGATACAGTTGCTACACTATTATCACTACTTGTCCATTTAACTGATTTATCTGTAGCATTATTTGGAGTTACATTTGCTGTTACTTGTGTAGATGAACCTACTGCTAATGTTATATTTGTTTTATTTAGACTTATTCCACTAACAGGAACTTTTTTTACTATAACTTGTAAATTAGCTGTTTTTCCATTATGAGTTTTTGCTGTTATTGTTGCTGTTCCAACATTTTTTCCAATTATTAGACCATCAGATACAGTTACTATATTGTTATTGCTACTTGTCCACGAAACTGTCTTTATTGATGCATTACTAGGATTTACAGTAGCAGTTATTTGTTCTTTACTTCCTACATATATTTCTGTTTTTGTTTTATTTAAACTAATACTTGTTGCATCTATATTTTTTACATTCACTTGTAAGCTTGCTACTTTTCCATTATGGGTTTTCGCTGTTATTGTTGTTGTTCCTGCTTTATTAGCAGTTATTAAACCATTTGATATAGTTGCTACTTTTGGATTACTACTTGTCCATATTATATTTTTATCTGTAGTATTACTAGGTGATATAGTTGCTTTTATTTGTTCTTTACTTCCTACATACATTTCTGTTCTTGTTTTATTTAATTTTATTTGTTTTGCATTTATACCTTTAATAACAACTGTTATACTATCTGTTTTTTCATTATCAATTGTTTTTACAGTAATATCTGTTGTTCCTATTGATTTTCCATATATATTACCATTACTATCTACAGTTGCTACTTTTGGATTACTACTTATCCATATTACTTCTTTATTTGTAGCATTTGATGGTTTAACATCTGCTTTTATTTGTTCTTTGTTTCCTACATATATTTCTGTTTTTGTTTTATTTAGTTTTACGCTAGTTACATTTATTTTTTTATTTTCTTCTATAACAGTTATTTTAAATTTTATAGTTATATTAGGATTTGATATTGAAGCACAATTGATTGTTGTTGTTCCTTTTTTTATTCCATGTACTAATCCATTACTATCTACAGTTGCTACATTATTATTACTACTTGTCCATTTTAAGTTAGGATTTGTAGCATTTGATGGTTTAACATCTGCTTTTAAATATCTTTCTTCTTGCTCTACTATAGTTAAGTTTGTATTACTACTTTCTATTTTATTAACTGGTATTTTCTTTTTTATTACTTTTATTGTAGCACTTGCTACTTTTCCATTATTGGTTTTAGCAACTACTGTTGCTTCTCCTTCTTTTAATCCAGTAATAGTACCATCATTAGTCACATTAATAATACTACTGTTATTAGTTGTCCATGTAATATTTTTATTTGTAGCATTTTTGGGTTCTACTGTTGCATATAACTTATATTTTTCATTTTCATTTATTGTTAATGATGTTTTATTTAAATTAATCCCTGTTACTTCTATTTTTTTGTTTGATTTATTTGTACTTGGTTTATTTGTATTTGGCTTATTTGTATTTGGTTTATTTTGTTTATCTGTACTATCTTTTTCTTCTTCAAGCACTAAAACTTCATATTCTGCTACTTTGTCATTTTTTGTTCTAGCATATATTTTTGCAACACCTTTACCTATAGCTTTTACTGTTCCATTATTATCTACAGTAATTATATTTTCATTACTACTTGTCCAAATGACATTACTGCTTCCATTTGGTGTTATTATTGCTTCAAAATCGTATGTGTTACCGACATATAGTTGATTTGTTTTTCCTACAATTTGTACAGATTCTGTCTCAACGTTTACAATTTCTAGTTGTTTATTGTTGTTAATAATTGTCAATAACAATGTATCTTTTATTCTACCGCTTTGATTTTTTACTTTAATTTTTACTTTGCCTGGTTTAATTGCTACTACTTTACCACTAGCATCTACAGTTGCTATTTTACTATCATCTGTTTCATATATTAATTGATCTGTAGTATGATTATCTACTTCTAATACCATACTACTATTTACATTTAAAGTATTATCTTTAGTTAATATTTTTATATACCTATTATTTTTTACTTTAATAGTATAAAAAAATATAAGAACAATAAATAATAAAAGACATACATAAAATAAATTTAACAAACTATCTAATATTTTATCTTTCATAGCATCACCTATCATAATAATTATATAAAAATTAAATTTTTTTGTAAATAAAAAAATGACTTTTAGTCATTTATATTTTTCCTTTTACACCTTTACTTCCATTATAAGTGCTTAATATATTAGATTCAAATGATGAAATTTTCTTACTTTCTTCTTTGTATTTTTTTATTGCCATTGTTATCATCTCATCTAGTAATGTTTTATAATCTTTTCCTGCTGGTTTAAATAAATAGAATGATAAACTTCCTGGTATTGTATTTGGTTCATTTACATATACCTTTTTACTTTTATTATCTATTAAAAAATCTATACGAGCTACTCCGCTTAAATCTAAAGCTTTAAATGTTTTTTTAGCTAATTCTTTTACTTCATCTTCTATTTTTTTATCTAATTTTGCAGGTATATCAAATTCACTTGTTGACATATTTCCTGATTTTGGACCTTTTAATCCAGTTTTCTTTTTTCCACCGCTTAAATATTTATCTTCATATGTTAGAAAGTCATTTTTTGTTTTCATTAGTGCTATTAAACTTGTTTCTTGATATTCAGAATTACCTAAAACAGCACAGTTAACTTCTTGTAAGTCTTCTATTACTTTTTCTACTAGTATTTTAGAATCATACTTAATTGCTTCTTCTATAGCACTATCTAAGGATTTATTATCTTTTGCTATTTTAATTCCTACACTACTACCAAGTCTTGCAGGTTTTACAATAACTGGATATTTCAATTTTTCTATTTTTTTAGTTACTTCTTCTTTATTTTCTAAATATTCAAAATCATAAAACCAAGTATATTCTGGATTTGCTATTTTATAACTATCTAGAACTTGTTTCATTACTATTTTATCTTGACCTAATGCAGCCCCAAGAATTGATGGTCCTACTGTTGGTACACCTATGCTTTCTAAATAACCTTCAAGTGAACCGTCTTCTACACCTTTTCCATGTACAATTGGAAATGCTATATCTATTTTATTTATTATTTTTCTAAATAAACCTTTTGTATTTTGAAGACAGAATTCACCATTTATATTTGTTAAACATACTTGTTTAGCATATTTTTTTAATGTATCAAAATCTTTATATACATCCATTTCTAATAGCATTTTTCCTGTATACCATGTTCTGTCCTTTGTTATATAAATAGGAACTATATCATACTTTTCTTGGTCCATAAAACTCATTGCTTGTACAGCAGTTATAATACTAACTTCATGTTCTACAGAATTTCCTCCAAATATTACTCCAACCTTTATTTTCATATTATCACTCTTTCTACTACTTAATTAAATATGTCTGGAAGATCACTTTGTATTAAAACATAAGTATCTTCTGTTTCATTTTTTATTAAATTTATTGCTTCATTTATATCTTTTAATATTACTATATTTTCATCTTTAAATTTTGAATCTTTTAATCCATCATAAATTGGTTTTGTTATTTCTTTACCTAGCAATATTACTTTATCTACTTTAGTACTCATATATTTTCCTAATTCAAAATTAAGTTCATATTCTTTAGTACCAAGCTCTATCATTCCTGATGATATTACAATCTTTTTACCAGGCATATTTTCTAAAACATCTAAAGCCATTTTAGCTCCATCTGGGTTTGCATTATAAGCATCATCTATTATATTAATATTACCCATTTTTTTTAGTTCTAGTCTATGTTCAACTGGTTTTACTTTTTTTACACCAATTATTAATTGATCAATATTTATATTTAAATTATATCCAAGTGCGATACCTGCTAATATATTATAAACATTAGCGCGACCTAATAATTTTGTTTCAAATTTATATTTTGTTTTATCACCTTTAAATATTACATTAAATGTTGTACCTGTATTTGATAATTTTATATCAGTTGCTCTTACATCTACATCTTTATTTTCAATACCAATTGTAACTATTTTACAATTATTTTTCAATTTATATTGAACTTGTAATGGATCATCAAAATTTAAAACTCCTATTCCATTACTTGGAAGTGATTCAATAAGTTCAAATTTACCTTTTTGAATATTTTCTTGTGATCCAAAACTTTCTAAGTGTGCTACTCCTATTTTTGTTAATATTCCATATGTAGGATGAACTAAATCACATAGCTCTTTTATTTCTCCTCTTTTAAATGCACCCATTTCTGCTATAAATAAGTCGTTAAATTTATCTAAATAATTATTTATTGTTATTATAATTCCAAGTGGTGTATTAAAGTTTTTAGGAGTTGCAAAAGAATTATATTTTACATTTAATATATCATTTAATATGTTCTTACTACTTGTTTTTCCATAACTTCCAGTTATTCCTATAACTTTCATATTATTCATACTATTTAATTTTTTTATTGCTTTTCTTTTAAATTTATTATTTATCATTTTTTCTATTGGTTTATTTATTATATTAGCAAGAAAAACAACATAATAATTTAAATATATGAAAAGACCAAATACTAGATAGTAATATACTATATTATTTTCATTAAATGTTAAAATATCTATTACTATTAATAGTATATATATTAAGTAAGTTGTTACTACAAGTCTTTTTACTCTTTTTGTAAAGACTAATGGTTTTATTTCTTTTTCTTTACTTTTATTTTTTAAATAAATTAGTGATATTATACAATAGAATATTACAAATAATATCATTAACAGTAATTTATTTATAAATAAGCCAATTATAAATAATAAAAATAATAAATCAAGGTTTTTAAAAACTTTATTTTTATTATTACCTATCCATTTTAAATATCTATTTCCATCATTATACCAATTTTGTTGTAACATATGTAATGATTTTTTTGATTTTAAATATATATATGGTATAACTGGTATTATTGAAACTATAAATTTTATTAACATAAATCCTCCTTAATTAAAAAAGCTTTTTAATACATTAATAGTTTGACCAAGTCTTTCTAAATATGCATAATGTGTGCAATCATCATATATAACTACACCTGAATCTTCTATTAAATTTTCTAGTTCATATGCTTCTTCTACTGGAACTGCTAAGTCTGCTGTTCCCCAGATAATTAGTGTAGGACATTTTATCTTTTTTACTTCTTCTGTTAAATCCAAGTTAACATGTTCTACTAATATTTGTCTCATTATAGGACTAGCATTCTTATAGTCTGTTGATCCTATATGTTTTTTTGCAAGTTCTTCAAACTTATTTAATATTGGTATTTTTTTAGCAGTTTTAAGCATTTTAGTTTTCAAAGATAATTTTTTTATTTCTTTTTTATATGGACTTGCTAAAAGTACTAATTTTTTTACTTTATATTTTGAAGCATATAATAATGCTAATTTTCCTCCAAATGAATGTCCTATTAAAATAGGATTTTCTATTTTTAAACTTGTTAATAAGCTTTTTACACAATCTACAAAATCATATAATGTATATATTTTTTTTGGTTCTTCACTTGAACCATGTCCTGGTAAATCAATTATTACAATATTAAATTCTGATGAAAAAGGGTCTGCAAGCATTTTCATCATTTCAATGTTTTGTCCCCATCCATGTAAAAAAACTAATGTATCTCCTTCTTTATTACCATAATTAATATAATTTATTTTTATATCTTGATAATTAAACATATCATCACCATTTTAATTATACCATTAATTATTAAATATTCAAAAAAAATATATAGTATTTATAAAAAAAATCACAAAAGTGATTTTCTATTTACTAAATTTTCTATATTTTTTTACTACTACATATCCACTAAGTGCTACCATAGCTATAAGTGCAGTATAAACACAATATTCTTTTATTCCAGTTTTTGGATTCTTTGGTGTAACTGGTTTATTTGGAGTAACTGGAGTATTTGGTGTTTCTTTAATACTATCTTTACAATATACTTTAAAATTATATTCATCATTATTATTATAAAGTACTTTTACCCAAGATATAAAGTAATCATATTCATTTGGAAATGTTACTTTATATTTATTTACAGATGTATCTTTTTTAGTAAGTGTTAATTCATTCCATTTTGTATCATCTGGTCTTGTAATACTGTTATACATATCTGTTACTTTTTGTTCTAAGTTAACATTATATGTATTTACATATTTTTCATATTCTTTTTTTAGATTTTGATATTTAGTATATGCTTCATAATAATCCGATGCTTTTACTACCTCATATTCTGGTTGTGTAATTGTTAAATTTTCATTATTTGTATCTATAGCAGTAATTACTTTATTAATATCTATGCTACCTGTTGGATTTGGAGTATTATCTAATACTTTTTTAGCAGCATCTACTTCTGCTTTTTTTTCTTTTATTACTTTTTCTTGTTCAGTACGATAATTATTAATACCTTTTATGTTAGTATTTATTGCATTGAATTGTTCTTTTGTTATTTTAACATATTGTTGATATACTTTAGCGTCTTCATTTTTTAAATCACCTTTTAGATCTATATAATTATCTTGGGTTTGATATAATGTATGAAATACTATATCATCGCTATATGTATTTAATTCTAATTTTGTAGCAGCACTTGTTTGTAAAATTCCACAAAACATAAATATTGCTGAAGCTAATACATAAGTTATTTTTTTCATTTTTACACTCTCCTATCATTGAAATAAGTATAATCTATTTGTCACTATTTGTCAATTTGTATTTAAAAAATTTTATTTACTTTACATTTATTTTTTTTTATTTATATGCTATTATTATAATAGGGTGTTAATATGAAGATACTTATAAGTTTTAAAAATGATTATATTTGTTTTTATAATTATAACGAATATAAAATTGATGAACTTTCTAAGACAAATGTTTTAGACTTAAATGAAATTGCTTTAAGCGATGATTTTATTAATGAAAATTTTAATTTTATATTTAATTTTATAAAATCAAATATTATAAAAAAAAATATTCATAAAGTTTATTTAGATAAAGCTGAAATCAATTTAAATGTTTTTAAATTAATAAATAATATTAATGAGCTTGATTACTTATTTATTAATGAAAAAAAGAAGATTGATATTAATGATTTTAGTTATATTTTAAATAATAAAAATATTAAAGTAATAAATTGTTATGATATTAATGAAATAACTTTTATAAGATTAAATTTATCAAGAAAGATGAAAATCATTACTAGAAAAAAATGTTGTAATGATAGTTATTTATTTAGAATTAATAATATGGTTACTTATTCTGATATATATTATAAAGAATTTATTGTTATTGATAAAAATCTTACAAAACGAGATTTTAATACCCTAGAACAATTTTTAAAATTAAATAAATATTTAAAAACAATTTATATTAAATTTTTTAATCAAAAAATTATAAATGAAATATTAAAACTTATAAAAGTATATAATAAAAAAAATATTAAGATTGAAATATTTGAAAATGATTGTAATGTTAAATCAATTTTAAATAGTTATAGTAAAATTAAAAAAGATAACAAAAAAATAATTAGAAAAAATAATATTGATATCAAAATAAAATATGAAGATAAATACATAAAGAAAAATTTAGTAAAAGAATTTAATTTAAATATTTTAAAAAATACTTTATTAAGTATTATAGTAGTATCTTTATTTTTAACAGGTATGTCATATTATATAAAAAATAAAAGTAATAAAAATACTTTAGAACAAGAAAAACAAATCAATGAAATTGTATCAAATAATAAGTTTACTGTTGATGAAGAGGTTGAATTAGTAGAAAAGGAAGAAGTAAAAAGTGATATTAAAACAGAAAAACCTAAAGAAAAAAGTGCATACTTTAAAAATTATTCTAAAATCATAAGTGAATTAAAAAAAATAAATAGTGATACAGTTGGATGGTTAACTATAAATAATTCTACTATTAGTTATCCAGTTGTTAAAACAAGCGATAATGATAAGTACCTAAGTTATAGTTTTGATAAAACTAAAAATCCTAATGGATGGATTTTTATGGATTATAGAAATAATAGTAAAGATTTAGACAAAAATACTATTATATATGGTCACTCTGGAAATTATTATGTTATGTTTGGTTCTTTATATAAGGTTTTAAATAAAAATTGGTATACTAATAAAAATAATCAAATAATTACTTTTAATACTGAAAATAGTAATATGAAATGGCAAATATTTTCGATTTATACTATAAAGAATACTAATGATTATTTATATACTAACTTTTCTAATGATAGTGAATATCAGGAATTTTTAAATAAAATTAAAAATAGAAGCATTTATAATTTTAATGTTGATGTTACAAGTAATAATAATATTTTAACTTTGTCAACTTGTTATAAAGATTCTAGTATGCGTTTAGTTATACATGCAAAAAAGCTTTAATTCTAAAGCTTTTTTTTTAATCCATATATTTAGTCATTTGTTTCATAACTTGATTTACTTGTTTTTGACTAGGTGTTCTACCCATTCCACTCATCATTGCTTTAACCATTTGTTCATTGATTGGTGGATTTTTTTTCATATATTTTTTCATATAATATCTTGCAAGTAAAAAACCTATGATTGCTCCTATTACTAATCCTAGTAATACTAATAAAATGTCTGCTAACATAATATCATCCTTTCAACAGTATAATTATACTAAATTGTATTACTTTTTACAACTAACTTTTTTCAACTTCATCTAAAAAATCATCAATTGTCAATATTCTTTTATCTACTTCATCTAATGATATATTTTCTTTTTCTATTTTTTTTACTTCTTCTTTTTTTTCTAGTTTTTTGACTTCAAATACATCTATTATGTCTTTCTTTGATATAGTAGAACCCGTTTTATATCTATCACTTATAGGTAGTTCTGTTAATTTAATTTCATTTATTTCTGTTGCTGTTTTTAATCCTAATTCATTTTTATAATCAAGGATAAATGTTTTTAAAGTATAGTAAGGATTTGTTTTTACTTCTTTTATTATTTGAACGCCTTTTCTACCTCTTGTAGATTTTTCAAATTCACTTAATCTTATTCTTTTTCCAGTATTTTTATTTGTTATAACTGTTAAGTATTCATACTCATCATTATATAAATGTCCACTTACTACAGTATCATTTTTTAATGTTATAGATTTTACTCCACTAGCTTTCAATCCTGTAACTGGTACTTCTTCTACATTATATGTAAGTCCATAACCATTATTTGTAGAAATGAAAACATATGGATCATTACTATCTACAACATTTATTAATTTATCATTTTCCTTTAACTTAATAGCCATTATTGGTTTTGAATATCTTGTTGCTTTAAAATCTATTAATTTACTTCTTTTTATCATTCCATCTTTTGTAAACATTGTTATATTTTTATCTGTATTAAAATCATATACTGGCATACTATATATTATGTTCTCTTCTGGTTTGATTGCTATTAAATTACTTACATGTTTACCAATTTCTTTCCATTTTAAATCAGGTATTTCATGTACAGGTATATATAAATAATTACCTAAGTCTGTAAATAATATTAATGTATCTAGTGTTGTCATTTTATATTTACCAATTATGTAATCTCCTTCTTTTAAACCTGTTAAACTATTTTCATCATAACTTCTAAGTGATACTCTTTTTATATATCCTTCGCTTGTTACAATAACAATAGTATCTTCTTTTGGTATCATTTTTACCATATCTATTTTTATTTCTGTTATTTCATCTTTTATTTCTGTTTTTCTTGGTACTGCATATTCTTTTTTTACTCTTCTAAGTTCTTCTTTCATTACGCTTTTTAATTTTTCTTCATCGCTTAATATTGCTTCTAATCCTTTAATTATTAAATTTAAATTTTTATTTCTTTCTTCTAATTCTGTTACATCTGTATTAGTTAATTTATATAATTGTAACATAACTATTGCTTCTGCTTGGACTTCTGTAAATTTATATTCTTTAACTAAATTATTTTTAGCATCACTTTTATTTTTACTTTGTCTTATTGTTTTTATTACTTCATCTAATATACTAAGTGCTTTAATTAAACCTTCTACTATATGAACTTCTTTTTTAGCAGTTTGTAAATCAAAATTTGTTCTTCTTAAGATAACATCTTTTTGATGAGCAATATATGCATCTAGCATTGGTAATATACCTATTGTCATAGGCTTTCTATTTACAATAGCTACCATATTAAAACTATATGGTATTTGCATTTCTGTATTCTTCAAAAGGTAATTTATTATTAAATCTTTATCTGCACCTTTTTTTAAGTCAATTACTATACGCATTGGTTCATTTTGATCAGATTCATCTCTTACTTCCTGAATTCCATCTACTTTTTTATCTAATCTAATATCATCTATTCTTTTTACTAATAGTGCTTTATTTACTTCAAATGGTATTTCATGTATTACAATTTGTTCTTTACCTTTTTCTTTTATTATTTCATATTTACATTTTATAATTATTTTTCCTATCCCCGTAGTATATGCATCTATTATTCCTTTTTTTCCTTCTACTACTCCACCTGTTGGAAAATCAGGACCTTTTATTATTTCAAGAATTGTTTCTAATCTACAATTTGGTGATTCTATTCTCTTTATAGTTGCATCTACTACTTCACCTAAATTATGAGTTGGAATTGATGTTGCATAACCTGCACTTATACCATTAGCCCCATTTACAAGTAAATTAGGATATTTTGCTGGTAAAACAACTGGTTCTTTTAGTGTGTCATCAAAGTTCCATACCATTTCTACTGTATCTTTATCTATGTCCTTTAAAAGTTCATTACTAATTTTAGATAATCTAGCTTCAGTATAACGGTAAGCGGCTGGTCCATCTCCATCCATTGATCCATTATTACCATGTACATCTATATATGGAGTATTTGTTTTCCACCATTGGCTCATTCTTATCAATGCTTCATATATTGAAGAATCTCCATGTGGATGATAGTGCCCCATTACATTTCCAACAGCGGTTGCTGATTTTTTATGAGGTCTTTCATATGTATTTCTATCCCTAAACATTGCATATAATATTCTTCTTTGTACTGGCTTTAGTCCATCTCTTACATCTGGTAAAGCTCTATCTTGAATTATTGTTTTAGCATAATCCCCATATCTTTTACCCATTATTTCTTCTAAAGCATAGTTATGTATTTTATTTATTATGTCCACTTTTATCACCTTTTAAAATTATAACAAAAAAAAAAGAAAATAGCAAAAATTATGCTGTTCTTCTTATTATTTTTACATAGCTTTTATTAGCTTTTTTTCTATTTATATATTCTATATATTTAAATATTTTTGCTCTATAACTTTCTTTTTCTTTTAAATCCATGCTTATTTTATCTAAAATGCTTGATAAGTAGTGTAAAATATATAATTCATCTTTCATATTATACTCTGTATTTATTTTTCTACTATTTAGAAATTTTTGTACTTTTTTATATTCATCTAATTCTACTAAAGAGTTATCATCACTTAGTATTGTAAATAAATCATATCCTACCACTCCTAAATTATCAATTATAGCATCTTTATTATCAGTAATGAATTCTATTTTTTCTCTCATTATTTCTTCCACTTTATCACTCTTTCTATATTACAATATTCATTATATTTAAATTTGTGTTATTTATTACTATTTTTGCCACATAGTTCAAGATAATATCACTTTTTTTTGATATTGTCAAGTCATCTATATATTATCATAGCTGAAAAACAATATACCTGTTCTTCTGAAAAGATACTTACTGCTACTTCATATTTTATATCTATTAATTCTATATCATCATCCAAGAAATCATTAATAGCATTTTCTAAATCTTTTTCATGATTTTCGTCAAATATCTTTACTTTCATTTAATCACCGATTTCCATTATAGTATTTCAATTTGTCGATTTTTGTCGAAATATGTAAAAAAGATAACTTTTTTAGTTATCTTTTAATATAATTCCTATATCGCCATTTTTTATTAAATTAGCATTCGCATCATCTAAGTCTATATGTAATTCAAAATATGAATTTTCTGATACTCTTAAATATACATTATTTATTATTGCTCCTTTTTCTCCTGGTAATAAAACTTTTACTTTTTCTACATTTTGTAATCCATACATTTCTACTTGTTTAGGTAAAATATGTATATGTCTATCTGCAATTATTACTCCTTCTTTTAAATCTATTTTCCCAACTGGCCCAATTAGTGTTACTTTTTCACTATCTTTTAAATTTCCTGATTCTCTTACTGGGGGATTTAACTTTAAATGATATGCATCAGTTTTAGAAATTTCAACTTGTGTATATTTTCTAAATGGTCCTAAAACTCTTACTTTTTCTATTTTATTTTCACCATTTTGTATTGTTACAAATTTATCTGAAGCAAATTGCCCTGGCTGATTTATTTTTTTATATATATTCATTTTTTCATTTCCAAATAATATTTTATAATCTTCTTCTTTTAAATGTACATGCCTATTTGATACTCCAATTGTTACTTCCATATTATCACCTTAATTATTATATCATAATTTTTTTTTATTTTAATATAATTTATCTGAAAGGATGATTTTATGAATAATTATTATGGAAAACCAATTTTTCCAAATCAAAATTTTAACACAAATAATTCTACCCCACCAGGTAATCAAAACTATACATCTAATTCTAGTTATCAAAAAATGGCATTACCAAGTGAACAATCTTATATTGAAAATATTTTAAGATTAAATAAAGGAAAACAAGTTAGAGTACATATGACTTTTCCAGATTCCAATGAATACCGTGATAGAGAATTTAAAGGTATTATTGAGCAATCTGGTAGAGATCATATAATTATCAGTGATCCAGCTACTGGAACATGGGAACTTTTACTTATGATATATGTTGATTTTATATCATTTGATGAACCAATTAATTATAGTGAAGAATTTATTCCAAATACCTAGATATTTTTATGCTTTTTTGTTATAATTATTCTAGGTGATAATAATGAGTATGTTTTATATATTAATTATACTATTTATATTAATTTGTTTCTTACTTATATGGTTTATTAATACATATAATCATTTTCAATCATATATAATTAGAATTAATGAAGCTGAAAATTTTATTGATACAACATTAAGAAAAAGATTTGATCTTTTAAATAAATCTATTAATATCATTAAAGCTCATATAAAAACTAAAGAAAGAATTTTAATAGGTATTGATGAAATGAAATCAAAAAAATTATCTAATTTTGAATTAGATAGAAAGTTATATGATTCTATTAATGAATTTAATAAGTTTAAAGAAGAAAATGAAGAATTAAGTAATAATGAAAATTTTTTAAAAATAGATTTAGCACTTTTTGAATCAGAATCTGAAATAGTAGCAGCTAGAAAATATTATAATGATATTATTACAGATTATAATAAATTAACTACAACATTTCCAGCAAATATAGTTGCAAAAATGTGTAAATATCAAAAGAAAACATATTATGATGGTAAAAACTTAGATAGTGAAAAAAAAGAAACTTTAAAAATTTAAAATCTACAGTAGTAGATTTTTTTCATATACTTTTTTTATTTTCATATAATTAAATGGTGATACTATGGATTTTAAGGTTGGAGATATTGTAACACGTAATTCTTATAATAATGATACATTATTTAAAATTGTAAAAATAGAAGATGAAGTATATTATTTAAAGGGTATAAATATAAGATTATGTGCTGATAGTTTAAAAGAAGATTTAAAATTAAAAGAAGATAATATTGAAAGAGATGAAGAATTTTTACAAAAAATTAAACAAAATAAATTAGATAGAAATGATTATTTTTATTTACCTGGAAAAATATTGCATATAGATGCTGATAAAGAATATTTAGATAGATGTTTAAAATATTATGAAGAAGCAAATATATGGGCAGCTGGTATATTAGAAAAAGAAGAAGATATACCTAAAAAAATCGTAGGTTTTCTTAATGAATATAATCCAGATATTGTAGTAATAACAGGTCATGATGCTTATTATAGAAAAAGAAAAGACGAAAGAAATATTAATAGTTATAAAAATAGTAAATATTTTAAAGATGCTATTATAAATGCAAGGCAATTTGAAAAAAGTCATGAAAAATTAATTATAATAGCTGGTGGTTGTCAATCGGATTATGAGGAATTAATTAAAGCTGGTGCTAATTTTGCGTCTAGTCCTAAAAGGGTTAATATACATGCTCTTGATCCAGCAATTGTTGCTACTAAAATGAGTTTATCTGATATAGCACATGATATAGATATTAAAGATATTTTAGAAAATACTAAGTATGGTTCTTCAGGTATGGGAGGTATAATTACAAAGGGTACTATGCATATTGGTTATCCAAGATAAGGGGGAATTTATGACTATTGAAAAAATAAAGCAAGATTTAAATAATCACATAGGTAGTAATGCTATTATAAAATGTAATTTAGGTAGAAATAAATTTGAGGAATATGATGTAACTATAAAAGAACTATACAAACATGTATTTATAGTAAAACTCAACAATAATGAATTAAAGTCTTTCTCCTATTCAGATGTTATAACAAAAACTATTAAAATTGACTATTAAATATTGATTTTATTATAAATATAGGTTAAAATAAGATTGTAGACAGTACTGGAGGGAGAAATTATGAAAATAACAAGTGTAAATGTTCGCATTACTGAAAAAGAAGATTCAAGAATGAAAGGAATTGCTTCAATTTTATTAGATGATTGTTTTGCAATTCATGATATTAGAATTATTGAAGGAGATAAAGGATTATTTATAGCTATGCCAAGTCGTAAAACAGCTAATGGTGAATATCGTGATATAGCTCATCCTATTACACCAGAATGTAGAAAAATGTTTGAAGATGCTGTACTTGAAGCATATAAAAAAGAATTAAACGCATAAGCGTTTTTTTTGTATATATATATTTTTTTTGCATACAATTTACTAGGTGATAAAATGGACAAGGATATTATAAATGTAGGTAATCATAATATTACAATTAATGAAAGAAAAAATATTGTTATAACAGGTGTAAAAAAAATAGATAGTTTTGATGATGAAGAATTTTTACTTGAAACTAATATGGGATATATTGTAATAAAAGGTAATGAACTTGAAATAGTAAAATTAGATACTTATCAAGGAAATGTATCTATTAAAGGTAGAATCAATAGTTTAAGTTATATGGAAAATACTAATAAAAAAGATAAAGAAGATTCCTTTATAGGTAAATTGTTTAAATGACATTAAAGTTACAGATAATTTCTTTACTTGTTTCTTTTATATTTGGAATATTTTTTTCGTTTTTATTAAATATAAATTATAAAATTATATATAATGAAAAAAAAATAAAAAAAATTATAGGAACCTTTTTATTTGTAATTTTTAATTCTTTATTTTATTTTTATATACTTTTAAAAATAAATAATGGTATTGTACATATATATTGTATTTTTTCTATTATATTAGGATATATATTAGAAAATTTTGTCATTGATAAAAAAATAAAGAAGATTGCATATAAACTTAAAAGATGATATAATCACTTTAATAGTAGGTGATTATATGGCTAAAACTAAAAAAATAAGTAAAACTTCAAAAAGAAGATTAGCTCTTTTTGGAACTTTATCAATTATTATAATATTTTATTTTATATTTAGTTCTGGATATTATATTTATAAAATATATTCTTTAAAACAAGAAGAAAAACAATTATCTAATAAATTATATAAATTAGAAAAAGAAGAAAAAGATTTATCAACAAATATGGAAAAATTAAAAGATCCAGATTATTTAGCTAAATATGCTAGAGAAGCCTATAGTTATTCAAAAGATGATGAAATAATAATTCAAAAATATGAAGATAATAAAGCAGAAAAAAAAGATAAAAAGTTTAGTTTTAGTAAAAATGATATAATTATAACTAGTTTATGTATAACAGTTTTACTAATAATAATTATTTACATAATTATAAAAAATAAAAATAGTAAGAAAAAGAAAAAAAAGAAAAAAAGATAATTTGATTATAATACCTTTAAAGTTCACACTAAATAAAAAGAAACATGTAAATGTGGTAAAATTTATTTAGAAAGAACTTT
>CAKOXD010000011.1 GCA_934130005.1 uncultured Bacilli bacterium
CCTGGCCGGGTGGGCTCTTTTATTATATCAAAAAACCACACCTTTGTGGTGCGGTTGAAATTTCAATTTAGGAAAAATTACCTTAATGGTAATTTTTATATTGTTTTTTTATATCTCTTTCAATATCTCTTTTTTTTATTGATTCTCTTTTATCATAGGATTTTTTACCTTTAGCAACCCCTAATAATATTTTAGCTTTGTTTTTATTAAAATATAATTTAATTGGTACTAAAGTATATCCTTCTAGTGTAATCTTATCCCTTAATTTAAATATTTCTTTTTTATGTAATAATAGTTTTCTGGTTCTAAATTCATCATGATTAAATATATTACCTTCTTTATAAGGACTAATATGCATTCCAAGTAAAAATACTTCATTATTTTTTATAACTGCATAGCTATCTTTTAAGTTTGCATTTCCAAGTCTAATAGATTTAATTTCTGTTCCTTTTAGAACAATTCCAGCTTCTAAAGTACTGTCTATTTCATAATCGAATTTTGCTTTTCTATTGCTGATTTCTATCATATTATCACCTAAAATCCAGTTTGTATTCTACTATCATTTGTCTTATTTATAATTTGTTTATATTCATTATATATATTTTGATATCCATTTAATTTTGTATTATCTAATTTGTTAAAAGGAATAACTTGGAAATTTTTATAACCTTTATGATAAGTCCAAATTAAATCACCTTTTACATTGTCAATAGTAACACTTGTTGTTTTTCCATTTGTCACTGTTTTATTTATATCAAGTGATGCCATCATTCCTACTCTTTTAGCTGTTCCATCTTGTGCTGATATGAAATTACCTAATGAATATATTACAAGTGTATTTCCTACATATTCAATTGGTTGAATAACATGAGGATGATGTCCAATTATAATATCAACACCTAAACTTGATAAGTAAGAAGCTATTTCTTTTTCTTCAGCTGTTGGAACATGTGTATATTCAGTTCCCCAGTGCATTGATACTATTATAACATCTACTTTGTCTTTTATTTTTTCTATATCTTTTTTTACTTTATCTTTATCATATAGTTCCCAATAATGTGAATCTTCATCACTTATTGTAAAACCATTAGTTACCGTTGAATATCCTAAAAATGCATATTTAATTCCATTTTTTGTTTCGTATCTTGCTTTTTCTTCATCTTCTTTTGTAGCATAACTTCCTACAGCATATACTCCTTTTTTATTCTTCCAGAAATTTGATGAATATTCAAGTCCTTTAATTCCTTTATCTTTAGAATGATTAGTTGCTAAATTAACCATATTAAATCCTATATCTACTAAATCATTTCCTATTTCATCTGGTGAATTAAAACATGGATAATTTGAAAGTCCTAAATTTTTTCCACCTATAATTGTTTCTTGATTATAAAATGCTAAGTCATAATCTTTTACTATATCTTTTATATAAGTAAACATTTTAGAAAAGTCATAAATATAATATCCATCACTACCTTTTTTATAAGTGTTTGCGTCTATATATACACCATCATGAATTAATGCATCACCTACTGCGAATAGTGATAATTTATAATTTTCTACTTTTGGTTCTTGTTTTTCTTCTACTTTTGGTTCTCTTTTTTCTGGTTTTTTTAAGATGTCAGAATAATATAATCCTAATACTATACCAAAGCCTATTATTATTAAGCTTAGTAATATTACTAAAAACTTCTTCATATTTTATTTCCTTTTCATATAAATTTTTCTATTTTGTTCTGTATCAAGTACAAAATCTATAGTTCTTGCTTCTTTATTAGCTGATTTTACTATAATATTTACATTATCACCTAAACGATATCCTCTTTTATTTTTCTTTCCTATCAATGATATAGTTGATTCATCAAATGTATAATGATCTTCTGTTAAATCGTCTAGTCTTATTAATCCTTCTATTAAATTTGGAAGTTCGATAAACATTCCAAAACTTAATATACTACTAATCATACCTTCATATATTTCACCAATATGTTTTTCCATGTATTCAGCTTTTTTCATATCATCTACTTCTCTTTCACATTCTACTGAATCTCTTTCTTTTTTAGATGAATGATCTGCTATTAAAGGTAATTTATCTTCTTCATTTTGAATTGAATCATTACTTAATTGTTTTTTAAATAAGTATTTTCTAAGTAATCTATGTACTGTTGTATCTGGAAATCTTCTTATTGGACTAGTAAAATGTGTATAACATTTACTTCCAAGTCCGAAGTGTCCAATATTTACTGTATCATAAACTGCTTTTTGCATACTTCTAAGTAACATTGTTGATAATACATGATATTCTTTTTTATCTTTTAATTGTTCTAGTAGTTTTTGCATTGCAACTGGTGTTAAATCTTTTATTTTTCCATTTACTTGATATCCTAAACTACTTACAAAATTTAAAAATTTTGTAATTTTTTCTTCACTTGGTTCTCCATGAACACGATATATAAATGGAAGTTCCATAAAGTAAATATGAGATGCGACTGTTTCATTTGCAGCTATCATAAAGTCTTCTATTAATTTTTCTCCTGCTCCTCTTTCTCTTAAAACAACATCAATTGCTTCTCCTTTATCATTTACAATTATTTTAGCTTCATCTATATCGAAGTCAATATAACCTCTTCTTTCTTTATTTTTTCTTAAAATATCTGCTAGTACTTTCATTTCTTTTAAAGTGTCAGCAAATTCTTCATATCCTTCTTCTACTATATTTTCTTCTATTATTTTATTTACTTTTTTATATGTCATTTGTTTTCTTGATCTTATAACACTTTCAAATATATCATAGTTTACTACATCACCACTATTATTGATTTCCATAATACATGATATAGCAAGTCTATCTTCATTAGGATTAAGTGAACATATTCCATTTGATAGTTTATGTGGAAGCATTGGAATAACTCTGTCTGCTAAATATACACTTGTTCCTCTATTTTTAGCAGTTTCATAAATTTTTGTTCCTTCTTTTACATAATATGAAACATCTGCTATATGAACACCTAATTTATAATTTCCATTAGATAATTTTTCTAATGATACAGCGTCATCTATATCTTTTGTATCATCTCCATCTATTGTAAATATAGTCATATCTCTTAAGTCAGTTCTTCCTTTTAAGTCTTCTTCACTTACACTATTTGGGATACTATCTAATTCATTCATTACTTCTTCACTAAAGGTATCTTCTATTCCTAACTTATTTACAATTGATAATATATCTACTCCAGGATCATTTTTATGTCCTATTATTTTTGTTATTTCTCCTCTATAGTTATTATCTTTTAATTTATTTGTAATTTTTACTACTACTTTATGTCCTTCCATAGCTCCTTTGGTTTTATCTTTATCAATTATAATATTTAATTTTATTTTTTCATCGTCTAATTTTATAGAAGGTTTTCCATTGTTATAGTAAAATTCACCAACCATTTCTTTTAGTTTTCTATCTACTATTCTTACTATTCTTCCTTCTAGTTTCATTCCTTTTTTACTTGTTATTTCTACTACTACTTTATCTCCATCTATAGCATTATTTATAAACATTGGAGGAATAAATACATCTTCATCTCCTTCTATATCTACAAAACCGTAATTCTTTTTTGTAGCCATCATTACACCTAGTTTTAAATTACTATTATTAAATAGCATATATCTATTTTTATTTGTTCTATATACTTTTAATTCATCTTCTAATCTATTTAATGTTTTTATTAGTTCTTTAAAATCATCTACTGTTTTTAGATTTAATATATTATATATTTCATCCATTTCATATGATTTATTTTCTGCTTTTAAAAGTTCCATTATTTTGTCTTCCATACTATCACCTAATAACATTATAAAGGAATTTTAAAAAAAAATATAGTATTATCTTATATAAAAACTATATTTTTTTGTTATTTCATTAAATGTATTATTTTTTATAAGTAAGTATCCATTATCTGTTAGGTTTGAAACTCTATTATCAAGTATTTTATTTAGTCTAATTAACAAGTCTTTATTATCTTTAAATATATAACTATTTTTACTATTTATTAGATAATCTTCATACTTGTTATTTTCTTTTATAAGTAATTGTTTTTTAAAAAGTAATATCATATATAAATAATTTATATCTATTGTATTAAAACTAATTATAAGATAACTTATTTTTGATATATCACATAAAATATTAAAATTGTAATATTTTATATATGTTATATTTTTGGGCATATTGTTTAATAGGTCTTTTTGTTTTTCTTTTAATAAGTAATCAGGTTTAAATCCAACATATACAAAATTTATTTTCTTATATTGATGTGCCAGTTCATAAATTATTTCTATATTATTATAATCAAAATCAAACAAAACTATTTTCTTTTTTCTTCTACTTATTTTATATTTATTATAAATATCACTATTACTTTTACTTATACTTATAATTGGTAATTCATGTTCTATAATTACTATTTCATTTTTTGTTACTTTTTTTAAATTCTTTTTTATTGATGGTAAACTTACTATTATTTTATAACTTTTATTTAGTAGTTTTTTTAACTTTTCACTTATTTTATTATTTAGTATATTTTCTTCTTCTAGATATGTTATAAAAATTATTTTTTTATTTTTCTTATTTTCTATTAATTTCAATATTTTATTATTTACTTCTGCTAGTAATATATATTCATATTCTAAATCTATATCTGTTACATAATTTATATTTGCATTCTCTAAATAGCTTATTGTTTTAGTAAGAATTTCTTTATTTTCTATATAGACTAATATCATGTTATCACCTAATATTAGTGTTTATTTTTTTTTATTTTTTATTCACTATATTCTATTCTAAGTCTATTAATTCCAATATCAAATAATTCTTTATATTTTTCTATTTCTAACTTTTTATAATGATATATATACATTAGATTATTTTTTATTTTTATTTTAAATTTATTTTTAAATTTATCTCTTAAATAGTTATCATTATTTGGTATATTAAAATATTTTATTAAGTTAAATTTTGATACCATTACTTCAGGATACATTGATACTACAACTTCTAAGTTTGGATTTTTTTTATATCTTTGTTTATAATTTTCTACTATTTTTTTTATTTCTTCTTTTTTTAGTTCTAATGATAATGTTACTCTTTTTACATTGTTATTATGTAGGAAAGCTACTGAATAAGAGTTTGCTACATTAAATGAAAAATCACTTATTATATCTTCATATTTATTTAATGATCCATATTCACCTACTAATACTCTTATATTATAATTTGGATAATCGTATATTACTCTAGGTAACCTTAGTGTCACTTTATTGTCTAACATTATCTCATTAAATAAGTCTATATCATCTGTTATTATTTCTTCTACATTTTTTGCTTTATTATATTGATCCATATCGTTTATATATGCTGTATATCCTTTTGTTTCATTATATTCTTTTACTTCATTGTTATACTCATTTTTTATATAAGGTATTTTATATAATCTTTTTTCATTTAATTTTAAAATTGCTTGTCTTCTTATTTCATTTAAATCTTTTATATTAACAAATATATTATCATCTATATTTAATGATAAATTATCAAACATATAAACTGTATTTCCAAGTTTTTTTATTTGTTCTTCTATTCTTTCTTTAGTTGTTGGAGTTTTTATACTTTTTTCTACTATAGATTTACTTTTTATTTCTATATGATTTTTTAAATCATTTATTTTTAGTATAATAGGTTCTCCTATTTTACAACTTATGCTTCCATTTATTAATACTTTTCTAGATTTACTATTTATCTTAGAATCTATTTCATTTATTAACTTATAATCTGTTGTTTTTAATACTAGATCATTTTCTTCCACTTTTATTTTGTTTTCAAATCTTATTTCTATAATATCTCCTTTTTTTGCACTTTCTTTAAATTCATTATTTACTTTCATTTTATATATAGTTGTTCCTACATCTTCTATTTTATTTAGTATTCTAATACCATCTTTTAAATTTAATTCATTATCTAATTTTATTTTTACATAGTTATTTTTTATACTTACTACTTTTCCTAATGGTATTCCTATATGATTTGGTCTTTTCATATTTACTATATTATTATTTTCTTCATTATTTAAAAATCCTTTTGTGTATTCACGATTAAATATTTTTTTTAAGTTTTCTATTTCTTTTTCTTCTATTTTTATTTTTCTTGTTTCTATATATGAATCTATAGTTTTTCTATACATTTTTGTAACTAAATACACATATTCTTTACTTTTCATTCTTCCTTCTATTTTTAAACTATCTATTCCTATGTCTATTAAATTTCCAATATGTTCTAATGTATTTAAATCTTTCATGCTAAGAAGATAATTATCATTATTTATTGTTTTTCCTTCATGAATTAAGTCATATTTCATTCTACAACATTGACTACATGTTCCTTTATTACCACTTCTACCACCTATTAAGCTACTCATTAGGCACTCACCTGAATAGGAGACACATAAAGCTCCATGAATAAATACTTCTAATTCTATATTTGTTTTTTCTTTTATTTCTTTTAAAAGTTCTATATTAGTTTCACGAGCAAGTACTACTCTTTTTAATCCTAATTTTTCAATAAATTTTACACCTTCTAGATTATGAATATGCATTTGTGTTGAAGCATGTATTTCTAATTTAGGATATACTTGCCTTACATAATCAATCATTCCTATGTCTTCCATTATTAAAGCATCTACATTATTTTTATATAAAAACTCAACATATTTTATAAATGGTTTTATAAGTTCTTCTGTTATCATTATGTTTAATGTTACATATATTTTTACTCCATATAAATGTGCATAGTTTATTGCTTCTATCATTTCTTCTTCACTAAAGTTATCAGCATAATTTCTAGCTCCAAAGTGTTTTCCACCTATATATACTGCATCACATCCTGCTTCTATAGCGGCTTTTAAACATTCCATATTTCCTGCTGGAGAAAGTAGTTCTGGTTTTTTCATATTATACCTCTATTCTTATATAAAAAAATTTGAGTATTTCAAATTTTATCTTGGATAATTATATCACATTATTTTATTTATTTCATCTATTTTATACCCTTTTTGATATAGGGTGTTTTTTAGTTTATATTCTAATTCTTTATCTTTATATTTTTTACTTAATTTGTTATATTGTTTTTCATATTCTTTTTTTATTGAGTCGGTATTTTCTATTTTTATTTTATTTAAAATTTCATCTATTTCATCTATTTTATATCCTAGATTTATAAAGTATTCTTTTATTTTTTGTTTAGCTATATATTCTGAATATTTATAATATGTTTTTATTTTTTTATTTATTAATTTTTCTAATTTTTCTTTTATTTCTTCATCATATTTTTCTAATTCTTCATCAATTAATTTACTATCTATATTTTGTTCTAGTAATTGTTTTTTTATTTTTTCTTTTCCATCACTTGATAGTCTAACTTTATCTGCTATAAAAGCTTTTAAGTATGTTTTATCATTTAACATATGATTATCTTTTAATTTTTTTATTATTTTTTCTTTATCTATTTTTTCTACATTTTGTTTATCTAAATATATATTTATTTCTTTTTCACTTCTTATTTTTGTCATAATATATTTTAATGTTTTATTATATATTTTGTAATAATCATTTTGATTGTTTATTTTATTTAGTAATTCATTATCTATCTCCTTTTTAAATAAAATATTTTCATTTAATATTACTTCATCATATGTTGTTATAACTTCTTTATTTTCTAATTGTATTTTATATTTACCATTACTTAGTTTTTTTATTTTTTCTATTTTCATTAGATCACTTCCATTATAATAATATCATACGAAAAAATGTTTGTCTATAATTTTATAAAAAAATACATTAATTTAAATGTATTAAGTTATTTGATACTTCTTCCAAAGCTCTTCCTATTTCTTTAGCAGATTTATATTCACTTTCTTTCATTTGATAATTCTTTTTTTCTGCTAATTCTTTTGCTCTTTTAGAAACTATATTAACAAGTAAGTATTTAGATCCTACTTCATTTAATAATTTATCTATAGAAGGATATATCATATTATCACCTACCTATTATGATAATATAACATATTCTATTTAGGTTCAAGTAATTCTAAAAAATTTGACAAATGTTTACATTATTATATCAATAATTAGTTTTGGTTTTTCTATTTTTTCTTCTACTATCAAAAATGAGTCTGTTATTTTTTTTATTTCTAAATCTTTTTTATTTGTATATATTTTTAATAATTCTTCATTTTCAAATAATAAATCTCCTACTTTTTTATTTAATACAAGCCCGACTCCATAATCTATTTCATCTTCTTTATTAAGTCTTCCTGCCCCTATTTGACGAGCTATTTCTCCTAATTTATATGCATCTATTTTTTTTATAAATCCGTCTTTAGTACTTTTTATTGAAATTTTATTTTCTTCTATTTTTATATTTTCTAAATTACCATTTTGAGCTTTTATAAATTCTTTAAATTTTTCTAATGCTTTTCCATTATTTATATTTTCTTTTAGTTTTTCTTTTGCTTCTTCTATTGATATAGAAAGAGATAATGATACCATAATTGATCCTAATGTTAATACAAGTTCTGTTAAATCAGCTGGTCCATTTCCTTTAAGTGTTTCTATTGCTTCTATAACTTCTAGTCCATTTCCTATACTTTTTCCTAGTGGTTCTTCCATATTTGATAAGACACAAACTACCTTTTTATTATATTCTTTTCCTATTTTTATCATTAGATTTGCAAGTTTTCTAGCATCTTCTTCACATTTCATCAAGGCTCCATTTCCGACTTTTACATCTATTACGATGGAATCAGCTCCTGATGCGATTTTTTTACTCATTATACTAGACGCTATTAAAGGTATTGATTCTGTTGTACCAGTTACATCACGAAGTGCATATAGCTTTTTATCTGCTGGAACTATATTTTTAGTTTGGCTTATAACTGCACATCCTATTTTATTTACTTGATCTATAAATTGTTCATCTGTTAGTGTTACTTTAAATCCGTCAATTGACTCTAATTTATCTATAGTTCCACCAGTATGTCCAAGTCCTCTGCCACTCATTTTAGCTACCTTTACACCTAAGGATGCTACTAAAGGAACTAATACAAGGGTAGTTTTATCTCCAACTCCTCCTGTTGAATGTTTATCAACTACTATACCATTTATTTTTGATAAGTCTATTATTTCTCCACTATCTATCATTATTTTTGTCAAGTTTATTGTTTCGTTATCTGTCATTCCATTTAATACTATTGCCATCAATAATGAACTCATTTGGTAATCTTTTATATTTCCATTTAAAAAGTTATCAATAGAATATTTTATTTCTTCATAAGATAATTCTTTATTATTTTTTTTATTTTCTATTATATCTATTATATTCATATTATCACCATTTTGATTATAGCAAAAAAAAATAAACTATACAATTGTTTATCTTTAAATAGTTAGTTTCTCTTTTATTTTTATTTTATTTGCTTGTTCTTGTAATTCTTCTTTTATTTGTTCATATTCTTCTACTTTTACATTTAAGTTTTCATAATATTTTATTAATCTTAATAAACATTTATAATATTTTATTTCATCTAATTCATCTACTGGTTCTTTATAATATATATTATCTGTTATTATTCTATTTAACTTTAAATAGCTATCTTTTTTTAATGTTCTATTTAATGAATCACAATTAGTTAATCTAATATTTTCAAGTTTGTAATTTTTATTTTTTGCTGAACCACTTATTGGTAACATATATCTTTTATCTTCTTTTTCACAAATTATTAAACAAGGTCTTTTTAGATATATATCTCTATTTTCTATTATTTTATCTTCTTTTAAATCTTTAAAAATTATATTTTTTACTATTATTATTTTTCTTTCATTATTAAACACTCTATCACAACCTACTACTACTATATGTAATTTTACCATATGAAATGTTTCTTTTCAATAAAAAAACTAGAAATCTAGTTTTTTTAATTCTTTTTGCTTGATAAATATGTTACTTTTTCAGCCACTAATTCCATTATTGTTTTATTTTCTTCTTCTTCTATTTTTCTAGATTGTAATCTACCTTTTATACCAAGTAAATCCCCTTTATGACAATATTCAACAGCATTTTCTGCAATTCCTTTCCAAAGTGTACATGAGATAAAATCTGTATCATATTCTCCATCCACATTTTTATATGTTCTTGGGACTGCTACTGTTATATTAGTAACTTTATTTCCATTTTCTGTTTCATATAATTCTGGATCTCTTACGAGTCTTCCTACAACTACTGTTTGATTTAGCAATTTTTCACCTCCTTACAAGTAAAATTTATCATAATAAAAATAAGAAAACAAATGACAGTTTTCTTATTTTATTTGAATATTTTTTTTAATTTTTTTATTTTTGTTTAACAGTTTTTTTATTTTTGATAATTTATATTTTATTTTATATTTTTTTTATTAAAAATAATCTTTTAATAAATGATTTAATTCAACTGCATATTCCATAGGAAGTTCTTCTCTAAATCTATCTATAAATCCCATTATTATTAATTCTTTTGCTTTTTCTTCAGTTATTCCCCTACTCATTAAGTAGAATAATTTTTCTTTTGAAATTTTGGCTACTGTTGCTTCATGTTCTATATAAGATGAATTATTACCAACTAAATTTGTTGGAATTGTATCACTTTTTGAATCATCATCTATTATTATAGTATCGCATTTTACTGTACTACTTGAATTTATTGCATCTTTTACTATTTTTACCATTCCTCTATATGAAGAATTACCACCATTAACAGCAATTGATTTAGAAATTATATTACTTGTAGTATTAGGTGCTAGATGAATCATTTTTGCTCCTGCATCTTGAATTTGATCTTTACTTGCTAGTGCTATACTTATACAGTTTCCTTTAGCATATTTTCCATTTAAAATACAACATGGATATTTCATATTTACTTTAGATCCTATATTTCCATCTATCCATTCCATTAGTCCGCCACTTTCTACTATAGCTCTTTTAGTTACTAAATTGTAAACATCAGTTGACCAATTTTGAATAGTTGTATATCTACATTTTGCGTTCTTTTCTACATATATTTCTACAACTGCCGCATGTAGTGAATCACTTGTATAAGTAGGTGCTGTACATCCTTCCATGTAATGTAATTCACTACCCTCATCTACTATTATAAGTGTTCTTTCAAATTGTCCCATATTTTTGCTATTAATTCTAAAATAACTTTGAAGTGGTCTATCTATTTTAGTATTTTTAGGAATATATATAAATGATCCTCCACTCCATACAGCTCCATTTAAAGCTGTATACTTATTTTCATCATATTTTACTAATTTATTAAAATATTTTTTGAATAGTTTTGGATATTTTTTTAAAGCTGTATCTGTATCACAAAATATTACATTTTTTTCTTCAAGTTCTTTTATCATATTATGATACACTGCAACACTATCAAATTGTGCTCCTACACCATCTAAATATTTATGTTCTGCTTCTATTAATCCCAAATCACTAAATGTATCTTTTACTTTTTTATCGACTTTATTCCAATTATTTTCTACTTCATCTGCTATTTTTTTATAGTATGTGATTATATCAAAATCTATATTTAAAGGTGGCCCAAATTTCGGATTTTTTTTCTGTTCGAATGTTTTATATGAATTTAATCTAAATTCTGTCATCCATTTTGGTTCTTTTTTTATTTTTGATAGTTCTAATACTGTATTTTCATTTAATTTTTCTAATGTTTTCATGACATCACCATTAATATTATACTAAAAAAAAAAGATTTTTTAAATATAATTTGTTAAAATCTTTTTATTATTAATTTTTTATTTTGAACATTGTTTTCCTGTTGATAGTCTATTATTCTATCTATTTTTTCATCTTCTTTTAACATTGTATAAATTATAGAGCTTTGTAATTTATCATTTATCATTTTTTGTTCTACTACATAAGTTGAATCTTTTATATTTATTATTTGTGATTCTAATCTATTTTTTATTTTAAATCTACTTAGTTCTATTATTTCACCATCTGTTATTATATTTACATCTATTATTTTTCCTTTTTTTCTTTTTTTTATTAATGTATACATATTATTAGGATTCATTTTATAAATTTTTATATTTTTTTCTTTTAACTTATTTAGTTTATTTATATATTCGTGTGAAAGTTCAGTTATAAGTTTATTTTCTTCTTTTGTTAATAGTTTTGTTATATAAAATATATCTATATCATAATCAAGTGATATTATATATCCTTCTTTTTCTGCTTTTTTTACTATATATGTTAAATCTAATTTATTTATTTTTTCTTTTATATTTATAAATATTTCTGTATATTTAGGGTTTTGTTTTAATATATATAAATCACTTTCTAAATCTGATAATCTAAATTTTGTTATTCCATTATTTTTTAATTCTTTAACTAAAATTAAAAAATTAATATATTCATTCATATATTATTTTTTTCCTTTTTCTTGTTTATCATATTTATTTACAATATAGTTATATTTTATTTTTGATAATATACTAATATCTTCTGGTTTTAATTCATTTAATTTTAATGCATATTCTTTACCTTCTTCTATATTTTGATTTGGTAATATTTGATTATATTTATTTCTTTTAATTATTTCATATCTTTTACTTAGGTCTGTTATATCAACAGCTAAATTTGTTTCTCTATCTATAATACATAGTATTTCTTTTGTTATTTCTTTTTCTGCATTATATACAGTACTTCCTTCTTGAACTGTTCCTGTAGCATTTATTTTTTTAAATTTACCTATTTCTACTTTTTTTATTTCGTAATTCATTTTATCTCTCCTTTACTTTGTTTATCACTTTTTCAAATCCCCACCATGGAAGTAATACACATTTTTTTCTGTTTGGTTGTTTATATATATCATTATAAACGTTTGCTTCTTCTAATATTTCTTCATTATAGTTTTCTTCATTTATCATTTTATTAAAATTTTTGTAAATTTCTATTGCTTCTTCTAAAGTTTTTCCAATTAACATTTTTATCATTATTGATGTTGATGATGTACATATAGCACATGCTTCCCCATCAAATCTTGCATCTATTATTTTTCCATTTTCTATTTTTACCATTAAATCTATTTCATCTATACATGATTCATTGTTAGTATTAACTTTTATATATGAATTATCATCAATAAGTCCTTTATTCATTGGATTTTGATAATTTTCTAAAATTATATCTCTTCTAAATTGTTGATCCATAATATCGCTTCTTTCAATATATATTTTAACATCATATTATAATTTTTTCAAGTTAAAAAAGACATTATCCATGTCTTCCTCCTCCACTTGAATGTCCACCACCACTTGAACCACTATGACTTCCTCCACCTGATCCACCACTTGATGAAGATGATGTATATGAAGTAGTTTTTGATGTTATAAATTTATCTTCTTTTATATTATAATTAATTGTTTTTTTATCTATATATAAAGATGCTTCTGTAGCCTTTTTGATCATTTTATTTTTTTTAACTAATATAATTAAAATTGTTGATGTAATTGCAGTTGAAATAACAAAACATAAAATAAATGGTGGAACATAGTGTTTTTTTATGAATCCATTTTCATCTATATAGCTATGTTTATAAGTTGGAGCAATTCCTTTATTATAGTAGTTTAGACATTTATCTTTAAATTGTTCAAATCCTTTTAGGTATTTATCATTTGAAAGTTTATAATATATACTATCTAAAATGTCATCATATCTATCTTGATCAAAATACAGTTGTGCTTTTCCAAATGTATACATATCATAGTATCTATTAGCTGAATAATTATTTCTTAATAAAAGTATTCCATCATAGTGTTCTAAATCTAATCCGAAATCATTATAATCATAAAAATCTGCTGCATAATCTTCATTTTCTTTATCATAAGTATATGACATATCAATTGTAACAAAAATCATTTCCATACCAGTTTTATCCATAAATTCTTTTGAATATGAATATATAGTTTGTTCTTCTTCATCAGTTAATATATCAGCAAAGTCATAAACTTTTTTATTTGAATCAACATACGGAGTAGAAATTACATTATCTAAATTAGAATCTGTTATTTTCCAATGTTTATTTACTCCATAATTATTTTCTTGATTTCTTTCTTTTGTTACTACTTTATTTTTTGTTGTATCTAAGTCTGCTTTTACACAATTTATATTTATAAATAGTATTAAAAAAGTTAATAATAATAATTTTATCTTTTTCATTATAAATTACCTGCCTTATATATAATATAGCTTACTAGAATAACTGATAAAAATAATATAACATATGTAATTATTCCTATTATTATAGCTTTTTTCTTATCAAGAGGTATATCTCCTATAAATTCTCCTGTTTGCCCATTCATTGCAAATAAATAATATTTATTATTATATTTAACATTTACCATCCATACTGGAAGTAAGACATATTCTATATTGTTATTTTTTGCTTCTAAGTTATTACTTTTTTCTACTTTAGTTGTATAATTTGTCATATCTGATAACATTATATTTCTTCCAGATTTAAGTGCTCTTTTTTGTGCTATTTCATATGATTCTTCTTTTTCTACATTGTATTTTTCTGCTAAAAAACCTGATAAATATGCATGATTATAATCAACTAATTCACTATAATCAAATGGTTCTATTGTATTCATTATTTCATCAATAAATTTTGTTGAACCATCAACTGGAATTCTATTAAAAATCATACTTCCTTGTCTTACCATTTCATAATAATCTGTTTTAGTATAATGTGTATTTCCACTTGACCAATGTTTTACCTTTGTTCCTTTTGCTTCTATTTTACCATCTACTAAAATATCAAATAACCAAAATGGAATATAAACTCCTGTTATTTTTTCTATATTTTTTTCATTTACAAAACTTTTAGGGACTAAAGGTCTTCCTTTTTTTATTTTTTTAAATGCTTCAATTGCTTCTTTTTTTTCTTTTTTAAAAGGTATTATTTTACTTGGGGCAAATTTACCTGTTAGTCTATTTTTTATAATCGAAGTATTTCCACAATATACACAAAAAGTTGCAGAGGTATCTTTATCTGTTATAATAGCTGCTCCACAATCTGGACAATTATATACATAATATTCATCTTCTATAGATTCTTTTTCTGTATTATTTTTTTCATCTTCCATATTTTTTAATTGTTCTGCAGTAAATTCACTTTTACAATATTCACATTTAAATTTACCTAATGTAGGATTAAATTTAAGTGGTGCCCCACAAACTAAACATTTATTATCTATTACATCATTCATATTTTCACCTTATAACAATTATATACAAAAAATTTTTTTTAAGCAATATAAAAAGAAGCTATTTTGCTTCTACAATTAATTTTATGGCAGTTCTTTCTTCTCCATCTATTACTATATCAGTAAAAGCTGGAATACAAACTAAATTTTTTCCAGAGGGAGCTACAAATCCTCGTGCGATTGCGATTGCTTTTATTGCTTGATTGAGTGCTCCTGCTCCTATTGCTTGTATTTCTATAGTTGCTTTTTCTTTAAATAGATTTGCTAAAGCTCCTGCTACTGAATTAGGATTTGATTTTGTTCCTACTTTAAGTATTTCCATATAATTAATTCCTCTCTTTCTTTCAATTAATTATATGATTGTATTCTTTTTATATTCAAAAAAAAGAAGGATTATTTTTCTCCTTCAAGTTTTTTTAATACTTCTTTTGTTACATCTATTGCTTTTTCTTTTACAGATTGTGCTGCATTTTCTAAAACAGGTGTTCCTTTTTCTACTGCATAATTTACTAATTCTTCTGCTTTAGTTTGAATATCTTTTGCTTTTTTCTTTGCAATTTTTAATACTTTTTCTTTATCTAAATCTTTTAATTCAGATTTTATTTCTTCTATTTTATTTTCTATGTTTTCTTTTACTTCTTTTGCGTCTATTTGTTTTGCTTTGTTAATTAAATCATCCATTTTTTCTTTTAATTCACGTCTTGTTTCACTACCTTTTTTTGGTGCGAATAAAACTCCAAGTCCTGCTCCTATAGCAACACCTGCTAATAATGTACCTATTGTTTTCTTTTTACTCATCATCATCATCCCTTTCCTTTTTTCTTTTAATTCTATGAGCAAAATTACTTATTACATTAAATGCTATTCCAATAAATTTGTCATTGACTGACGAAATAGCATCTGTTACTTTATCTATTGTCCCAAATGCCCCATCTAATTTTCTACTTTTTTCACTTATATCTTCTACTAATTTATCTACTTTACCAAGCGTAAGTATCATTTTTATTCCTAAGAATATTAATACTATTAACAATATACTTCCTAGTAAAAATAATGTATATTGGAAAAATAAACTTGCATCCATTATTCATCCCTCTTTTCATACATTGAATCGATTAAGTTAAATAAATCACTTTCTTCCATTTCATCTTTATTATTGTCATTTTCTTCTTCTTTATTCATTGTTTCATTATCTATTAATTCTGTATCTTCATCTTTTATTATTTCTTTTTCTTCTTGTGGTTCTTTTTCTGGTATTAATTCTTCTATTTCATCTAATTCTTCTAATATATTATCTATTTTTCTTGATGTTACTGCTTTTTTATCTTGACTTATATTATTTTTTATTATTTCATTTATTTCTTCTATTTTTTGTTTTTGTTTTTCTAATTCTACTGATAAATCTGGTTCTTCTTTTTCTACTTCGAAATCATTTCTTAATAAGTCCATTTTACTATTTCTTGATTCTCTTGTTTCTAATTCTTCAAATATATCAATTCCAGTATCTTCTTTAGTTATTACTTCTTCATTTGATAAATTACTTTCTAATTCATCTTCTAATGTTCCATATGCTTTATTTCTTATATCATCTACTGTTACTTTTTCAGTTCTATGAACTATAGGTGTTTCTCTTGTAGTTATATCATCTTTTTTATAATTTTTATCTAATATTCCATATACAGGAGATATTATAGGAGAAGGTTTAAAATATTTTTTTTCTTCTTTTTTTGCTTCTTCTTTTCTACCTTGATATGCTTCTTTTTTTTCTATTCTTTCTTGTCTTTTTTCTATTTTTTCTTTTGGTTTTTCTAAATCTTCAAAGTCTTCATCTGAAAAATAAATTGGAAGAATTGGTTTTTCTTCTGTAATAGTAGCTTCTTCTTGTTCTTCTTCTAATAAAATTGTTGATTCTCTTCTAGCTGGAGCAATTTCTACTTTTCTTTCTTGTTTTCTTATTTCTCTTTTAAATTCTGGTTTTTTTATTTCATGTTTTTTTGGTTCTTCTTTTTTTATTGGTTCTTCTACTTCTTCTGTAAATAAATTTTTTACTTTATCAAATAATCCCATAATTTCACCTCTTTTAATTTTCTGTTTCTAATATATTTTTATCAATTTCTGTTTTTGGAGTAAATTTTTCATATTTTTCTTCTTTATTTGTAAAATAGTCATTATTAAGCATTAATTCTATTATATTATCATTAAATTTTACTGTTGATAAAATATATGAAGCGTTTAATACTACTTTTTCAATATCTTTTTTTTCTACTATTGCTTCTATTTTTGAATAGTTATAGAAAAAATCAATTTTATATTTAGATCCTATTTTATTTATTTCTAAATAACCTTCTTTTTTTCCTTCTATTTTCTTAGAATAGTAAGCATTGTTATTTTCTATATAATCGTTTTTAGTTTTATAAAAGTAACTTACAGCGTCTATATATAAATAATAGTAATTACCATCTGAATATAATTTATCATTCAAATCACTTGTATCTATATATGTTACGCCTCTTGGAACATAATACTTATATCCTTTTCCTACACGATTATAAAGTTTGTTGTTCTTTGATAAAACAACATTCAAAATGTTATCTATACTTTTAGTATTTATCCTAACAACAGTACATCCTGTAAATAGTAAAATACTTAAAAGTAGAATAGTTATTTTCTTCATAAATCACCACTCTTACTTAGATTATATCAAATATTTCTTTTATTAAAAAGTTTTTTTATTATTTTTAATGTTTTTTATGTATAGTTTTGTAAACTATTTTTCTACATTTATCATATATATTGGATATCCCTTATTTTTAAATTTTATTTCATATTCTGTTGGTATGTTATTTTCTATTTGATCATTATATAAATCAAGAGATATTTCGTTTATTTTATATCCATAGTTTGTATATGAAATAATGGAATATTCAAATAATTTTCTATTATCTGTTTTCATGATTATTCTTTTTTTATTTCTAAAAATATTATCATATCTTTTTAAAAATGTACTACTACTTAGTCTTCTTTTTTCATGTCTTTCTTTAGGCCATGGATCTGAAAAGTTTAAATATACTAAGTCTATTTCTTTAAAAAATATATCTTCTATATTAGTAGCGTCCATTTTTATTAATTTTAAATTAGGTAATTCTAAATTTTCTAGTTTTTCAACCGCTCTTACTATTACACTATCATATTTTTCAATTCCAATAAAATTAATATCTTTATATTTTTTTGCATTTTCTATTATAAAATTACCTTTACCCATACCAATTTCTATATATATTGGATTATCATTATTAAATATTTCTTTATATTTTCCTTTTTTTCTTGTTATGTCTTTAATTAAATAAGGAGAGGATTCTACCTTTTCTTTTGCTCCTTTTACACATTTTAGTCTCATATTATCCACCAAATTCATTATAACATAAATTAATATAAATTAACAGTTTTTAAATACGACAAATATTATAACAAAAATAAATAAGCAAAAGCTTATTTATTTAACTACAATATTAACCAATTTTTTTGGAACAACTATTTCTTTTATTATTTCTTTTCCTTCTATAAATGTTTTTACATTTTCTAATGTTTTTGCTAAAGATTTCATTTCTTCTTCTTTTGTTTCTAAATTTACCATTATTTTTCCTCTTACTTTACCATTTACTTGTACAACCATTTCATATGTATCATTAACAAGTTTTTCTTTATCATATAAAGGCCATGATGATTTACATATTACATCTCCTAAATTATATTTTTCATTTAGTTCTTCTGTTATATGAGGTGCCATAGGATTTAATAGTAAAAGTAGTGTTCTATAATCTTTATTAGATATTTCTTGTTGACGTTCTAATTCATTTAATAAAATCATTAAAGCTGATACTGCAGTATTGTATTTTATATTTTCTAAATCTTCTGTTACTTTTTTTATTGTTTGATTAAATAGTATTTCTGTATTTTTAGAGAATTCTAATGATCCATTTAATTTTTCTCCAAGTTTAATTATTCTATCTATAAATTTACTGCATCCTCTTAGTGAATCAGTACTCCAAGATGCATCCATTTGATAGTCCCCTATAAACATTTCATAAACTCTTAAAGTGTCTGCTCCAAACTCATTTACAATATCATCTGGATTTATTACATTTCCTTTTGATTTACTCATTTTTTCACCATTAGATCCTAAAATCATACCATGTGATACACGTGTCCAAATCATTTCTTTATTTGGAACTAATCCTATATTATATAAAAATTGTACCCAGAATCTTGCATATAATAAGTGGCGAGCTGTGTGTTCCATTCCACCATTATACCAATCAACACGATTCCAATATTTCATAGCATCCATACTAGCAAATTCTTTATCATTATGTGCATCCATAAATCTTAAGAAATACCAACTAGATCCTGCCCATTGTGGCATAGTATCTGTTTCACGTTTAGCATCACTTCCACATTTTGGACATTTTGTATTTACCCAATCAGTTATTTTAGCAAGTGGGCTTTCTCCATTTTCGGTAGGTTCATATTCAGCCACATCTGGAAGTAATAATGGTAGATCTTCTTCATTCATTGGAACCCATCCACAGTGTGGACAATTAATCATTGGAATTGGTTCTCCCCAGAATCTTTGACGTGAGAATATCCAGTCACGCATTTTATAATTATTAACGCGTCTTGCAATTCCTTTATTTACTAATTTTTCAGTTATTGCTTCTTTTGCTTCTTCTACTGTAAGACCTGTAAATTCTTCTGAATTAATAAGTTTACAGTTTTTTCCTAAATAATCATGTTTTTCAAATGCATGATCACTGGTATCCATTCCATCTATTACTTGAATCATTGGAATATTATGCTCTTTAGCATATAAGAAGTCTCTTTCATCATGACTTGGTACTGCCATTACTGCTCCTGTTCCATAATCTCCAAGTACAAAGTCACCTAAATAAATTGGTACTTCTTTTCCATTAATTGGGTTTATTGCTTTTATACCTTTTATTAAGCATCCTGTTTTTCCTTTATTAAGTTCAGTTCTATCCATTGCTGATTTTTTCTTTGTTTCTTCTATATATTTATTTACTTCCTCTTTATTTTCTACTCTATCCATTAACTCTTTAATTAATTTACCATCTGGAGCAATTACAAAGAAAGTAATTCCATATACTGTTTCTATGCATGTTGTAAATATAGAGAATTTACCTCCATCTTTTATATCTACATCTAGTTCTACTCCAGTACTTTTTCCTATCCAATTAATTTGTCCTAATTTAACTCTTTCTGCAAAATTTGTATCATCAAGTCCTTTAAGTAAATCTTCTGAATATGAGGCCATTTTAAGCATCCATTGTGATTTTTCTTTTTGTTCTACTTGTGTTCCACATCTTTCACATACCCCACCTGCTGCATCTTCATTTGATAATACTGTTTTACATTTTGGACACCAATTTACTTTAACATAATCTTTATATGCCATATTATGTTTATAAAATTGTAAAAATTGCCATTGTGTCCATTTGTAATATTCTGGATCTGTAGTTGAAAATTCCCTTGACCAATCAAATGAAAATCCAAGTGATTTCATTTGTGCTTTAAAGTTTTTTATATTTTCTTTTACAGCATCTTTAGGATGAATATGATTTTTTATTGCATATTGTTCAGCTGGTGAACCAAATGCATCAAATCCCATTGGATATAGTACATTGTATCCTTGCATACGCATTTTTCTTGCGATTGCATCTTGTGCTGTATAACTTCTGACATGCCCAACATGTAGTCCAGCTCCACTAGGATATGGAAATTCTACTAATATATAATATGGATTTTTTCCTTCATTTTTTACTTCGAATATTTTATTTTCTTCCCAATATTTTTGCCATTTTTTTTCTATTTTTTTAAAATCGTACATTTTTATTTCCTCTTTTCTTTACCTTTATAGATTTTTCCTATTATAAAATATGTTATATATAATAATGGTATTATTAGTACAAAGCCTACTAATAATTTTAAGATAAATTTGTCTATATATTCTATTACAAATACTGTAAATGATATTATAAACGAATTTGAAAGTGCTAGAACGTGTGCTAATTTTTTCATGTTTATATTTTTTATATTTATTTTAGATATACTTACTAAAAAATTAACGTACATGCTTTTTTCAAATTTTTCTAATTTATTTTTTTTATTTATAACAAATATTAAATACAGTAAATATATTGTTACAAATGTTATTAAACTTATTATAATATTTTCCATAATTTCTCCTTTTTAATATAAAAAAGCCATTATTATAAGGACGAGATAACTCGCGGTACCACCTTATTTCATAATGACTTATGCTCTTTAATTTATAACGTAATTATCCGATAAAGCTCCAAAATAAGTTCATAATAATATATTAAAAGTTTTCATCAACCACTTTTTTTCTAAATAATATATTTACTATTACTACTTTTCTTCATTGCTTTTTGTTATTTTAATCTTTTTATTAATACAGCATTACTAGAACCATATTCTAAGTATTTTTCTGCATTTTCTATTGCTTTTGTTACATCTACAAATCCATTTTCTGCATATTTTGATAAAGCTTCTAATTTAGATTTTTCAATTGTATTTTTTATATCAAATGTTAATATTTTTAAGAATTCTTCTTTTAAATCATATTTTTCTAATTCTTTTATATATTCATCTAAATTTATACTTTTTTCTTTTCCTATTCTTTGTTGTGTTTTAAATTCTACTAATTCTTCTAACATATGATAAACTTCGGGATATTGAATCCATTTTAAGTAAACATTATACATATAAATGTTTTCAAGTAAGTTTAATGCATTTTCTTTATCCTCTGGTTTACATAAAAATTCTTTTATTTCATCATATGGTTTTTCTTCTATTGGTTTTTTTAAGAATACATCATATTTTACTCTATCTACATATCCTTCTTTTTCTAAACTAAATTCTTTTATTTCTTTCATAAAGTCTGTCATATTACGTAAAACAAAATTTACCTCTACTTTATATAGCATATTATTATCACTTACATATGTGTATAAATGGTTATTATTCATATTACATGTATCTATCATTTTTCCTGCTTTAAATATTATCATAAAAAAACCTCCCTTATGAAATTTTATCATAAGTTTATTTTAAAGTAAATAAATTTAAAGTTAAAAAAAGATATATTTTTATCTTTTTTTAGTTAATTTTATTATATTTTTTTATACATTTTCTAAATATTCTAATAATTTTAAGAATAGTTTGATAAACTTTCTTTCTAATCCATGATTTTCTAATTTTCTAATTGCTATTCTCTTTTTCTTTATAGACTCATCTCTATTTAAAATTTCATCTATTTTTTCTTTCATTGTTGTATCTATTTGAAGATCAGATATTATTGATTCAATATCTTCCATAAATATTCTTTCAGCTGATATTTCAATATCATGTCCTTTACATATAACAGTAAGTTGTGATGTTGTTGGAACATCATTTACTTCTACTATAAAACTTGTATTTTTAGAATATTTTTTGAAATCAACTTTTGTATTATTTATATATACAATTACATCATTAGCAAATTTTGTATTTCTAAAATTAAATTTGTAATTTCTCTTATCAGGTATTATTCCGCTTTTTCCTTCTAATGGCCTTACTATAACTGTATAATTATTTTTTACATATGTATACTCGATTGCTGTTAAAAGATAATATCCTTTTTTATATAATTCACTTATTCCATCATCTTCATACAATTTATATGTATTACTTTTTCCAGGGAATATTTGAATTTCCATATTTTTTGGTGGATTTACATCGTTTAAATTTTCACTATGACCAAGTGGTATAATAGCACCTGCCTTAACATATACAGGATAGTCCTCATCTTTAAAGAATGACAAATATTGTTTTCCACCTTGAAATCTTTTACCAGTTACATAATCGTACCAAGTTCCCTCTGGTAAATAAAATCTATGAATAACCCTATTCATTACATAATCTTTTACTTTTAATATTGGAGATATGAAAAATTCACTACCAAAAAAATATTCATTATTATATATTGGATCATCATATGCTTCTGGTTGCTCATAATAAAGTGGAATTATAAGTGGGGTTCCATATTTATGATATTTATAGCTTTCTGAATATAAATATGGTATTAAATTATGTCTTAAATTTAAATAATCCTTTGTTATCTTATAAGTTTTATAGCTCCATTTCCATGGCTCTCTTTTATAAAATTTACCATCATCACTTCCAAATTTAAGAATTGGACTAAATATACCTAATTGTACAAATCTTGTATATAATTCGTTATCTTCCATACCCTTTGAATATCCACCTATATCATGTGCATAAAAACTGTTCCCAATATTTGTTGTTAACATATTATATTTTGGTATTAGTTTTAAAGTATCCCAACTTACAATTGTTTTTCCTGAATATGTTACTGGATATCTATGTTCTGCTATATTAGAATTACCAGTTAAAATAAATGGCCTTTTTCTATAATCTAGTAAACCATATAAGTAGTGATAATTATCAAGTAGCCATAACATATCTTTATTTTGTTTATAATCTACATCTATCCAGAAAAAGTCTACTCCATCTTTTATCAATGGATTAATTAAATAATTAAAATATTCTCTTATATAATTCATGTTATATACATTAAAAGGTATTATTTCATTTTCCTCATTTAAAGCATTTTTAAAGTTTAAATAATTTTTTTCAAAAGGATATATTCCTTCACTTGGATTAATATTAAGTCCTACTCTTATTCCTCTAGAATGAAGGTAATTTATCATATAAGGTGGATTTACAAAATTTTTATTATCCCATGTAAATCCTGTTTTTAATATTTTTCCATTATATTCATTTAAATGCCATTTCTTATCTAATAATAATATTGATAGTGGTATTTCTTTTTCACCAAATTCATCTATTATTTCCTTTATTGTAAAATCATTATAATTTACATTTCTACTCCACCAATTTCCAAGTGCATATCTTGGTATTAGTGGTGGATAACCTGTTAACTTATAATAATCATTTAAGCATCCTAAATAGTCATTTAAATACATGAATAAATATATATCTATATTATTTCCTTCTCTTTTTACTAATTCATTATTTTGATTTAATATTTTTGTATTTGAATCATCTATACTAGCAAATCCTTCTGTTGAGTAAAGTCCTCTTTTTAATTTTAATTTATTTTCTGTATCTTCAAATGATAAATATGGAACTCCATAGTTTCTTACTTCAGGATGTCCATAATACCATATACGATCTGTATTTAACAATTCTACTTTTAAGTTTGAAATAGGATTTATTTTTCCACCATTAAATGGTCTATTTTTTAAATAAGTAAGTTTAAAATATTTAGTTCTTATAAGTATATATTTATCATTTTCTTGAAATTCAAATTTAACTTTTTCATTATCTCTATAAAGAGCTAACTCTGTTGGTTCATCTAAAAATATTCCATTATCACTATATTCTAATCTTATTAATCTTTCTGATAAGATGGTAAATCTATATTTTTCACCTTTGATAATGTTTTCTTCTTTGGCTTTTGATCTATTTAATTCCACACTATCAACCCCTTTTTTATAATTCTTCTATTTTCATAAAGTTTGTATGTTTTACTTCTTTAAATGGATATCCACCTGTTACTATTATTTTGTCTCCATCTACGTGTTTTAATCTTCTTAAAACAGCACTTTTTGATAATTTAAGTATCATATCAAATGATTTTGTTTCATCTATTACTACAGGATAAATTCCATAATATAAGCCTAATGAATGTGCTGCTTTTTTATTTGGTGTGAGTGCTATTATTGGACAATTTGGTCTGAATCTACTTATTTTTTTTGCTGTATAACCTGTCATGGTTGGTGTAACAATTGATATAGCTTTCAGTCTTGATGCACAATCTACTACACTATAAGCAATGCTTCCTGTTGTGTCTTGTTTTTCTGATCTTGCTGCTTTATCTAATAATTCATAATAGTTTATATCTTCTTCTGATGATTCAATTATCTTATTCATCATAGTTATTGTTCCTACAGGATATTTTCCTATTGTTGTTTCTCCTGATAGCATAACTGTATCAACACCATCTAACACTGCAGATGCTATATCACTTACTTCTGCTCTAGTTGGTAAGATGTTATTTTCCATTGATGATAACATTTCGGTTGCAATCACACTTATTTTTGATTGTATATGACATTTATTTATTATTTTCTTTTGAATGCTTGGTATTCTTTCAAGAGGTATTTCAACTCCTAGATCACCTCTTGCTACTATAATTCCATCACTTACTTTTATTATTTCATCTAATTCTTCTAGAGCATTTTCTGTTTCTATTTTTGTTATAATTGATGTATGATCATTTCCATAATCAATTAATAAATCATTTACTTCTAACACATCTTCGGCACTTCTTACAAATGATAATGATATATAATCTATATTTTCTTCATTTGCAAATTTTAAATCTTCTTTATCCTTTTCTGTAATAAATGGAATATTTAGTCTTGTATCTAAAACATTAATTGATTTATCACTACAAATTGTTCCACCTTGTATTACTTCACAAATTAAAAAGTTAGTACCTTTTTCTAATACTTTTAATATTACTAGTCCTTCATTTAATTTTATAATTGTATTTGTTTTTACATCGTTTATTAATCCACTATATGATACTGAAAATTTTGTTTTATCTCCTAATATGGGATCCATATATATTCTTATTTTGTCATTTTCTTCTAAAGTTGCTTTTCCATCCATTATTTTCCCTATTGTAATATCTGGTCCTTTTAAATCCATTAGTATTGATGTTGTTGTTTTTAAATTTTCATCTATATTTCTAATTTTATATATAATATCTTTACAAAATTCTATTGATGAATATTTCATATTCAAACGTGCTACATTCATTCCATTTGATATCATATCTTCTAATATTATTTTATCTTTACTAGCTGGTCCTATAGTAGCCATTATTTTTGTTTTTTTCATAGTATCACCTTTTTATCCTTTATTTGATATTTTATTTTCTATAGCAATTCTTTGTACTACTGCAAGTGAACATACAAGTGATATTGTAAATGATCCACCATAACTTAAAAATGGTAATGGTATTCCTGTAAGGGGCATTATTCCAAATAATCCACCTAAATTTATTAATATATGCAAAAATATATAAAGGGCTATTCCTAAACTAATATATCTTCCTCTTATATTTACACTATTACTTGATATAGATAAAATTCTTTTTAATACAATAGCATATAAAATAAATATTATCGTTGTAACTATTAATCCATATTGTTCTGCTATTATAGCAAATACACTATCTGTATGTGATTCTGGTATATAAGATATTTGTTTACTCTGTCCTATACCATTTCCTACTAATCCACCTGAATTAATAGCTATAAATCCATTACATATTTGATATCCACCTGTTTCATAATATTGACAAGGATTAAAAAATCTAAATCTACTTGATTGGGCTTTAGAAAATATATTTCCTTTACTAGCATATATTATTAATCCTAAAAAACATACTATTATAGCAATCATTACTGCTTTCATTTTGTCTTTTCTAAGAATTGGACTTGTTAAAAATAAAACAGCAAATATAGTTACTATTACAAGCATTGTTCCTAAATCTCTTTGAATAAATATTATTACAGGGAAAAATAATCCTACAAACATTATCTTAAATATCATGTCATATTTTTCTCTTTGCTCTACTTTTGGTGATCTTAGTTTATTATAAAATTTTTCAAATAAAAGGGCTACACAAATAATCATTATAGGCTTTGAAAATTCACTTGGTTGAAATGTAAAACCTTTTATATTTATCCAGTTATTACTACCTGAATATGTTGCTCCAAAGTTTGATAAAGATACTGCAAGTGATGAAAATGCTACTAATATAAAAATAAGTGGTCCAAGTAATTTATAAGACTTAGTTGGTGTTTTTATAATAAATATACTTGCAAATACTCCTATCATTATGTTTATTAATTGTTTAAAAAAATAGTTATACAAACTAGAATTATATTTTAAGACTGATGTTTGACTTGATGCTGATACAATATTAAGTAAACCAAAAACGAATAACAATGTTGTTATTATAAATAAAGTTTTATCCATATTTTTTATTGCTTTACTTAACCCTTTCATAGTATCACCTATTATAATTTTAACATATTATAGTTTAATTAACAATTATTTTAAAAAAAGAAATAAAAAAAAGAAGTTTTATTATGTGTTAATAATTTATAATATGTTTTTTAAGTAACAATTTTTTATTTTGTGAGTAAAATATATTAGAAAGAATAGGAGGGATTCGTATGTATTATTACGGTGGATACCAAGGTTATGGTTGCGGTAATCCATGCGGTGGATATCAAGGTGGATATGGTACTGGATATGGAGCAGCTGTAATTTTAGTTCTATTTATTTTATTAGTAATTATTATTGGAGCTAGAGCTTGGGATAGAAACTAATTAGTACTTAAAAACTCTATAAAAATAGAGTTTTTTTATGTTGTTTATTACACAAATTTGTGATAAAATATCATTGTTGGTGGTGGTATTATGTTTAAAAAACTTGATATATTAGATGACAAAGATAAAAAATCAAACAAAATATTAAGAAGTATTAGTAAAGAAGTTTCTTTCCCTCTTTCTAAAGAAGATAAAGAAACTATAGAACATATAATTAAACATTTAACATATAGTCAAATTGAAAAATATGAAAAAAAATATGATTTAAGACCTGGTATGGGTCTAGCATTTCCTCAACTTGGAATGTTAAAAAGAATTATTGTTATTGTTTATGAATATGATGAAGGTAAATTTGAAAATTATGTAGTTGTTAATCCTAAAATAGTTAGTAATTCAACTGAAATGGTAGCTGCTGAAGCTGGTGAAGGATGTTTAAGTGTTAACCGTGAAATAGAAGGTCACGTTCCTAGATATGCTAGAGTTACTGTTGAAGGTTATGACGTTTCTGGTAATAAAATTAAAATTCGTGCTAGAGAAGATTTATCAATTGCATTTCAACATGAAATTGATCATTTAAATGGAATTTTATTTTATGATAGAATCAATAAAAAGAAACCATTTTATAATGATTATGAAATAAGATTAATTTAACACTTTATGTGTTATTTTTTTTATGTTATAATATTTCTGGTGATAATATATGAATAATTTTAAAAAGCAAGCTATAAAATATACAATAAAAATTGTTATAACTGTACTACTTGCATGCTTATGTTCAATATGGATATACTATAATGCATAAGGAGGTTTTTATGAATAATAAAGTTGTTATAATTGGTTGTGGTAATGTTGGTATGAGTTATGCTTATGCTCTACTTAATCAAAGAACATATGTAAATGAATTAGTTTTAATTGATTTAAACAAAGATAGAATAATTGGTGAAGCTATGGATTTAAACCATTGTTTAGCTTTTGCTCCTTCTAAATTATCTATTAAAGTTGGAGATTATTCTGATTGTAAGGATGCTAAAATAGTTTGTATTGCTGCTGGTGCCAATCAAAATCCTGGAGAAACTCGTATGGATTTAATTAATAAGAATAGTGTTATTTTTAAATCAATTGTTGATAATGTTATGAACAGCGGATTTAATGGTATTTTTTTAGTAGCTACTAATCCTTTAGATGTCATGACTTACCTAACTTATAAATATTCTAAATTAGATTATAAAAAAGTTATTGGAAGTGGAACTAGTTTAGATACTTCTAGACTTAGATATTTAATAAGTGATAAATTATCTATTAGTCCTAAAAATGTTCATGCTTATGTTATTGGTGAACATGGGGATTCTGAATTTGTTCCTTGGAGCAATGCTAATGTAGGTCTTCAAAATATTAGTGATTATTTAAGTCAAGATGAAATGGATAATATTTGTTATGAAGTTAAAAATGCCGCTTATCAAATTATTGAAAAAAAAGGTGCTACTTATTATGGTATTGGTATGTGTTTAGTTAGAATTACAAATGCTATTTTAGGTGATGAAAATGCTATCATAACAGTTTCCACTTATGATAAAAATAATGATGTTTTTATAGGTCTTCCTGCTATTATTAATAAAGATGGAATTAAAGATAAAGTTTATATTGAACTTAATAATGAAGAAACTATTAAATTAGAACATTCTATTAATGTAATAAAAGACGCAATAAAAGGGATAAATTAATTATCCCTTTTTTCATAATATTTTTCTACATCTAATTTTAAATTTTGATTAAATTTTTTATTTCTTATCATTTCTATTTCAAATTTATATGGTGGATATTTTATTTTATCATTTACTTCAATATATGGTGTTTCTAATATTTTAGGAATTTTTTCTAATTTTTCATGATATATTACTTTTAATAAGTTATCAAATCCTATATATCCATATCCTATATTTTCATGTCTATCTTTATGACTATTTAAAATATTTTTACTATCATTTATATGAATACATGCTAGTTTATCAAGTCCTATTATTTTATCAAATTCTTCTAATATTTTATCAAAATCATTTAAATCGTATCCAGCATCATTTATATGGCATGTATCCAAGCATACTTTTACTTTATCTTTATATACTACACCATCTATTATTTGTTTTATTTCTTCAAAGGTTCTTCCACATTCTGATCCTTTACCTGCCATAGTCTCTAGGCAAATATATACTTTTGTATCACTTAATATAGTTGAATTTAAAACATCTATGATATTTTTTATACCTACTTCACTTCCCATATTTACATGACTTCCAGGATGTAGAACCATTTTAGTTACTCCTAACTTTTCTACTCTTTCAATTTCTTGTCTTAAAAAACTAATGCAAAATTCTCTATTTAAACTATTTGCTGGATTTATAATATATGGTGCATGTACAATTATATTTTCTAAATCTATATTTTTTTCTTTCATTAGTTTTAATGCTTCTAGTGTTACAAAATCATTTATTTCACATCTTTTTGTATTTTGTGGAGCTCCTGTATAAAACATAAATGTATTAGCATTATAACTTAATGCTTCTTTTAAACTACCAAGCAATTGTGTATCACTTTTAAATGATACATGAGATCCTATTATTAATTCCATTTTATCACCTACTTTATTATATAAAAAAAAGAAGAATCTATCAAGATTCTTTAAACAAATAAATATTTTTCATGGCAAAATCTATTTTCCTCTTTTTTTTCTTTATCTTCATATTTTTTTGCTAAACACACTTGTTTTTCTTCTAAACTTTTTTTTACATCTATTATTCTTTGATTTCTTGAACCTCTAAATAATATATCATTACTTTTTTCTTCTAATATAAATTTTCCATCTATAAGTATATCTATATATTTTAAAAATTCTAATATACTTTTTTTAGTTTTAGATAATGTTATCAATTGTTCATATGTATATCCTGTATAACACCATATATCTAATCCTATTTCTTTAGCAAATTTAGCTATTTCTAAACAAGCTTCTGGTTGACACATAGGATCTCCTCCTGAAAAGGTTAATCCAGTTTGATTTTTTAGCTTTTTTATTTTTTCTTTTATTTCCTCTATATCAATTAGTGCTCCATCATCAAAACTATGTGTGTCTTTGTTATGGCAACCAAAACAGTTATGAGGACACCCTTGAGTCCAAATAACTGTTCTAATTCCTTCACCATCTACTATGCTATCACTTTGTAAATCTGCAGCTAAACGTATTTTCATAATTATGCTTCTTTTTCTTTATTATATTTAATTACTTCTTTAACACCTGTATGTTTAACTCTATCTCTTTCTTCTGCTCTTTTACCATTATTAAATCTTTTTACATCTCCTGCAAGATATCCTGTTACTCTTCTGATTCTTTCAAATCCTATTCCTTCTCCTACCATTTTTTCCATAACTATTCCTCCTAACAATTACATTTAAATTCAATTTTTTCTAGTGGTACACTTTCAAATTCTTTTCTACCACATCCAGGGCAAACATCACCAATTACTCCTACATATCCACATACTGGATCCCTATCTACTGGATGGTTAATTGCTCCATAACCAATTCCGCTTTCTTTCATTAATCTTATAACACTTTCAAATGCTTCTATATTTTTAGCTGTATCTCCATCTAATTCTATATAAGAGATATGTCCACCATTTGTAAGTGCATGATATGGTGCTTCTAATTCAATTTTCTTACTTATACTTATATTATAATAAACTGGCACATGGAATGAATTAGTATAATATTCTCTATCTGTAACACCTTTTATTTTTCCATAAATTGCTCTATCTATATTTACAAATCTACCTGATAGTCCTTCAGCAGGTGTTGCGATTAATGTAAAATTCAAATTATATTTTGATGCATAATAGTCTGCTCTTTCTCTCATGTGACCTATTATTTCAAGTCCTAATTCTTGTGCTTCTTTATCTTCACCATGATGTTTTCCTATTAATGCTTTTAATGTTTCTGCAAGCCCTATAAATCCAAATGTCAAACTTCCATGTTTTAATATTCTTCTAAGTCTATCTGTTGGTTTTAATTTATCTCCATCTGTCCATACGCCTTGTTCTATTAAGAATGGGAAATTATAAGATCTTTTATCACATTGAATTTCAAATCTTTCTAATAATTGATCTTTAACAAGTTCCATTACTTCGTCTAGTTCTTGATAGAAACCATCCATATCGGCTTTTTCTCTTTCTTTTAAACATATACCATGTTTAATTGCTATTCTTGGTAAATTAATTGATGTAAATGATAAGTTACCTCTTCCTCCTGTTGTTTCATTATTTGGGTCTGTAACATCGCTCATAACTCTTGTTCTGCATCCCATATAACCCACTTCAGTTCTATAATCTCCTTCTTTATAATAAGGTATATTATGTGGGGCATCTAAAAATGAAAAGTTTGGAAATAATCTTTTAGCAGAAACTTCACATGCTAATTTAAACATATCATAGTTTTTATCTTCTTTGTTATAATTAACTCCTTCTTTTACTTTAAATATTGATACTGGAAATATTGGAGTTTCTCCTCTTCCTAATCCTTCATTCGTAGCAAGCAAAAAGTTTTTTATAACCATACGTCCTTCACTTGAAGTATCTGTACCAAAATTTATTGATGAGAATGGTACTTGTGCTCCTGCTCTACTATGCATTGTATTTAAATTATGTACAAATGCTTCCATTGCTTGATATGTTGTTCTATTTGTTTTTTGTAGTGCTTTTTCATAACTTTTTACAAATAATCTTTTAACTTGTTCTGATTCTTTATAAAAGTTTTTAAAATTTTCTATATCAACATCTATTGAGTTTAATTTATCTATTTCTTTTGCTACTCTATCCATATTAACAAAAGATAATAAATCACTAAAATCTAGTAAATCATATATTTGTTGTTTGAATTGTTTTTTGAATGTTTTAAGTACTCCAGGTGCCATATAAAAATCAAATGCTGGAATAGATTGTCCTCCATGTTGATCATTTTGATTTGATTGAATTGCTATTGCTGCAAGTGCTGAATAACTCATTATATCATTAGGACTTCTTAAATGACCATGTCCTGTTGAAAATCCATTTTTAAATAATCTATCTAATTCTATTTGCATACATGTTGTAGTACCCATTGGTAAGAAATCCATGTCATGTATATGGATTGTTCCATCATCATGTGCTTTTGCAAATTTTGGTTTCATTAAATATGATTTTGCAAATTCTTTTGATATTGTACTACCATATTGTAACATTGTACCCATAGCAGTATCACCATCTACATTTGCATTTTCTCTTTTAGCATCTTCTTCATGTGCAGATTTTAGTCCTAATCCTTCTATTGATTTCAAAAACTTATGAGTCTTTTTTTCATCAAAGAATAATTTTCTTGAGTTAGCTCTTCTTTCTCTATAATCTTTAAATGAATTAAATACATCTTCGTACCCTTTTTTTTCTAATTCTTCTTCTATCATATCTTGAATATCTTCTATTTTTATTTTATTATCTTCTAATTTTTGAATTCTTGATATAACAGATTGGTATATTTTTTGAATATCTTTTTCTGTATATTTATTTTCTTCATCATCTTTTTTTATACTGTCAAAACCTTTTTTTATAGCAAGTGCTATTTTTGAACCATCAAATTCTACTTTTTTTCCATTTCTTTTAATAACAGTTTTAGTTTCTACTAATTCTTCTACCATCTTTTTACCTCCTACTTTCTAAATAAATTGTATGACAAAAAAAATGCTAAGTCAATACTTTTTATGTATAAAAAAGCAAAAAAATGTTTGGTATATATTTTTGGCCTTATTTTATAACAAAAATCAGTTTTTTGATTTTTTCATTTTTTTGTAAATTTACATTTTTTTATTTTTTTATTTTTTTTATTTTTTGCTTTTTCTTTATTTTTCAATACTTTATTCAATTTTTTGCTTTTTTGATTTTTTTCATTTTTTAAGTTTTTTCATTTTTTTATTTTTCAATTTTTATATTTTTTATATTTTTTTAAAATAAACTATAACCCATTTTTTAAGTAAGAATACACTATTATTAGGAGGATTGATTTATGAATTTTTCAGATAGTTTTTTTAAAAGAATTGAAAAGAAAACTAATGTTAGTAAGGATACAATTTTAGAGCTTGCTAGTAAATTACAACAAGGTGATATGAAAGATGAAAATAATTTAAGAGATGTTATTCATGAGCTTGGTAAACTTACTGGTAAAGAAGTTTCTAAAGAAAAAGAAGATAAAATTATTAGTGCTGTTAAAAACGACAATATTCCAAAAGATATTGATAAATTAGTATAAAACTGAAATAATCAGTTTTTTTTATCATATAGTTATTTTTTTCTACATATATTTAAGTGATTATGGAAAGTAGGGATTAAATGGAAAAAACAGATGTTATAAGAAGTATTACTGAACGTACAGGTGGTGATATTTATTTAGGAATTGTTGGGGCTGTTAGAACTGGAAAATCAACATTTATTAAAAAAGTTATTGAAAATCTAGTTGTCCCTAATATAGAAGATGAGTATGAGAAGAAAAGAACTTTAGATGAGATTCCACAAAGTGCTCAAGGAAAAACTATAATGACAACAGAGCCTAAATTCGTGCCTAGTAATGCAGCTAAAATAAATATTGATGATTTTAGTGCTAATATTAGACTTATCGATTGTGTTGGGTATGTTATACCAGAAGCTAAGGGTTATGAAGATGATAATGGTCCAAGAATGGTTAAATGTCCTTGGTATGATGAAGAAATTCCTTTTATTGAGGCTGCTGAAATTGGAACAGAAAAAGTTATAAGAGATCATTCTTCAATTGGTATTGTAGTTACTACAGATGGTTCTTTTGGTGAAATTACAAGAGCTAGTTATGTAGAAACTGAAAAACGAGTTGTTGAAGAACTTAAATCTTATGGAAAACCTTTTATTGTTGTTTTAAATACAGCTCATCCTATGATGCCTGAAACTGAAAGACTTGCTACTAATTTAAAAGATTCATATGGTGTTCCTGTATTACCTATTAATGTTGAAAATATGAATGAAAGAGATATCTATGACATTTTAAAAAGTGCTTTATATGAGTTTCCAGTTTTAGAAGTGGATGTTAGTATGCCTGAATGGATTGCTTGTCTTTCTCCTAATAATTCTTTAAAACAAATATATATTGAAAAAATTAGAGAAAGTGTAAGTGAAATTGATAAATTAAAAGATATAGATATTATTACTAATCATTTTAGCGATTGTGAATATATCGAAAAAGCATATTTATCAGATGTTAATACATCTACTGGTACTGTTACAGTTACACTTGAAGCACCTAGTGATTTATATAACAAAGTATTAAAAGAAATTATTGGAATTGATATTTCTAATAAAGCAGAACTTTTAAATATATTCCAAGATTATAATGAAACAAAAAGTGAATATGATCAAATAAAATCTGCTTTAAAAATGGTTAAACAGACTGGATATGGAGTTGCCTCACCTTCTTTAACTGATATGAAATTAGATACTCCAGAAATAATTAAGCAAGGTAGTAGATATGGTGTAAAACTTAAAGCTACAGCTCCTTCTATACATATGATTCGTGTTGATGTAGAGTCTACTTTTGAACCTATTATTGGTTCAGAACTTCAAAGTAAGGAATTGATTGATTACTTGATGAAAGATTTTGATACTAATCCTGATAATATTTGGAAAAGTGAAATATTTGGTAGAAGTTTAGATGTTATTGTAAAAGAAGGTATTCAAGCTAAGTTATCATTATTACCTGAAAATATTAGATTTAAATTATGTCAAACTTTAACTAAGTTAGTTAATAAAGGATCAGGTAATTTATTTGCAATAGTATTATAATACTATTGCTTTTTATTATTTAAAATTGTACTAAAGATATATTATAAATACATTTTTAAATCAAAATAAGTTTGCTTTTGCAAACCTATTTTTTTATTATAAAATGTGTATTATATAACACTAATTATTGCTTATCTGTATACTCTTCTATAAATTTCTTTCTATATTCAAGGATATTATCATTTTCTATTGCTTCTCTTAAATCTTCTGTTAATTTAATTAAAAATCTTATATTATGTATTGAAAGCAATCTTGCTCCAAATGTTTCATTTGAAGTTATTAAATGTCTTATATAAGCTTTAGTATAATGTTTACATGCATAACAATCACAAGATTCTTCTATTGGAGTCATATCTTCTTTATATTTGGCATTTTTTATGTTTATTTTACCTTTTCTTGTAAATGCATTCCCATGACGAGCTATACGAGTTGGCAATACGCAATCAAACATATCAACTCCTCTTATTACTCCTTCTATTATATCAATTGGTTCTCCTATTCCCATTAAATATCTTGGTTTATCAGTTGGTAAATATGGAATAGAATAGTCTATTGCTTTATACATATCTTCTTTTGATTCATGATCATTTGCTACTCCACCTATACTATAACCATCAAAATCCATTTTAACAGTTTCTATTGCAGAGTATTTTCTTAAGTCTTCATGTGCTCCACCTTGTACTATTCCAAATAATGATTGATTTTCATTTTTATGTACTGCTTTTCCTCTTTTTGCCCATCTAATTGTTCTTTCAATACTATTTTTTAAATATTCATAGCTTGCACTAGCGGGAGGACATTCATCAAAACTCATAGCTATATCACTATCTAGTTTATTTTGTATTTCTATTGATTTTTCTGGGGTTAAAAATAATTTTTTTCCGTCTAAATGACTTTTAAAGTGTACTCCTTCTTCTGTTATATCTTTCTTTTTATTTTTAGCAAGTGAAAAAACTTGAAATCCTCCACTATCTGTTAGTATTGGTCCATCATAATTCATAAATTTATGTAGTCCACCTGCTTTTTCTACTATATCTTCTCCTGGTCTTAACCATAGATGATATGTATTAGATAGTATTACACCACTTCCCACTTCTTTTATTTCTTCTGGACTTAATGTTTTTACAGTTGCTAGTGTTCCTACTGGCATAAACATTGGTGTTTGTACTGTTCCATAATTGGTATGAATCATTCCTCTTCTTGCTTTTGTATTTTTTTCTTCATGTATTAGTTCATATTTTATTTTCATATATTCACATCCCTACTTAGATAGTATACATTTTTTAATCCATTTTTTCAATATCATTTAATATTTCTTCTATATTTATTCCAAATAATAATCCTATTATTATATTTCCAATTATATCTTCTTTTTTATTTTTTATTTTATATGTTTCTTCATAATTTATTATTAAGTTATTTTTTTCTTTTGTGTATTTTATATCATCATATGAATCATTTCCATATCTATATATATCTAAGTTATTCATATATATTTTATTTAAATATTTATCATTATTATTTATTATAAGTGTCTTATTTTTTAATTTTTTTAATCCTTTTTTTATATATTTAAACATTTTCATTTCTATTGTTTTTGAATATGTACCATCTATTTGTGGTATAAATATTATATCTGGCTTTAGCTTTTTACATATTTCTTTTAGTTTATCTATATACTTTATATCTATATTAATAATTATAATTTCTTCTTTATATTTTTTATAAATTTCTTCATATCCTTTTGGTTTAAATTCTATTACACTATATTCTTTTAATATTTCTTTCAAATTATAGTTATAATCATTTATTACTATTATTATTTTATTTTTTCTTTTCATTTTATCACCAATAAATTATATGTTGTTTTTACATTCTTTTATGAATTCATCTATTAATAGATTACTATTTATATCATAATTTATCATGCTTTCTGGATGCCACTGTACACCTATAAAGAATTTTTTATTTTTATCTTCTATACTTTCTATTACATCACTTACACTCGATATATCTAAATCTGTTTTTATTAAGTAATCTTTATGTCTACTATTAACTTTAATAATATCTTTTTTTATTATTTTATATAGTTTTGATTTTTTATTTATTTTAATTTCGTGTACATATTTTTCATTTGGTTTTAAATGATTATAATTACTTATTTTGTTCATTTCTCCATTAAAGAAATATCCCATCTCTTGCATACCTAAACATATACCTAAAACTGGTATATTTTTTTGATAAAGATATTTTATTGTTTCTAAGTCCTCTAATTTTATATCATCACCACCTGGTAATATTATTCCATTACATTTATCTATTAGTTCTTTTTCAAAATTAAATATTCCTATTATATTTACGTTTTTATTTAAAAACGTTTCTATTAATTCTTTTTTTACATAGTATTTTTCTTTTTCATATCTAATTATTATTCCTATAGTTGGTTTCATTTTATCACCAGTAAATTATATGAAAAAAAGAATATTATTTTAAATATTCTTTTAGTTTATTAAATATTTCTTCATTATTATTTGATACTATATATACATAATATCCATTATATTCTTGTTTTAATGCTTTTTCATATAGTTCTTTATCCTCTTTTGGAGCATCTTCTAATTTTCTTTCTATATATAAGTCTAGTGCTTGTTTTACTATTTTTTTATTTTCATTTTTTGGTTTTACTATCATATATAGTTTTTTTGTATTTCCATACATTGATATTCCAATTGCGTGACTTTCTACATAGTTTCTATTTATTCCTATTTGTGTTTCTAATGTATTATCATTTAGTATATCTAATCCTTCAAATATATTTGTTTCTTCTATTTTTATGCTTTCTATTTTTTTATTTAATTCATTATCTGTTTTTGCTTCTTTATTTTCTTTTTTATTTTTACATCCTGTTACTAGTCCTACTACTAGTAATATTGCCATTAAACTTAATACTAATTTTTTCATTTTATCTCTCCTTAATTAAATCCTTTATAACATTTATCTGTTACATATGTACTATAATTTCCACTTGAGTCTCTTGCTCCATATCTGAAGTAGTAACATGTTCCTCTTGTTGGTTTTGATACTGAATCATTTGTTGTCCATGTTGTTATAACACTTCTTTTGTTTCCATTTACTACTCCCTTTTTTACTGTTCCTATATTTTCAAATTCTTCTGCGCTTTTACTTGTTGTTGAATCAAATAATGAACTTACTTCTGGTGTTCCACTTTCATCTGTACAACTAAAGCTTGCCCTTATTCCATTTGATACTGCTATTACATAATCAAGTCCACATGTTGGTGCTGTTGTATCTGTTGTTCCTACTATTTTTGTCATTGTATAGTTTTCGTCTACATTTGCTGTTCCTTTATCATATGTATAAGCTTTTACTACTTTTATTTTTCCATCGCTTCCATAATCGAAGAAGTATCCTGATCCATTTACATCTCCTGTATATTTGCTTTCTATTATTGGTTTATTAGTTGTATCTAATAATCCATCATAATACGTTAAATCATTTATATATGTTGACGAATATTTTATTCCTTGATTATTTGCTCCATCTGTTTTATCTGAATAGTATACATTATATGCAGCTCCTGATCCATTTGCTATATTTGCTTTATTTGTATTTCCATATCTTAATGTTCCACCTTCTACTATTAGTCCACTCATTGTTCCATTAGTTCCTATTCCTGCACTTACACTTTCTCCTGAAGCTAATACATTAACATTTACTATACCAGATGTTGCACTACCTAATCCGTTTATTCCTCCTACTAAAGAGGCTCCTTTTATTGTTCCTGTTACAACTACTTCCATTACACTTGATGTATTTTGTCCTGTTATTCCACCAGTTCTATTTTTTCCTGTTATGTTTATATTTTTACATGTTATTCCCTTTATTGTTCCTGTGTTATATCCAGCAAGTCCTCCTATATAAGTATCTCCAGTACTCATTGTTGATTCTATTGTTTCATTTTCTATTGTTATTCCTTCCACTGTTCCTCTATTTATATGTCCTATCATTCCTGCATATGTTGATGCTTTTGTTATACTAAAATCTTTTATATTTAAATTTTTTACTTGAGATGAATCGGAATACATACATCCTATAATTCCTTGATAACTTCCACCTTCTGTTTTTATTCCACTTATTGTATGGTTATCTCCATCTAGCACTCCTTTAAATTGATTTTGATAGCTTCCTAACATATAGAATCTCTTTCCTGTAAAATCTATATCTTTTGTTAGTTTAAAATATACTCCTACTTGGTCTGCTTTTATTGTTGCCATCTTCCAGTCTTCATAACTTCCTATTAGGTATGGATCACTTTCTGTTCCGCTTCCTTTTAATTTAAATTCTATTGGATCTTTTTCTATACTTTTTATTACTATTTTTCCATTGTTATCATAATCAAAATAATATCCAGAATCATCATCATCTCCACCTATATAAGTATCTATTGCACTTTCATAAGCATTTATATTTCCTAAGGCACTACTATCAATTTTTATTCCTTGATTATTTGCTCCATCTGTTTTATCTGAATAATATACATTATATGCAGCTCCTGATCCATTTGCTATATTTGCTTTATTTGTATTTGCATATCTTAGTGTTCCACCTTCAACTATTAGTCCATTCATTGTTCCATTTGATCCTATTCCTGCACTTACACTTTCTCCTGAAGCTAATACATCAACATTTACTATACCAGATGTTGCACTACCTAATCCATTTATTCCTCCTACTAAAGAGGCTCCTTTTATTGTTCCTGTTACAACTACATCCATTACACTTGATGTATTTTGTCCTGTTATTCCACCAGTTCTATTTTTTCCTGTTATGTTTATATTTTTACTTGTTATTCCCTTTATTGTTCCTGTGTTATATCCAGTAAGTCCTCCTATATAAGTATCTCCAGTACTCATTGTTGATTCTATTGTTTCATTTTCTATTGTTATTCCTTCTACTGTTCCTCTATCTACACCTCCTATTATTCCTACGTATGTTGATGCTTTTGTTATACTAAAATCTTTTATATTTAAATTTTTTACTTGAGATGAATCGGAATACATACATCCTATAATTCCTTGATAACTTCCACCTTCTGTTTTTATTCCACTTATTGTATGGTTATCTCCATCTAGCACTCCTTTAAATTGATTTTGATAGCTTCCTAACATATAGAATCTCTTTCCTGTAAAATCTATATCTTTTGTTAGTTTAAAATATACTCCTACTTGGTCTGCTTTTATTGTTGCCATCTTCCAGTCTTCATAACTTCCTATTAGGTATGGATCACTTTCTGTTCCGCTTCCTTTTAATTTAAATTCTATTGGATCTTTTTCTATACTTTTTATTACTATTTTTCCATTGTTATCATAATCAAAATAATATCCAGAATCATCATCATCTCCACCTATATAAGTATCTATTGCACTTTCATAAGCATTTATATTTCCTAAGGCACTACTATCAATTTTTATTCCTTGATTATTTGCTCCATCTGTTTTATCTGAATAATATACATTATATGCAGCTCCTGATCCATTTGCTATATTTGCTTTATTTGTATTTCCATATCTTAGTGTTCCACCTTCAACTATTAGTCCATTCATTGTTCCATTTGATCCGATTCCTGCACTTACACTACCACCTGAAGCTAGTACATTAACATTTACTATTGCACTTGTGGCATTTCCTTGCCCATTTATTCCTCCTACGTTGTTATTTCCTTTTATTGTTCCTGTTACAACAACATCTATTACTTTCCCATTGCTTTTTCCTGAAACACCACCAGTTGCATCTTTTCCTGATATATCTATACTATCAAGAGTTATTCCTTTTACAGTCCCATTATTAACACCAAATAATCCTACATAAGTCATTGTTGGTCTATTTATTATTAAATTACTTATTGTTTTTGCATTTCCATCAAATGTTCCTGAGAATTGCTTTGAGCTTGTTCCTATTGGCATAAATCTTTCATTTATTTTTAATTCTTCTTCTGTAAAATAGTCCTTATTTTCTTCTATATATTTTTTTGTATTATTATCTATTTTACTCATATCCAGATTATTTCTTAA
>CAKOXD010000012.1 GCA_934130005.1 uncultured Bacilli bacterium
TGTTGGGATAATTCTTCATTTTGTTCAGAACTATTATTTGGTATTTGATTTTGTTGTTCTTGATTATCTTCTTGTTGCAATGAATTTTTATTCATTTCTTTTTGTGTGGTATTGTATTGTGAATTTTGTTGATTTTGAATTTTATTAAACTCATCCTTTTCCTTAATAAATTTCCAAATTTTCATATAAGTTAAATTATTTTTTTTAAAGTGAAATGATCTACTGTATATCTATAAACTTCTTCAGCAAATACTTTATCACTTTTTGAATATGAATTATATGATGGTTTTTGTTTAAATTTACCATCATAAGAAAAAAGCAAAGAATGATATTTTTTATTTTCAAAAAACTTTAAATCTCCAAATTTATCTTTCTCAATACTAATTACACCTATTCTATTTTGTGTTGGATATTCTACCTCTTCTTGTCTTCCATTTATATTATTGATTAATACAAATTCATAATGATTACCAACAAGTGCTAAGGGATTATTTTGTTTATTTATATTATCTTTTAATATCGTATTCTTAATTTTAGCTTCAATACCCATATAAAAAACCTCCCTTGATTGCTAATTATAATAACATTAAAAATTTATTTTTTCAATAGAATATACTATTTTCAATTGTTTTTTTTAGAAAAAGTGATATAATATTTTATCAAAAAAGGGGGATTTTTTATGAAAAAAACAAAACCAATTACTCTTAACACAAAACTAGAAACGGAAATTTCTAGTTTTGCTTATATAAATTGTAAAGATTTAACTGATATTGTTCTTCCAGAAAGTATAAAATCAATTGGGGAATCTGCTTTTGCAAAATGTAAAAATTTAAAAAAAATAACACTTCCAGAAAACCTAGAATACATTGGTGCCAGTGCTTTTTCGGAATGTGAAAATCTTGAAGAAATTATTCTTCCTAAATCAATAAAAAAAATAGATAAGCAATTATTTTTAAATTGTAAAAATCTTAAAAAAGTAACTTTACCAATAAATATTACTAAATTACCTGATGAATGTTTTAAGGGATGTATTAATCTTGATATTATTTTAAATTCAAATATTACAGAGCTTGGTAACAGAGTATTTGAAGATTGTCATAAATTATCTGCTTTTCCTACAAATGTTGAATCATTTGGAGAAAACTGTTTCAGAAATTGTAGAAACATTTTATCTGCAAATTTAAATGAGCATGTTGAATCTCTTCCAGATGGTTTATTTGATGGATGTACTAATTTATTAAATATTAATTCACAAAAGAAACTTAATATAGGAAAAAGATGTTTTAGAAATTGTAAAAGTTTACCTGAAATTCCTTCTTTTGTAAAATGTTTTAATGAAAGAGCATTTGAAAATTGTACAGGTATAAAAAAAATAAATGTTATTGGGACAAAAATTCCATTTGCTTGTTTTAGAGGATGTAAAAACTTGACTGAAATCTCAAATCAAAAAAACATATATTCGATGGATGCTTTTGCTTTTGCAGGTTGTGAAAATCTTGAAAATTTTAACATTTATAATTTACATATAATACCAGCAGAAGCATTTAGTAACTGTAAAAATCTTAAAAAAGTTGTGCTGGCAACTGGTATAAGTTCAATAGAATCAAGATCTTTTTATAATTGTCAAAATCTAACTGAGATTAATTTTCCTGATACAATTGAAACGATAAAAAAAGAAGCATTTAGTAATTGTAAAAGCATTAAGTCTATTACTGTTCCTGCTAATTTAAAATCATTTGGTGATGCTGCTTTTGCTTTTATGGATTCTTTAGAATATATAAATGTATCTATTCATAATAAAACTTTTATCACACCAGATAATAAAATATTAATTCATGATATGCAACAAAAAATAGTTTTATATGCTTGTGGTAACAAAGATAAATCTTACTCCTTTAAGGACTATAATGTTCAATACGATGAATTAAGTCATGTATCAATTAGACCAATTAAAACAATTGGAGAATTTGCTTTTGCTGGAGCAAAAAATTTGGAGGAATTAACTGTTTGTGCATGTACACAAGATATTGAAGCAACAGCTTTCTATGGATGTGAAAATCTAAAAAAATTAAATGTTGAATCAATTCCACTATTTACCTATCCTGGATTTTACATAAGGAATCATGGAATATATTACATTAGTCAAACCTCAAAATATAAGGTATTTATGCCTTTTGAAGAAGTTACTTTTGACGGAGAAATAGTTACAATATTTTCTAATGCATTAGAACATTTTACAAATGTTAAAAAATTAATATTTCCAAAAGATAGAAATTTTAATATAGCATCATGTGCTTTTTCAAATTGTTCTCTACTTGAGGAAGTCATTATACCTAAAGGAGTTAATCAGATTGCTAAAGAGGCTTTTAATCCTAAAACAAAATTAATTTTTTCAAATGGATTAGATTCTAAAGGTTTTGTTGAATTAAGTCATGATAATCAATATATAGGTGATTATAAATTATATGTTTTTGATGATGGTACTTATTATATTGAACAAGGTGATAAAATAACTAAAATAACTAAACAACAAATTGATGAAATATGCTCTAAATCAGAAGCTATAAGATATAATCCAATATTATTTCTAGACTTTATGAATGATTTACTTAAACACAATTTAGCAATTAAGCAATTATTTAATGGTATTTTAATGTCAACAATGAGTTTGGAAAATAGAGAAATATTATTTGCAAATTTAAATAAGGATGACAATTTTTTCTTAAATGTTCTTAAAAATAGTCAATTATTAGAGGAAAAAGATCAAAATACAGAGAATTTATTAAAGGAAACACAATTTTCAGTGGTAATTGATTATATAGAATTATTAAGAAAATACCATATTGATACACCAGAACTACATAGTAAGTTTTTTATGGCAAATATGGATATAAAAGATTTCGAACAACTAATAAATTTTGATTTAAAGTTATTTAAAAAAATTATAATTGATGGTAAATTACTAGAAAGTGATAATATAGCTCTCCTTTGTGACAATAAGGAAGATAAAAATTTAAGTTACTATTTAACATACGAAATATTACAAAAAAATACTTTACAAGATTTTATTAGACTTGTAAAAAAATATGATATTAAAGATAAGTATTTATTTAGTAAACCTTTTGTTGCTACAGCTAAGAATCCTTTAATGGAAGATATGATTAAAGTTTACGATGCAAATATTAAGAGATTATTAAAAGCAAGTCAAACTACACAAAACAATATATCTGCAATTCAAAACATAAGTGATTTATTAATATTAATGAAAATAACTGGTGCATTAGAAGAAGACAAAATTACTAGACAAAAAGCAGCAACTTTTATTAGTGAAAAAATATTTGAAGAAAAATTACCAAATGGCAGTTTTAATGAATTTAGAATAATTGGTGATGATATTCATAGGATTTTTAACTTTCCTTATACTTACATTAGAAAAGAATTTGATCAAGAATTCGCAACATTTTTCTTAGAAAACTATCAAGAGTTATTTAAAGAAGAAATAAATAAATCTGGATTTATTCAAAGAGTGTATTTAAATTTTAGACAAATATCAAAAACTTGTACATCAAATAAAGGTTCTCAAAGAAAATTAAAAGTAACTATGAATAAATGTAAAAGTTATCTATTAAATGTTAAATTTGATGGTGTTACTGAAGAAAATAAAAAACTTGCTGAATTAATTGGAAAATGGTATGACAGCAATAATGCATGGTTAAATGCTCAACAAGTATATAATGAATCGTTAAGTGCTCCAAGAAATATTTTTACCAAAGTTGAAGTTGATAATGATGGTAAAAAAATATATGATATGAATCCAAAACACGATTTAAAGGAAGAAATAAATTCTAATTTTTCATATCATTGGTTACCTAAACAAGATTATGATAACTTGATCTTAGGTAAATACTGTAATTGCTGTGCTCATATTTTAGGTGCTGGAGATGGAATTATGAGAGCTAGTATGATCTTAGATAATTGTCAAAACCTTGTTATTAGAAATAACCTTGGATGGATAATTGCTAAATCTACTTTATATGTTAATAAAAAACAAGGATATGCTGTATTTAATAATGTAGAAAGTTCATTCAATTATAGAGATAATGAAAGTAAGAAAAAAATTTATAATGCATTCTTACAAGGAAGTAAAGCATTCATTAAAACATACAACAAAAATAATCCTGAATACCCAATTACAAATATATCTATTGGAGCTAATAGAAACACAATATTAGATTACTTAACTGATGAAAATAATCACCCTGAAATTACAGTTCAGGAATCACTAAAATTTGGTGAATATTCTCTTGATGGCTATGGATATAATGGGGATTGGGATTCTAAACAGAGATTAGTTTTAAAAAGAGGAAGTAGATAATTATGTATGATAAAACAACTAAAAAAATAGTTATATCTGAAGGAACAAAACGGATAGAAATTGAGCAGTTTAAAGAATATGAAATAGTAGAAGAAATTGTTCTTCCTGATTCTATTGAAGTTATTAGTGCAATGGCATTTACTGGCTGTAAGTCACTAAAAAGAATTAATCTGCCAAATAATTTGTCATTACTAGATCCTTATGCTTTTGAAGGTTGTGAAAACCTTGAAGAGATTACTATTCCAACTTCTCTACATTATTTATCAGCTGGTGTTTTTAGAGATTGTAAAAGACTAAAACGCTTAAATATTCACAATAATATAAATTACATTGATGACTATGCACTAAATAATTGTGAATCACTTGAAGATTTTGATATTCCATCAAATGTTACAAGTATTGGAAAAATGGCATTAATGGGATGTAAAAAGATTAAACAAATTCATATTCCAGCTAAATTAAATGATATTGGAGTTGGTGCTCTAGCTCTTATGGATTCATTGAAACAAATTATAGTTGATAATGAAAATGAAAATTATTTTACTGAAAACGATAATTCTGTATTAATTTCAGGTGATGGTATTATTATACAATATGCTATTAATTGTGATTGTGAAGAATTTACTTCTGGATATTATAAAAAAATATATAGAACAGAAAAAAATGACTTAGGTGAAGAAAAACCTATCGAAAGTTATGAAATGATTTATAATATTGCTGATTATGCTTTTGCTGGTGCAAAGAAATTAAAAAAAATAATTTTACCATCAGAAACTGAGACTTTTGGATCAAAAACTTTTTTAAATTGTGATAACTTAAAAGAATTAGAAATATATCATACACCTTATGGTAAAACTTTATTACTAAATATATTTGGTAATTTTAGAGAAGAAGCTGATATTCCATTTGAGAAAATTACAATACCTGAAGGAGTTACTACTCTTTGTGAAAATATGGATGAAATCTTTAAAAATACAAGAGAAGTTTTTTTACCAACAACACTTGAATATATTGGGAAAAATGTTTTTTCTAAATCTATTTACTTAACTAAATTAGATATTCCAAAAGGAATAAAAATAATTAATCCTAATACTTTTCATGATAATATAATGCTTAACTTTGCTAATTTTGGAAATATTAAAGGTTCTGATTTTAATATGTTACAAACAAAAACGAGTGAAAATTATTATATAAAAAACCATGAACGTGATAATATAAGAATCCTAGCTTTAAAAGATGGAACTTATTATGTGAAAATAGATGATCATGATATTGTAAAAATAAATAAAAATGAAATTATTAAAATGTCTGATAGTTCATATATTATGAAAGATAATCCTGATAAGTTTATTCAATATATTTATAATTTATTGAACATAAATATAGAGTTTTCTCATATAATGACGGAAATATGGACAGATACGAAACTGAAAGAAACATTTAATAAATTTGTAAATGATTTAGATTATGTTAAGGATTTTGCCGAACATAAAACAGCAAATGCTATTAGAGAAATTATTGATAATGCTGGTATTTATGATGAGTTCTTATTTTCTGGTATTATGATGAGAAAAATAGAAAAAAATGAAATTATAAAAATATTAGAAAACTACAACATTTCAATAAACAGATTCTTCAGATTATGTCAAATTGATGAAAATAAAGATTTTGATAATCTTGTAATAAATGTAGATAACTTAATTGAGTATTGTAATCTACTGGAAAAATATAAAAAATATGATAAATTTTTATACAATCCTATTTTTTTTCAAGGACTTTCTTATAAAAATACTGAATTATTAATCAAAAAATTTAATAAAAATATTAAACATATTCTTCAAAATAGTGAAACGTTAGATGATTATTATGGAAATAATTTAGATGATTTAATCACATTTTGTAATGCTCTAGGAGTATTTTCAGATGATGAAATTATAAGTCAGAAATTAAGCACTTTTATAAATGAAAAAATTTTAAATAAAAAACTTCCAAATGGTAAAAATAATAAACACAGAGTTGTTGGAAATGATATTCATACAATATTTGGAGAAATTAAACCTAGAGAGGAAGTTGATTATGAATTTATAATATTATTTATTGAAAATTATGATCAGCTAATAGAATTAGAAAAAAATTCTTCCGGAATAATAGCAAAGATATACAATGCTTTTAGAGATATTTCAAAAACTTCTACATCTCATAAGGGTTCTCAAAGACATTTAAAAGTTACACTTGATAAATGCTTAGATTACTTTTTAGCAAGAAGATTCGATGGAATTACTGAAAAAAATAAAGAACTAGCAACTGTACTGCAATCTTATTATTCAGAATCTTATGTTTTAAGTATAGGCGAAATGATTGTCAAACAAAGTCAGGAAGCACCTAGAAATATTTTTAGTAAAATTAATTATAGTGAAAATGGATATCCAATTTACTCTTATGATGAAAAAGAGGATTTATACGAAAAAAATTTAAATGGGTTTTCATATCATTGGTTACCTAAACAAGATTATGATAACTTAATCTTAGGTAAATATTGCAATTGCTGTGCTCATATCTTAGGTGCTGGAGCTGGAATTATGAGAGCTAGTATGATCTTAGATAATTGTCAAAACCTTGTTATTAGAAATACTGAATGGGAAATTATAGCGAAAATGACAATATATGTTAATAGGGAAAAAGGATATGCTGTATTTAATACCACCGAGGTAAAATCTATATATATTACTGATAGTGACATTAACGAAATATATAAAGCATTTATGCGAGGTGTTAATGCTTTTGTTGAAAAATATAATGAGAATAATTTTATACCTATATCAATAGTTTCAATCGGTGAATATCGTAATCTTATTAAAAATAATTTAGGTAATGAAGAAATAAAAGTATTAGATACACCTAACTACTCTAATTATGGCTATTATGCAGGAGAAAAAAATGTGGGTACTTATAATGGTGATGCTAAAGGAAAACAAATATTAGTTTTAAGAAAATAAAAGAAATCAGGATATTTAGATTTCTTTTATTTTGTAATCATTGTTCTTTCTTCTTCATTTATTCTTAATTTTAATTCATCATAATTAATATCCTTTTTAAATCTAGTTAATTCTGGTGCTAAAATATGTCTAAATGGGTGCATATCCATACTTTTTTCCATAGTTGGCATTTGTTCAAATAATACCTCTATAAAACCACTATGGAATGTTTTATAATCTTCTCTATCTCTACCTGGATGATTTAAAATTGCATCTCCTGGAATTATTTTTTTTATAGTTGGGTGTTCTAATTCATAATAGGTATCTTTTTCAAATTTTAATAAAGAAAATACATCATATACCCAAGTTGTTGTACCTTCTTCTACTTCTATCCAAGAATTAAAATCTAAATGCTTTACACCATACATAAAAAAATTTATATCACGAGTTGAATCTACACTTCCATGGACAATCTTAAATTTCTTATCTTCTAATACATGAGTTAACAATTCAACCTTATTACCTATATTATTGAAATCTGTTGGAATATAATATAAATATATTATTGCGGAATAGAAACCATAATACAATTTTCTTAGCCTGGTTAATGTTGTTTGATCGAAATCGTTTATTTTTCCTTCTTTAAGTGCATTAAGATATATAATATATTTTTCTTTATTCTGTGATAGGTTATGAACAAAAACAGATTCACCATTCAATTTTATAGAACCATATGATTTTTTCATTTTGTTATTTGTATCCATAATTTTATCCTTTCTATAATTTAATTAATCTTAAAATTAAAAATCCAATATATTTACTTTAAATTTTAATATCATATACATTTTCAAAAATATATTATTTTCTCTAATATGTAAAATTATAATTATTTACATTAATAATATAACAAAAAACAGCTTTTTTCAAGCTATTTTTATAATTCCTGTTCTCCTTTGTTTTTAAATTGTAAAATTATTGGTGTACCTTCAAAATCAAATGCTTCTCTTAATTTATTTTCTAAATATCTTTTATAAGAAAAATGAATTAACCCTTTACTATTTACTTGAATATTAAATTTTGGAGGTTTTGTACTTGCTTGGGTACAAAAATATATTTTTAATCTTTTTCCTTTATATGATGGTGGAATATTTAATTGATATGCATCTTGTATTACATCATTTAATATGCTTGTCTTTATTTCTTTTTTGCTGTTTTCATATACTTTAATTATTTCTGGCATTAATGTATGAATCCTTTTTTTAGTAAGTGCTGATAAAAACACTATTGGTGCATAATCTAAAAATGCAAATTCAACTTTTATTAATTGTTTCCATTTTTTCATTTCTTCATCTTTATTTTCTATTTTATCCCATTTATTTACTACTATTACAACTGCTTTTCCTGATTCTACCGCATAGCCTGCTATATGTTTATCATGTTCAATTATTCCTTCTTCTGCATTTATAACTATTACACATACATCTGATCTATCTATAGCTTTCATTGAACGTAGAAGACTATATCTTTCTATATTTTCATATATTTTTCCTTTTTTTCTCATTCCAGCTGTATCTATTACTACAAATTCTTGATTATGATATGTAAATGGTAAATCTATAGAGTCCCTTGTAGTACCAGCAACATTTGATACTATTACTCTTGTTTCATTTAATAGAGCATTTACTAAACTACTTTTTCCTACATTTGGTCTTCCTATTATAGAAAATTTAATTATATTAGAATCATACACATCATCTTCTATTTCTTTAAAATCAATACATATTCTATCTAATAAATCACTAATTCCAATATTTTGTTCTCCACTTATATTTACATATTCATTAAAACCTAATTCATAAAAATCATATAGGTGATCTTTTGAATCTTTGCTGTCAACTTTATTAATAGCAACAATTACATTTTTATTTGTTTTTTGTAGCATTTCTTTTACTACTAAATCATTACTTGTTATTCCTTCTTTAGCATCTACTACAAAAACAATAACATCTGCTTCATCAATTGCTATCTCAGCTTGCATTTTTATATCATTATTAAATTTTTCATTTTCTAAATCTATTCCACCTGTATCAACTAAATGAAATTTATAATTTTTATATGTTGCATTTCCATATATCCTATCTCTTGTTACACCAGGTGTATCTTCTATTATTGATATTTTTTTTCCTATTATTTTGTTAAAAATTGTACTTTTTCCTACATTTGGTCTTCCTACTAATGCAACTACTGGCTTTTTCATAAAATCACCTCTTTTTTTATTATATCAAATAAATTTTTAATTTTAAAGTTAATTTATAACTTTTAATATTCTACCATATTTTAAAATATTATCTACATTTTTATAAAAAATTTTACTTATTTCTATTAATTTATCTATTTCTATATTGTTTAAATTTCTATTGATTTTTAAATATAGTTTATTTTGATATAAAATAATATCATTATCTTTTTTTAGTGATTCTGTTATGTATATATCATCTATTTGATATAAAAATATACTTTCAACTATTTCTATATGCATATCTATTTCATCAATATAGTAATCATAATATTCCATGTCACTTTTTTCTAATTCTATTATAATTCCATAATATTTATCTTTATATATTTTTACATAATAAAATCCATTTATTAATATTTTATATTTTTCTTTCATTTTAGAAAATATTTTTTTAAAATATTCTCTTAATTCTTCATTATCATTAAAATTAATATCTTTTATTCTTTCATTTCTTATATTTAATATAATATTATCATCTATAAGAGTTAATTTCATTTTACCACCTATTTTATTGTATGAAAAAAAAAGAATTTGTTCTAAATTCTTTAAATTATTCTTTCTATTTTATCGTATATTTCAGATTTTCCTTCTTTATTTACATTTGAAAATACTACAAAATCATCACCAACTACTAATTCTAAATCATTTAAAATCATATTTCTTTGTGTTTGATGTTTTGTTATACCAATCTTATCTGATTTGGTTGCTACTATTGTAACGGGTAATTTATAATATTTTAAAAAGTCATACATCATAATGTCATCGCTAGATGGTTTATGTCTAAAATCTATTAACATGAATACTTGTTTTAAATTTTCTCTATTAGTTAAATAGTCTTCCATCATTAGTCCAAATTTTCTTTTTTTGCTTTTATTTAAATTTGCAAATCCATATCCTGGTGCATCTACTAAGTAAAATTTATCATTTACTAAGTAAAAATTTATTGTTTGTGTTTTTCCTGGATTAGCTGATGTTCTTGCATAGTTTTTCCTATTAATTAGTGTATTTATAAAACTACTTTTTCCTACATTTGATCTTCCTACTAATAGGAATTCTGGCTTATTATCTGTAGGATATTGGCTTCTTCTTACTGCACTAATTGTTAAATCAACACTAGTTATTTTCATATTAATTCTCCTTTTTTGTACAGTATGAACCATTCCATACACATTCTCCGTTACATGTAGCTACACCTCTTGTTGCACAATCATCAGTTGAATTATCATTTTCTTCAATATTATATTTACTATTTGAATCATGTTCCCATTTTTTATTTGTACAAGCTGATTCTGTTGTTGATAGACAACTTAAGCATCCTAGCATACTACTACTATCACTAAAGTTTGCAGCTCTTAATAAAGCATTAACAATTGCTAATACTAGAAATATTGCAACACCAGTTATTACTCTTCTTATAAATTTTTGTTGATATTCTTTCATATCTTGTTCTTTTGAAGCCATTACTGCTTTTGTAAAATCTAGCATTCCAAATATTATAATTGCTACTGGAACAATTAATTTTACAAGATTATATAATCCCCTTGTAAATGCTGGTATTCCAGCAGGAATTCCTGGATCTCCTAAATTTCCACAAACTACTATATCACTTGTTGTTCCAGCTGCTTTTACATAATTAATACTAATAAAACATGTAAATATTGTAAGTATTGTTGCAAATAAAATTTTTTTCTTTTTCATGTTATCACTCCATTAATTATTAACATTATATCATATAAAACTTTATTTTTACAATATCATTATATAAAAAAGCTATTTTAGCTTTTTTTTACAATCCATGCATTTGGATGGCGTCTTTCACCTGTATTTGAATATCCTACTGGATTATTTACTATTTTATCATTTTCAATTAATATACTAGACGCTCCACCATCTAGGTTTGCTGCATTATATGCATTATATTTTTTTAATAATTCAATCATTTCTGCATAATTTACTCCACCACGATATCCTGTTTTATTTCCATTTCCATCTATAACTATAAATAAAACAATCCCATCTCTTCTTTGAGCTATTATTGTTCTTGGATGAACTCCTGTTCCACCATTTCCTTTTACTAAAGCTTCACGACCATTTACAATTAAAAATGGTCCAAATGTAACTGCATCTACCATTCCATTTTTAATAGCTGTTGCTGGACTTTCTTTGGTTAATACAAGTTTATGCTCATTATTAAATCCTATTAGTCCACCACCCCATTTATTTGGTCTTCCATTCCATACTAATTTACCATTTTTTATGACTGCTCCAGTCGCTCTTGCACCATTACCATTACCCCCATAATCTTCAAATCCACTGGCATTTATTGCAAGTATTGCGTTATTATTTTTGGCAATTGTCTTAACAGTATCTCCTATAACTCCAGGATTTGATGATTCTGCAAGGGTTATTTTTGATGGGTCATATATAGCTGTTATATAAAATGTTTTCCCATTTTCTTTATGTTTTATTATTTTATATAAATCGTTGTTTTTGTCTCTTTTTAATATTTCTTCTTCATATTTTGATTCATAGTTTTTTTGCTCATAATTTTTAATTTCTATAGCACTTGTGTCTGTTGATTCATCAAGTTCAATTATAGTGTTTTCTTCTAAAACTTTATTTATTGTTTTTTCACTATAAATTGTTCTTGCTAAATACTTATGATTCATTGTAGCCATTGCTGTTGTTACCAAAAAATTTTTGAATTTTTTATTTGGTCCATATGCAAGTATAAGACAAGATATAGCTCCTATATCAAGTATCATAAATAATACTACTATCCACTTTCTTATTCTTCTATTCATTTGTATCACCTATTATATATGGGTTATTTTTATATCCAGAACCACTTTTTATCGTTAATTCATTATTTAATGTAAATACAGGATAAATATCCAATTTTTCATTTATTTTATTTATATAAAGCATTTTTTTATTATTTATTATATATATTTCATTATTACTTGGAGTTATAAGATAACTATTTGGAATACTATTTATAAAATAATCACCTATTTTTAATAAGCCTATATACATATTTTGATTTTTTGATTCTACGTCTTTATATGATAAATTATATTCTCCTATATACCAAGTAGTTTTAATTAAATCTTTTTTGTTTAATTTATTTATGTAAGTATTATTTAAATAGTATGCTAAATCATTTCTATATCTTAAACTATAAACATTTGTATAATTTGAAAATATATGTTTTTCATTTAACTTATCTAAACTTAATACTTTAATTCCATTTTCCTTTTTTTCTATTATTCTTAGATTTACATTATTATATTTTATATATTCTCCAACATATAAGTCTTTTAATTTATTAATCTTTTTATTTTCTATTAGATATGGATTTTCTTTTGTTCCATCTCCTGTTATATAATTTATTGTTCCATTTAGTTCTATTACTGGTTTTATTCCTAAAAAATCACTATAATTATTTGTTTTTGTTAAATTACCATTTGAGTCTATTACTAATGCTTTATTTTTATCAAGTACCCAAAAATCATCATTTACTACATAGCTTTCTTTTCCACCAATTTTATTAAATGTATCTTTATCTAATAATGTTATATTTTTTAAATTTTCTTGATTTAAGTTTGTTTTATAAATATCATTTAACCATTTTTTTACATCTGAACTATCATAATTTTCATCAATTCCATATTTTAAATTTGTTATATTTTCTTCTGAAATAGCATATATACTTTTATCATTTAAATATAGTATTCTATACATTAGACCACTATAATATAGATAATTGTTATTTGTATCTTTATAAAAATAATAGTTATTTTTTTCTTTTAATAGTTTGTTATTTAATAAGTTATCTTCTTTTGTTATATATTCTATTAATGTATATGTTTTTTTATCATTTTTTGTTTCTTCTTTATAATAATAAAATAATCTTGTACCATAAAAACCTATCATAAAACTTAGGAATATAATACTTATTGATACAAATATTTTTCTAAAATCATACTTCATCTTATCACCTTAACTAGTTCATTATAATATATTTAGGAAAATTTTTCAATTAATTTTTTTTATAAAAAAAATACACATATGTGTATTTAAAAAAATATTTTAACTGTTATGATTGCTGATAATATACCTATTAAATCTGCAAATAATCCTGCCCACAATGAGTATCTTATTTTTTTTATCCCTATACTTCCAAAATAAAGTGTTAATACATAAAATGTTGTATCTGTAGATCCTTGTATTACTGATGCCATAAGTCCTATTATAGAATCTGGACCATGTTCTGAAAATAAGTTATTTAAAAATGCTAAAGAAGCACTACCTGATATTGGTCTTAATAATATCATTGGAAATACTTCTATTGGAATTTTAAAGATACCTATTATTGGTTTTAATATGTAAAATATATAATCAATCATACCACTTTTTAAAAATATGTTTAAACTAAATATCATTGCTAACATACAAGGAAACATTGAAAATATTAAATCAAAACTTTCTTTTGAGCCTTCTATAAAAGTATCATATAAATCTACCTTTTTTTTGATTCCATATATCATAACAATTAAAATAATTAATGGTAATATTATTATCGATATTTTATTTATTTTTACACCTTCTTGCTAATATATTATCAATTATAAGTCCTGATATTGTAGCTAATGTTGTTGCAATTATACAAGGTAATACAATGCTTGTTGGTGAAGAACTTTTATACATCATTCTAAGTGATATTATTGTTGTTGGTATGATTGTTACTCCACTTGTATTTATTACTAGAAAAGTTATCATACTTCTAGTTGCTGTATCTTTTTTTTTATTTAAACTTTGTAATGATTTCATTGCCTTTAAACCAAAAGGTGTTGCAGCATTTCCAAGTCCTGCCATATTTGCTATTATATTTGATGATATATAGTTTAATGACTCATGATTTTCTTTTATTTCTGGAAATAATATTTTTAATATTGGGTTTAATTTTTTTGATATTTTATCTAATAATCCTGATTTTTTAGCTATATTCATTATTCCAAGCCATAAAGCCATCATAGGAAATAGTTTCAATATCATATCTAACGTTGATGTAGTTGAATTTAAAATTGCTTCATTAATTATATTTATTTTTCCATTAAATATACTTGCTATAATTCCACTTACTATAAAAAATCCCCATATTTTATTTACCATAATTTTATCCATTTCTTTATACTAATTTTATTTTTCTTTTGTTCTTTTTTTACTTTTACATATATATTTTCTTTATGTATAACTTCATCACTCATATATATATCTGCTTCTCCTACTTTAGCATTGTTTTTTATTGTTCTATTTTTATTTAATTTTATTTTTACTAATATATTTTGTTCTTCTCCTTTTATAATTGGATATGTATAGTTATTTTTTATATAAAGTTTATAATTTTTATAATAAGTATCATCTTTTACTTTAAATTTTTCTTTATCTAATATTTTATAATTTTGATATTTATCAAATCCATATTCAAATAGGTTTACATGATCTTTCCAATCATTTCCATCATTTAAAGTTACAACTACTAGGTTTAAATTATTTTTACTTGCTGTTGACACTAATGTTCTTCTTGCTATTTCTGTAAATCCTGTTTTTCCTCCTGTTGTATATTTATATGTTGAAAGTAATTTGTTTTTATTATACCAAATGTAGGTATTCATATTTGTTTTTAATGTATATTTCTTTGTTTTTGTTATTTTTTTAAATTCTTTATTTTTCATAGCATAACTCATTAGGAGTGCCATATCATAAGCACTTGAGTAATTTCCTTTTTCATTATCTAAACCACTTGGATTATTAAAGTTTGAATCTTTCATTCCTATTTCTATTGCTTTTTCATTCATTAGTTTTACAAAACTCTCTGTATCTTTACTTACATAGTTTGCAATTGCAAGTGCTGCATCATTTCCACTTCTTAACATAAGTCCATATACTAAATCCCTTAATGTTAATTCTTCTCCTACTTTTATATATATACCAGATCCATATGCTTTTTTTATTTCTTCTCCTATTATTACCTTATTATCCATTTTTCCTGATTCTATAGCTACTATTGCAGTCATTATTTTTGATATACTTGCTACTGATCTCACGTTATGAATATCATCACTATAAAGTATTCTATTTGAATCTATATCCATTAATATAGAGCTTGTAGCACTTGTTGTCACTGCTTTTACATTAAAAGGTATTATCATTAAACCTATCATTAATATTATCAGTTTTTTCATATTATCACCTATTTAATAATATGAAAAATAAGGACAACTATGTCCTTATATTTTATTATTTATTTTTCTTTTATTATTACCTACTAAATATATAAGTAATAATATTATTATATATATAAATATTACTATTAATATTTCATATGAATTTATTTTTCTATTTTCTTTTTTTGAACAATCTATTTCAAATTCTATATCTTTATAGTTTTGTTTTTTTATATTCCATATATATTTTGTATTTTCTATTTTATCTGCATTACTATTTTTCATTTTACAAGTTGTATTTAATATAAATGTTACTTCTTCTAATAATTCATATTTATCAAAACATTTAAATTTATCTTTTGTTTTAAATGTAATTTCATCATTATTTATTTTTATATTATAGTTATAACAATTATTTAATATATTTGATTTTTTATATTCAAAAGCTTTAAAGTTATATGAATATCTTATACCTAATTTATCAAACGTTGATATATCATTTTTAGTATAATATTTTATATTATTTAACCTAAGTGGCTCATATGGATTTATTTCTGTATCTTCTAATATTGGAGTTGGCCATTTTAAATCTGTTATTAGATAATTTCTTGGTGATACTTCATACAAACTCTTATTTTTTCTATCAAATGTTTCTTTATTTTCTTCTGTTATCTCTGTAATTTCTTTTATAAAGTTTGTATTATCCATATTTACTATATATTCTGCTTTACATCCTGTTAATATAAGTATTAAAAATATTATATAAATATATTTTAATCTATTAAATATATGTAACATTTAAATTCATATCCCCATCTGTTTTTGATTTTATCTAAACTTATATTATTAGTTCTTTTAAAGCATCCTGAATTATTTTTTTCACAATTATATTTTCTATCATTTTGATTTGTATTTTTATTATAGAATTTGCCATTAGGATTTAAGTATTCATATGACATTTGAATTCCATAATATCCTAGTCCTATATATGCTTCTGTTATATCTATGGTATTATCTTCATGAATATTTTCTACGATTGCTAAATGTTTATCATAACTTATTATTGCTCCTTTCTTAGGTTTTGTATAATCGTATGATTTTTTAAAGTTTGTTATATTACAATATTCATTCGAATTTAAATATTTTAATTTTTCTTCATTTAATATTTCATTTGCTCTTGATGTTGCATACCAAGCTGAATCTCCTTCTAAACTATTAGCTACATCATCTTTATAATAAAATTTATTTTTTCTAGATGGTCTTTCTTCTCTTGTTAAGAAATTTTCACTATCTAATTTTAATCCTTGTATTTCTGGTTTTATAGTTGTACTTATTTTTACTCCATCAGCATAAAAATATTTAAGAATTTCTTTATAATTGTAGCCTATACTTGCTAAATATTTTGCACCGTATTGACTTAACCCATATCCATGTCCTCCAGCTAAATCATTATAATAACTTATAGGAACTTTTATTTTATGTGTTTTAGGTTTTGTATTATTATTTCCAGGCTTATAATATGTACTATAACAGAACTTATTATCACAATAAAAGTTACCTCCTTTATAAAATGAATCATATTCTGCCTTTACAAGTTTTCCATCTAATGTAAGTATTTCTCCTTTTGTACTTTTTACTGCTTCTTTTATTTTTTTAGATACTATATTTGGATTATCCATTACTTGATTTGCTTCACTATTCATAATTGTATATTTACAATTATTTGTAACATATAAAGTATACGTTCTAATGATTACAGACATTGCTTTAAATGTTTCATAATCATCTAATATATGTGTTTCACCTGATACTACAGATGCAACATATGTTTCTAAATCATAACTCCCTATATATTTTCCATCTTGATTTACTACTTTTACTTTATTACAACTATATTTATTTGTATAATTATATTTATCTAATATTTTTTGTTCTTCATTTTCATTATATTTTTCTTTATGTTCTATTTTTAAATTTATAGTTTTTAGGGGTAGTAAAATTATAAATATTAATAATAAAATTATTAAAAAAGCTTTTATCTTCATTCTACCACCATCCTACCATATAATTATTATACAATATTATTTAAAAGAAAAAAAGACTTAAAGTCTTTTAATATACATACATTCCATGTATTTTACTTTCATCTGTATCACTTATTGTATCCATTACCCATTCATCATTTACTTTTGTTAAAGTTAAATTTAATGTATATTTAACTTTGTCTTTTGCTTCTTTTAATTTTTCAAGACGATATTTTGTAAATAAACTTACATCATATACGCCTTCTTCATTATTGAATTTTTCTGGATGTTCACTAAGGTATGTATCAGCATCTGTCATGATTTTTGAATAATCTGTAACTTCTATTTCTACTGTAACAGTCGCATTATCACCATCTATTACTTCATCTTTTATATCATAAGTTAAATTCTTATAATGTTTTTTCATTAATTCCCTGTATTCATTTTTTTGATCTTCTGTAAAATCTGTTTGTTTATTAACAACATCATCTAATTGTTTTAATACATCATCATTAAGTGTTTGATAATTTGAAAAAAATGTTTCTACTTTTTTCTTTGGCGTATCTTGTGTAAGTTTTGTATTACTACAAGAACATCCTGTTACAGTAATAAGTGCTAATAAAAAAATTGCTAATCTTTTCATGTTTTTCCTCCTTGTTAGTATTATTGGCAATTTTATATTTTTTATTCATTTTATTTTTTTACTTCTATTAATTTAAAGAAGTTATATATTTTTTCATTTAATATATAATTATCTATACTATTTAACTCTAATAGTATTTTTTCTTTATTTTCTTCTTTCTTATTAAAACATTCATAATATAAATATTTAAGTTTTTCATCTTGATTTTTATTTCTTTCTAATTCTTTTTTTACAAATTTTTCTATTTCATTTTGTCTTCTTGTTTTCAATTCTTTGTTTTCTTCTTTACTTATTACATTGTATTCTATGTTTTCTATATTCAAACTTTCTACTTCTTCTAAAACATCTAATTCTTCATCTATTAATAGAGAGCTTTTTTTGATTTTTTTATCTTGTTTTAATATTGCTATTACTTTTTTGCCATCACTTAATAGGAAAGCATATTCTATATTTTTTACATTTTTTGATGTAAATATTTCTGCTTTATTTTTTATTTGTTCTAATAATTTTAAGTCTATTTTTATTTTATTTTTTTCTATTATTATTAAATCTTCTGTTTTTATTTTTATTATCGGTATCTTTCTTATGTGAATTATATTATCACCTTTATTCCAATCATAAAAGTCATAATATTCTTCTTTAAAATTTAACATAATATCATATATGTAATTCATATTTTTCTCCTTCGTCTAAATTTATTGAAATAAAAATTAAAATTAATCCAATTGGTGCATATAAACATTCTATTCTTCTAATAATAAAATTAACATAATATAAAAAATTATACCCTATTGTAAGTAAATTTAAATAACTTATTATAAATACAAAACCTATTATTGATAATCCAAATCCTAATAAAAATAAAAATATTTTTTGATACATTTATACCACCTACTTAATAATATTTATTATTTTTATATTTATTAAATTATTTTTTTAGTGTATAATGTATTAAGGTGATTTTATGATAGATTTAATTATTTTTATATTTCTAGGATTTGTTCAAGGTATAACAGAACCAATTCCTGTTTCTTCAAGTGGACATTTACTTATATTTCAAAAATTAGTTGGTGGTATTGATAAAATTGATTATGGTTTATTAGCAACTATAACTAACTTTGGTAGTTTTTTAGCTATTTGTTTAATATTTAAAGATGAAATATTTAATTTATTTAAATCATTCTTTGGTTATATAAAAACAAAAGATAAAAAATATTATCCAGATTATAAATACTCTTGGTATATAGTGCTTGCAACTATACCTGCTGGTATTATGGGTCTTATTGTTACTAAATTAGGTATATTTGATGCTTTAGAAGAAAATGTTAAATTTGTTGGTGTAACTTTATTAATAACAGGATTTTTCTTATTCTTGATTAAAGATTTTAAAGGTAAAAAAGAAAAAAAGAATATTACACTTAAAGATGCTATAGTCATTGGTTTATTCCAAGTGGTTGCACTTTTACCTGGTATTAGTAGAAGTGGTTCTACTATAGTAGGTGGTATGTTTAGAGGATTAAAAAGAGAAACTGCATTTAATTTTTCATTTCTTTTATATATTCCTATTAGTGTAGCAACAACTTTATTAGGTTTTAAAGATTTAATAGATGCAAATTTGAGTTTAAATACTATTATGTTATATTTAGTTAGTATGATTGTAGCATTTATATTCACTTATATAGGTACTAAATGGTTTAAAAATTTAGTTAAAGAAGGTAAGTTAATTTACTTTGTATTCTATTGTTTAATAGTTGGTACTTTAGTAATTATATTCTTATAATAAAAAAGGTTGAGAAATATCTCAATCTTTTATTTTTTAAGTTATTTTTAGTTTTTATGAAACAAGAAATAAATTATTCCTTTATTTTATTAATTTCTTCTTTTGAAAGTCCAGTTGCTAAAGATATATTATCAATAGTTAAATTTTGTTTCAAGAGATTTCTTGCTATTTCTAATTGTTTATCATGCTCTTGTTCTTTTAATTGTTCTCTTAATTGTTCTCTTAATTGTTCTCTTAACTTTTCTTCTTTTTCTTTAAATTCCAATATCATTTCATCATATTCACTTTTTAACTCTAAGTCTCTTTTACTA
>CAKOXD010000013.1 GCA_934130005.1 uncultured Bacilli bacterium
AGTACTGAAGAAATTAATGCTAAAGTTAAGGAAATTCTTCTTAGTAAGGGTAAACTTACTAGGAGAGTTATAAAAGCGTTTCCTAACTTTGATATTAGATTTAAACAAAAGAAAAACTAGATTTGTGTCTAGTTCCCCCTGAAGGAGCCGAAAGGCTCCACTTTTTGTTTGATTTATAAGGGTTTTCTGTAAATATGTTAGAACGCTACCCATCATCTACCCATCATAACTTATGGTTTATATAAGTTTAATATAGTTTATTCGGAAGACTTTTCATTAAAGTCTTTTTCTAATGTGTCAAAGAATTTTGGTACATTTGCAAGATCTTTTTTAAACATATGAGTATAAGTTTCTAGTGTTTCAGTAGTTTCAGAATGACCTAAAAAGTTAGATACTGCTGTTATTGGAGCAGAACCAGATATTAAGGCTGATGCACACGAATGTCTAAAGTCATGTAATCTAATTCTTCTTACTCCAGCTTTTTCTGCATACTTATCTCTATAGAAGTACATTCTACCTGTAGCCATTGGAACATCATCACCAAGTACAAACCAAGTTTGTTTGAATTTTGCTATTCTTTCATTTGACTTTTTTAGTTCTGCTAAGTCATTTAATAGAGTAGTTGCTATTGGAATTGTTCTATTTGATGCTTCTGTTTTAGTGCTAGAAATATACCATTCTGTACTAGCATTAGAATTAGAGGGATTTAATACTTGTTGAGAAACAGTTAAAAGTTTATTTTTAAAGTCTATATGTTTCCATTGTAATCCTCTTGCTTCAGACCTTCTTAATCCACAATAATATAATAATTCAAAGAAACATTTATATCTTAAATCATCAACTACTGAAATAAATTTAAAGAATTCTTCAGGTTCATAAAAATCCATTTCTTTTTTTAATGCTCCTGGAGTTTTAAAAGGCTCTAATTTATTATAAAATTTTCTTAAATTAAAATCCCATTGTTTTTCAGCAAAGTTAATGACTTGCTTTATAAATTTTTGAATATCTGTTTTATATCTATCACAGAGATTTGTTTTATTAATTTGTGCTCTCCATTTTTGATATAAATCCCAATCTAAGTTTACTAATTCTACATTATCTAGTAATCCCATATATTTGATTCTATCTCTATATGTCTTAAGAGTAGAATCTTTTATTTTATCTTTCTGATATTCATAATATATAGTGTAGGCTTCTTTAAATGTCATATGTGGATTTACTTCAACATCTTTATATTTATTTAAATATTCTTTTTCAGCTTGTAATGCTTCATTTTCAGTCATATAAGCTTTTGATTGATATTGATGTCTTTTACCGTCTAAACCTTTACTATATTGTATAAATACCCATGATCTTCCATCTTTTGTTATTTTATTTTCTTTAAGTTTTCTTACGGACATTTCATTCCTCCTTTTCTTATCCGTAAAATATCGGCATACATCTATATTTTACCTTTACCATCGTTTTGCTTATTTTTAATCGATTTTATCAATAAAAAAGATAGCTCATTTAAGCTATCTGTTAAATCCAATTTATCTTAATGCATCTTCTAATTCATCTTCTGAATACCCAAATGTATAATCTTCATCTTTACCATGCGATTGCCAAATTAATGCCGCATCATATGCACTAAGTGCTTCAGATGAATCTCTGTCATCTTTGTATTCGTTATATGAATCGAAACCTGAATTTTTAAATTCATCTATTTCATAATCATCTAATATTTCTGATTCGTCAATATAATTAACTTCCCCACATTTTTTACAAGACCAAGTTCCACAACTTGTATTGAATCCAGATTGGTCATTTAAAAGATCATTACATTCATCACAATACCAATCATAATTGTTTAATTTTTTCATATTTTCCTCCATTCTAAGAAATATAAATAATTTCTTATACATATCATAATTTATTTTTATTATAATTCAAAGTCATCTGATTTGTCAAGTTCATATTTCTTATTAATTTTTTTGCTAAGATTCTTAAATTCATATGAATCATATTCTTGATTTTTATCTGCATTTAATCCTAAAGTTCTTTTAAGTGCTTTATATAAATCAGTAGCAATTCCTTTAACATTTTGTATAAGAGAACTAGCCATTTCTTTAATATTTGTTAGTTCTTCTTTTAAAGATTCAATTATATTATTTTGATAATTTATAGTTTCATCTTTTTCTTTAATAATTAAATTTTGATTTTCAATGATTTTATCTTTTTCTAGTAATGTTTTACCTGATTTAAGATTTTTAATTTCAGTATTTAATTTATCAATTTGTTTCTGTTTGGATTCTAATTTTATTTCATTTTGTTCTATTATTTTTGATTTATTCAAATTATCTTTTGTTATTTTTTTTGAGTATTTAGATAGATTGTTTATATCTTTTTCTTTATATCCAATTATTTTGCCTTTTTCAGGATTTAGAAGGGGATTTGTATCTACATTAGATATTTTCTCTTTATATGATATTTCAACTTCATTTAGGGCTTTATTCTTATTTAATTCAAGTTCCATTAGTTTGTTTTCTTCCTGTAGTTCTTCTAAATATTTTTCTGCTTTTGTTTGATGATATTTATTTCCTCCAATTTGACCTCTATCAAGATTAAAACCTTTAGAGGTTATAAATTTATTATAATCATCTTGTATTTTAGCAAATGATGTTTTAAAGCCTTTATCCTTCCAAAATTGATCACAATTTAGAAATTTTCCTTTTTCTATTGAATATAAATTTTTACCGTTTTCATCTTTCTTTTGAATAGGTATTAACTTTTCTTTTCCGTCTTTTCCTATATAAGAATTTAATATTTGATGACCATTACTATCTGTTTCAAATACTTTTCTATGAACTTCATTTACTATTGGAGTAAAATTAAAATGCATATGCGGAGTATCTTCATCAAAATGAATAGCAGAGTAGACTACATTTTCTTTTCGACAAAAATCGATAACTTTTGTTGAAGTATTCTAGCATTTTTTCTGGTATATCTTCTTTGGATTTAATATCACGACAAAAGACAGATTCTCTTGCATGATTACCTTCTACATAAACTCTTTCAGTATCTTTCATATGCAGTCCTAATTTTCTAAAAAAGTCAGGTCCACTTGTAACAATACAACCATTTAATATATTTGTATTATCACCCTTATTAAAGTTAATATTTTTAGTATAGATAGTTTCATATACTTTACTAGATAGAGTGGAGTGTCCATCAAATCCTACGTATTCTATATTGAATTGAGTACGTTCTTTATCATAATTTCTAGAGCCTTTTCTATCGTCAAGTTCAACATCTCGACCACCAATATCTTTTGATTTAATTTGATTCTTTACTGTTATAACTTGGTAATCTACATTCATTTTTAGCTCCTTTCGTAGTATTTGTCATATCTTATTTATAAGTGTGACATATCTCACTAGGGCACAGCCCGTGAGTTTAAGGTGATCCTTAAAAATCCCATATGCTTGTTACAAAGTCAGAAGCCAATGAAATAAATTCAATGGCTCCACTTGTGTAACAAGTGTTTTATCGAATTTATCAATTATCTAAAACAAGAAATTGATTCATTTTCGCCACTTTCATTTCTTCGAAACAAAACGTGCCACGTTTATTCATTTTCTAAAGACGGCTCTTCATAATCAATATGATACATTCTACCTTCGGTAGTTCTATATTTACTTATATGAAGACCTTCTTGTTCAAGCAAATTTTTTGAGTATTTAATAGCTTACCTAACTGAGCATGAGTACACATCAGATTTGCTTTATTTATGATTTCACCAATCGTAAAATCAAATTTCTTTTCTTTAATAGCATATTTAACAAAAGCTACTATTACAGGATTAGCTATTTCTAAAGCATTGTCTTTTGCTATTGAAAAAACTTGATTCTTATCTTTATGAAGATATTCTTCTTCATCAGGAAAATCTCTATTGATAATTTCCGTTTTGATAGTATTATAATCAAAACTATTTTTACTTAATCTAATTATTCCATCTACTACGATATCAAATTCAGTTGAGCCTGGTGTTTTATCTAACTTTTTCAAATGATGAACAAATAGTATTGTTAAATTATACTTATCAGCATAGCTTCTAATCTTAGGCATAAGTTTTTGAGATATATCTTGATAACTGTTAATATCGTAAGAAATATTGAAATCAATATCCTTTAACATATCTAGAATTAATATTTTCCATTTAATTCTTCTGCAAATTCTTTAACTTGATATTCAATATCCATAAAGTTAATATTTTGCTTTTCATCTCTATCTATTACAAAGAATTTATTCTTTTCAAAGCTTATTCCTAGTAGGTTGCACCTGTCCTTTAATTGACTATCTGACAATTCTGTAGTAATATATATGACAGGTGAAGGCTTTAGAATCTCATGACCTAAAAATGTTTTTTTTGGCAATTGAATTGGAAAGCTGTAACGCAAATAAGGACTTACCAACTTTAGGTTTAGATACTAATAAGTACACACTTTAGACATCATTATCCCATCGATTATGATGTCTATTTTTGTGGTTTCTTTTAGTTCTTCAAAAGCCTTCATATTTTTATGTCTCCTTTATTTGATTTGCCCTAGCTTCTAAGTATGGAATATCTATATTTAAGTATTTAACAACTTCTTGCATTGGCACTGCATTATTTGGAACATAATAGTTTTCACTTTCTAATTTTTTCTTTATAGTGCTTTTAATAACTAATGCATTATTTCTACCAACACCTGCTAGTTTCATTAAATCATTTAAATTAAACCATTGTTTTGCTATTAATTTTAGTGTTTTTGATGCTGTCATACATTATCACTTCCTTTCTTTTATAATTTATTTTCATCTTCATTCCATTTAGTGTATGGAACAGCATTTGCTTCTAAAATATTTAGTTCAGAGTTATACCTTATATATTTGTTGATTCTTAACTCGAGTAGGGTATCTTTAATATCATCCATAGAGTCGGTACAGTGTTCTTTGATTTCTATACCATGAGTAATATTATTAGTTAATACCATTGTTAGGAAATCTTTAGCTCTTAATGATAGATTAGGATCTAATAAGAATTCATCAAATGCTCTGTGTACTTTTAATTTTGCCATCTTCTCACCTCCTTCTAAGTGTTCGTCATACCGTTCACTACAACCAATATAATACAAATAAATTTAATTGTTAATCATTCCGAACAAAAACTTTTTGTAAAACTGACAAAATGTGATATAATGAATATGGAAGAGAATAAGAAGAATTTTAAGGGAGTGAAAATATGAACAATAGTGAAGCATTAACTACATTAATTGTTGGAGGAAGAACTGCAAAAGAGTATTCTCAAAGAGAACTTGCAAGAAGAGTTGGAATAAGTAATTCTTCTTTAAATGATATAGAAAATGGTAGAGTAGCTAAACCAGATCCTGAGATTTTAAAAAGAATTGCGGAAGAATTAGATCTATCTTTGCAACAACTTTTGAAAGCGGCTGGATACAATGAAGTTATGAGTTGGTTTTCTCATGATGAGTTTAAAAATAAATCAACAAAAGATTTAAAGAATACTATAGAAGAATGTAGATTATTTAAATACGATATTTTAGATTGGGATGCTAATAAAAGAAAAAAAGCATTAAAGATAATGCAAAACTTAAATGAAATTAAATTAGGTTTAAGATTAATTAAAGAGAATGCTGAAACTGATTATTCAATCGATAAAGCATTAGAGGACATTGATAAAGAAATACAAGAATTAAAAGAGATAGCAACTAAATATGATTACAGTAAGTTGCCTAAAGATATATAGTTCAGGGAGGTCAACATGAAATCTGATATTGCTAAAATAAGTAGATTATATGAAAGCACATATTCTGATTTTATTAGTAATGGTTTTAAAGAAAAAGATAGTTTTTATTTATTAAACGATATTTTAATTATGATATGTTTACAATCTAAATATAATGAAGATTATATGATGAATTTTGAAGAGTTTAAGAATAAGATAAAACTTTATGAAGATGGATTAGGAACTCCATTATTCTTTAAAAAATACAATTCTATTAAATCAAATATTGATTTTAATAATATTTATATTAAATTCAAAGAATTAATTGATATAAATAACAATGATTATGATAATATTCAAACATTATTAGGATATGTGCTAGAAAAGCATATTAATCGAAGAAAAACTGGATCTTACTATACTCCAGATGATACAACTAAGTATATTACTCATTATTCAATATTAATTTCGTTATTTAATAAATTAAATGGTAGTATCCAAAGTAAATTAAAGTCGTCTATTAATAATATTATAAAGAAGTATAATTTGAGTGATGCTATTAAAGAACAGTATGATTTAATTAAATATAATGTGGATTTAGAAGTTATATTAAACGAATTGTTTTCAACATTCAGTGATGATGAATTAAATGAAATTAATAAAGAAATAAACAATTTAAAAGTTATAGATCCTACGTGTGGATCAGGAGCATTTATTATTACAGCATTTGATTTTATTTATACGCTTAAAGAAAAAATTAATTTTAAAGTAAAAATGAATATTGAAAATGAAGTTGTTAATATTTTAAGAATGTTACATGGATTAGATAATTCATATGAAGCCATTAGTTTATTAAAAATGAGATTGATTTTGAAAACAATTTCTAAAGGATTAATGCCTAAAAACTTTGAAGAAATATTCAGTAAAAATTTCATTCTTGCTGATGCGTTCACAGGAAGAGATTATGTAATTATAGATTCACATAAAAATTCATTTAATTGGACAAGATTTGGATACAAATTTGATTGTATTATTGGTAATCCTCCATACGTAGAAAGTAAGGGAATGCTTTTAAATAATTTTTATTCAATAAAGTGTGGAAATTTATACGCATATACAATAGAGAGATCTTACAATATTTTAAGTGACAATGGTATTATATCATTTATTGTCCCATTACCTTTAATATCAACTCCAAGAATGAAACCAATTAGAGATTATATGTTTAAAAATTCTTCAAAAATATATATTAGTACTTATGCTGATAGACCAGGATGCATATTTAAAGGTGTACATCAAAGGCTAACAATATTTTTTGCGAATAAATCTTCAGATAAATGTAGTTTATTTAGTTCTTCATATAATTATTGGTATAACAGTGAAAGAGAAAATTTATTTAAAAATATAAAATATATTGAAAACAATGACTTCGTTAATATTCCAAAATTCGGCAAAAAAATAGAAAAAAGTATCCTTTCTAAAGTAAATAAAATTGAAAATAAGTTGCCAAAAATTTTTAATCAGAAAGATGGAGAATATAAGTTGTATTTAAGTACAAGATTGGGATTATGGAGTAAATGCTTTATGCATGAAATAGAAACAAATGAAATAAAACAAATAAATTGTGAATCACAAACTCAACAACGAATTTTAAATTGTTTCTTTAATTCCTCAACATTTTATTATCTTTGGATTTTATTATCTGATTGTTGGCATGTTACATTATTGGATGTCGATAATATAAAATTTGACTATTTAAAATTGAATAATGAAGAAATTAAAAAATTAGAAAAATTATCAATTAAATTAGAAAAGGATTTAGAAAAAAACAAAAAACATATCGGTTCTAAACAAGTTGAATACGAATATAAACACAAATATTCTAAATCTATAATTGATGATATAGATAGAATAATTGGAAAAATTTATAATTTTACAGATGAAGAAATTGAGTACATTATTAATTATGCATACAAATATAGAATGAATGATCTAGCAGAGGAGGTAGAATCATGAAAGTAATAGATTTATTTGCCGGTGTTGGCGGATTAAGTTCTGGATTCAGAAAAGCTGGTTATGATATAGTTTTAGCAAACGAGATAGATAAAAGTATATCGGATAGTTACAAAAAAAATCATCCAGATACTTTGATGGTAAATGATGATATTAAAAATTTTATACCGTATTTAGATGAATTAAATGATAAGGTTGATGTTATTATAGGTGGACCTCCATGTCAAGGATTTAGTATGGCTGGTGCAAGAATAAGAAAAAAGAATGCATTTCTTGAAGATCCAAGAAACTTCTTATTTAGAAATTATTTTGAAGTAGTTCAAAAAGTAGAACCAAAATATTTTATAATGGAAAATGTTCCAGGAATGCTTTCTATGTCGAATGGTAAAATTATCGAAGAAATTGAAAATCTATTTTCTGATGAAAATAATTTTAAAAAAGGAAAGTATTATATCTATAAGCAAGTATTATGTGCGAGTGATTATGGAGTTCCACAAGACAGGCATCGTTTAATAATATTTGGATCAAAGAAAAAAATAAATTTTAAAAAAGCTTTTGAAGAAACAAAAAACAGAATGATAAAATCAGGAAAAATTAAAAAAGCTACAATATATGATGCAATTTCAGATTTAAATTATTTATCAAGTGGTGAAGGTGACTTTGAACAAGATTATAAGAATAAACCATTAACTGAATATCAAAAGGAAAGAAGAAAGAATTCTAAATATTTATTCAATCATAAAGCGACAACTCATAATAAAGTTGCAATTGACAGAATTAATGAATTAAAACCTGGTGGAAGACGATTAGATTTGAAAGAAGGGAAAAATATAAAATCTGTTCATAGTGGTGCATATGGAAGGATGAGATGGGAAGATTTATCTAAAACGATTATTACACGTTTTGATACACCATCATCAGGGGTATACATACATCCAGAACAATCAAGAACTATTACCCCTAGGGAAGCTGCTAGATTACAATCTTTTGATGATGATTTTATATTTTATGGAAATAAAAGTTCAGTAATTAAACAAATAGGTAATGCAGTACCGCCATTATTAGCTTATTATTTAGCTAATGTTATTAAAGATGTTGAGGAGGGAAAGTACGATGAATAATGATTTAAAAATGTTTTTAGATGATATTGTTGATAGAGGACCACAAATTGATTATTGGTTTATGACTAAACAATCAATAAAAATTGATTTTATTTTATATGTTGCACAGATTATTGATAGATATCAAATGTCAGGAAAAATAATGGATTTTGCAACATTTTATAAGAAACAATTTAATGATAATCCAGATATGAAAGCAAAATATCCTAACCAGATTAGTGATAATACATTTAGAAATGCAATTATATGTGAATATCTTGGATTATCTTATCGTACATCTTCTCAGTATAAAGATGATTATGTTACGGAAGCATATGAAATGATATCTAAATACATTAAAACTGCTGAGGATTTAGAAATATATCATGAATTAATTGAAAGACAAATTGAGAAATTAGCGTTTAACGTTTTACCTGGAAATGAACGATATGGAGAAGTAACTGTTTTTGCAATTATGTTATTATATAAAATTTTATATGAATTATATAAAAGAACAGGCTCATCTAAAATATCTTATAACGAATTTATCATTTTTGTTATGAGAACTAAAAAGTATTCTGATTGGGAAAAATGCTTAAATCTTATTGAAGAAAGTAGAAAAGTGGAAGATTTTGATAAATCAGAATATATTGATAAAATTGTTAAACAAGCATATGTCGATGATATAAGATTTGATGAGTTATTTCCAGAGTTGCCACATATTAAATATATAAGTGATCAATCTTTTGAAATTGCTGATGACGAATCAGTTGTATATATAAAAAATGTAATTGATAAATTTGAAAATTCTAGATACTGTGAAATATCAGAAAAAAAAGAAGTTAGAGAGTTTCTTTGTAGTTCGGAATATTTTGATGGACCTTTAGATCATGATTTGGATATTAATAATATTAACAATCAAATATCATTAGATAAGTTGGATGAAACTGTAGAAGAGGAAATTAAAGAAGAAAGAGCTATTAAAAAGAATCCAAGAAAAGTTAGAAACGTTGATAATACAACATCTATTCAAATTATTGAGTTTCCTGATGAGACATATAAGAAAAAAACAAATTTTGATAGTGCACCAACTGTAAAATTATATAATTTTGAGAAGATTAATAAAAGAAAAGCCAAGAATGGTAAAAAAGCAGAAGAATTAGTTGTAGATTATGAAAAATTAAAATTAGCTAAACTTGGTTATACCAATTTAGTTAATATCGTAGAACAAGTATCAAAGACTAAAGGTGATGGATTAGGATATGATGTTTTCTCTTTTGATATTATTGATGGTAATCCAGTTCCAATTTACATTGAAGTTAAGGGAACTACTATGAACGAAAATTCACCATTTGATATTACTAGAAATGAATTAGATGTAGCTAAAATTCATGGTAAAAGTTATAAAATCTATAGAATATCTTCATTAGGTGACAATATTGCAAATTGTTTTATAATTGATGGTGATCAATTATTAAATAGTATGGAACTTGTTCCTATGAGTTTTAAAGTATTTAAGAAAGATGAAGAGGAGTAATAATTATGAATGATAATATAAGATTAATATATCTAGAAGATCAACATGTAGATACAAATCCATTTACTGATGATTTTAATTATTATGTTTTATATGAATATTTGTTCAACGGTTCTTCTATGAAGACAATTGAAGATAATTATTATCGAGATGATAAAGGAAGAGGATTCGATGCATCAAGAGTATTAGCATATTTTAAGATACCTAATAATGATGATAATAAAAATATTTATCATGGACTAGATGTTCAAGACGTAGGAAATTTTCTAATTAATAATTCCAATCCTGATTATAGAAAAATTGGTGAAGTTTTAACTAAAAATTTAGTGGAAAATGTTGATTCTTCATTAGTAGGAGCATTCAAAAAATATTATAATAAAAATCTTGTTAATCTTGTATCTAATGAAAAATATTGTGTTGATAAAAGAGAAAAATTTAAAAAGAAATATCCTATAGAACGTATTAACACACTTTCATTGGAAGAATATGCTTTGGGCGGAGCAAATTATAAAAAATCACTATGTTATAAGTTGGAATTTGGAGAATATAAAGATGCCGGTCCTGGAATTGGTGGCTCTACAGCTGCAAAATTTGGTATATATAAGCATAGTGAAAATGAATATTATGGTAAAGGAAATCAATTAATAAATAATCCACATGAATTTTGGGAAAACTTCAAATATCAATTATATATGTTCCTAAAGGAATATGGTAATTCTGATGTTCCAATAAAAGCTGTTGAAAAGTACCCGTTACTAGCTGGAACAAGTATGTTATTAACAAAATTATTATATATTTATTATCCTGACAAATTTTTAAATATTTGTTCAAAAAATAAACTATATGTATTAATGCAATATTTTGGTTATTCTTGTGAAAGTAATTTACAAGCTGAAGAATTATCTTTTTTACTAAATAAATATATTAGAAGAGATGTACCTGAAGTTAATAATAATGATACTCAATATTTAGGATCAAGTTTATGGCATTTCATTGATGATGTAATAAATGATAAAGATGAAAATGAATCAACTATTAATAAAAAATATATAGTATCAAATTTTTTAGATGATGTATTTATGAATGAAAATGATTATTACGATTTAAGAAATTTACTAGATACTAAAATGAACATTATATTACAAGGTTCACCTGGTGTTGGTAAAACATTTATGGCTAAAAGATTAGCATATTCCATAATTGGAGAAAAAGATGAAGATAAAATATTATCTTTACAATTTCATCAAAACTATTCTTATGAAGATTTTATTGAAGGTATTAGACCTAATAAAAATAATGAATTCGAATTGAAAGATGGTGTTTTTAAAGAATTCTGTGAAAAAGCTAAGAATGATAAAAATAGTAAATATTATTGCATAATTGATGAAATTAATAGAGGTAATTTAAGCAAAATTCTTGGAGAATTAATGTTATTAATAGAGAATGATAAAAGAGAAGAGGAAAAGGTTGTTTTACCTTATTCTGGAGATGTTTTCTATGTTCCTAATAATGTTTATATTATTGGAATGATGAATACAGCTGATAGATCATTAGCTATGGTTGATTATGCTTTAAGAAGAAGATTTGCTTTTTATGAAGTTGATCCTGCATTTAGCAAGCCTGAATTTAAAAAATATTTAACCATTAAAAATAATATTAATGCAGATTTTGTTGAACAATTATGTTCAAAATTTATTAAAATCAATGAAAATATTGAAAATGATTTAAATAAAGGTTTCAAAATAGGTCACAGCTATTTTGTTGATAAATTAAAAGTTGATGATTTACAAAACTCTTATAATAATATTGTAAAATATGAAATATTACCATTATTAAAAGAATATTGGATTGATGATGAAGATAAAATAAAAGAATATTCAGATATGTTATAGGAGTTTCTTATGAATAAGTTTAAAGTTCCTATAAAAAACGCCTTATTCATGTATAGTTATATATGGGATAAGGTAGATTCAATGGATTTGACCAATCTTGATTCTAATGATGATTTTAAATCATCAGATATATATGCTGAATTATTTATTATAAATATTAAAAAAATATTATTAAAAGGATTATATAAAGAATATATTAATAAAAATGATTGCTTAAAATCTGTAAAAGGAAGAATTGATTTTAAATCGTCCTTAGACAAACAAACACTAGTTAATGGCAAAATATATTGTGATTTTGATGAATTTGAAGAAAATAATATTTTTAATCAAATATTAAAAAGTGTATCATTAAAATTATATAAAGCAAGTGATATTTCAACTGAAAATAAGAAAAAATTAAATAATATTATATTTCATTTTACTAAAGTTGATTATATCGAAATAGATAAAAGTACATTTAAAAACCTAAAATTTAATAGGATGAATGATTATTATTTTTTAACTCTTAAAATATGCGAATTAATTAATAATAATCAAATGTTAAGTGAAGAAACAGGAAAGTATGAATTTTTTGATTTATTTAATGATGATAAGAATATGAATTCAATATTTGAATTGTTTGTAAATAAATTTTATTTTTACGAATTAGATAAAAAGTATAAGGTTAAATATCAAAGTGTTCTTAAGTGGAATTTTGAGGGTGGAAATAATGATATTTTACCTGACATGAAGATGGATACTCTTATTTCTTCAAAGGATGAAACTATTATTCTAGACACAAAATATTATAAAGAATACTTATCTACTAATTATGATAAAAAGACGTTAATTAGTGCTAATATGTATCAAATGCTAGCATATTTAAATAATATAAATGCAACAAACAATCTTAAGGGCATTCTTTTATACCCTCTACCATTCGATTTAGAACCAATTAATGAATCATATAATGCAAAAGTTGTTTCAAATGTAGATGGTGTTCAAGATGCAAAAATACAATTTATAACAATTGATTTATCAAAAAATTGGAAAGAAATAAGTTATGATTTATTATCTATAGTTGATATGGAATTAGCAGAAAAAAAGAAAATTGAATTATCATAGTAGTTTGCGTCACTTGCGTCACTTAGATATGTGTGGGTACACAAAAACAAGTGTCATAAGTGTCATAACATGTTATAAAAATAGTAAAAATTTAACATATTTAAATTAAATGTTAAAAAGTATATATAGTTTTAATTTATCTATTTATACTTTTTTTGTTAATCAATGTTAAATTTATCAAATAATAGTGATATAATAAATATTAAACTTTTTAAGGTGGTGAAAATATGCAAATATCACATAAAACTATTAATAATGCCATAAATAGAAAATTTATTAAACCATTAAAAGATGGTTGTATTTATAATGTGTCAAAATTGGAAAATGAAAGAAGAACTAAGCATCATGAAACAATTAGTTTATTAAAACAAGCACATAAATCATTAATAAATGTTGATTATAATTTGAAATGTTATAACTTAGTAGATTCAAATACATTATTAAGATCTTCCTTTGAATATATTATGATGGCTATGATGATTCAGTTTGATGAAAATGTATATAATGAATTTACAACTTTAGGTATAGAACGAGATAAGACAAGAGTTTGTGAAATAATTGATAAGTTTAGAACACATATGAATGAAATATGTGAACCAGCATTTAAAGATATAAATCGTAAAGAAAAATTATCAATGCTAACTGAACTATATGATAAAATGTGTAATTTTACTCATAGTACATTAATTGTAAGTACAGTAATCGAAATTAATAACCCAAAAGAAAAAGAAATATTTCAATTATTGATATATCAAAATTATTATTTCTTGAAAATGCTTCTTTTCTTATGTTTAAAGTATTTTACTAATGACAATAAACATTATTTAGAATTAGAAAATGTTGTCTTTATTTACATATTTTTATTAGCTAATATCAGTAATAAGATACAAGAATATAATATAGATTTTTCAAAATATAACGATTTATTATATTATGATAAGAATGTTAAATACTTTGAAAAAGATAAGAAAGAAACTGAAAAATTGAATGTAGAAATAAATGAATTTAAAGAGGAAGTACAAAATAATTCTGAAAAGTTTTATGAAGAACTTCTTGAATTTTTAAAATAAGTTACATAATAATTTTAAAATGAAATATTATAATAATATACCGATAACGGTATAAAATATATTGACAAATACTACCAATAACGGTATAATGTAAACAGAGGTGAAAATTATGGAATTAATAGAAATAAAGGAAATTAAGGAATTGATTGATAATATTAAAGATTTAAATGATTTGAAAATTAATTTTGATAGAAAAAAGTTAGAAGATTTATTATTAAAATTGCAAACAAAATATTTAGATAAATCTTTAGTATTCGAATTATCTTACTTAACAAATCCAAACGGTTCTTTTTCAAGTATTGACAAGGTTTCAGATGATGATTTAAAAAATAAAATACCATATTATAAATCACTTTGCATAGATGATCTAATAAAGAAATGTGGACACGATAAATATAATGAAATAGTAGAAAAATATGAATTGGAGGTATAACTATGGAATTTATGACTACAAATGATGCTGTAAAAAAGTGGGGTATTAGTGAAAGAAGAATAAGACAATTATTACAAGATGGAAGAATTGAAGGTGCTGTTAAAGTAGGTAACAATTGGAATATTCCTATTAATGCTAATAAACCAGCAGATAAAAGAAGTGTTAAACTAGATAATACTGAATTTAAATTTGATTTACCTGATAATTATTTTGATAAAGTCGATGAATTAAATAAAGAATTAAATTCTAAAAGACCTATATCAAAAGAAACTTTAAAATCTTTAAAAGAATCTATAAATTTAGA
>CAKOXD010000014.1 GCA_934130005.1 uncultured Bacilli bacterium
AAATATAAAATTATAATTAAAACTTAGTACCAAACTTTTTATATTGAATTTAAAGGGGGATTTTAGAATATGAAAAAGCATTGACCTTTTCTGTAAGGCCAATGCTATAAATACATATAATTGCATTATTATTTCATATTCTACTATATTGTATCACATGATTGTCGAAAATCAATTAGTAATAAATGTTGTATTAATCTTGAGAAAAATGTTGTATAAAATCTCTATAAAACCTTATAAATACTGCATTTATATAAATAGATACTTTAATAGATTCTATGTTATTGACAGGTATATGTAATTTTTAATTACTAAATTTTTATCAAAATATTGCTGGTATTATAACATTTTTTTATATGATTTATAATTCCAAATTCCCAATTGTCCCTTTACTTTTATTGGAGTAATAGGTTCTACATTTTCTAAAACCCATGCATATCTTCCAACTTCATAATGACCTGCAATAAAATTATTTTTGTTTTTTTCTTTCTCTTTTTTTATAAACTCTTCTGTCATATAAATACAATCAACTAAATTACACTTACATATTATATGTCCATAATTAAGTTCATCTTCATTATATAGTTCAGATAATCCTTTTCTTTCTTTTACTTCTTTTCTTATTTTTGCAACTCCAGCTTGTATGTATAATTCTCCACGATAATTAGTTTTCCAACTTCTTGTTTCAATATATTTAACTTTATTTTTTATCAATGTAGCAAAGGGTTCTTTAATTGTTAATACTTTCATAAACTATATTACTCATTTTAATCTAAAACTGCTTGTTTTAAGTCTGAAGCCAATTTATTCATAGAGTCATTTAATTTATCAATATCATGCTTTGACATAAAATATTCTTCACCATCATTACTACTTCTATCTAAAATATCAAATGTAATTCTATAAACATGATCACTTAATAAATTATTGTTTTGCCACATACAATCTTTTTTAGCTTTAATATAAAAATTATTTTTATTAATCTTTAATATATCAATATCTTCTGGTGATGAAACATAAAAACCTGTTGTTCTTACTTTTTTACTATTTTTATATGTAATACCTTCTTCATCTACCTTTTCATACCAGTTAGAATTAAAATAATATAATCCATTTTCATTTTTGGTACAATAATCCAACAAATTACCACGATACGCATCTTTTAAAGCATTATTAGTTTGATATTCTTCACATGCTTTTATATATTCAATGCTAACACGTGACTCACATTTAACAGCCTTTTTCATAAAATCTTCTGCTGTCGTAACTACTAACAATTTTACAGAACCTAATGTTTTATCTGATAACTCAACTTTATGAGGTTGCGCTATATTACCTTCATCGTTTGAAATTATAAATATTTTATCATCCATATGTAAATCTAAGAAAATTTGTTTTGAAAATAACGCTTTATTTAATAGCGGTATTAAGTAATCAACTCTAAAATTTGCCTCAGCCATTACTAAGTATTTTTGATCATAACCTTGATTTCTTAATGAAATCATATATTGATTTTTTTTGAATGTCTTAACCTCTATTTGTGGTCTTTTTTCTATTGGAAACCAGTGATTATCAAACTTTACGAATGGAATAGCTCTCTTTTTATATTTTATTCCAATAACATCAGGAGCAATCCCCGCAGTTTTAGGATTATAATCATAATAATCAGTAATTACTTCAACTTTTTTATCATTAAAAACTTTAGGTAAAATAATTTTATTAAATAAAACACTTTCTGGAATTATATTTATCCATCTATCAAAAATTCCACCCATATAATCTGCTTTAGATGTTAAAGCACCTTGCATAGGTCTATCACCTTGCATTTGCGTTAAATTAGCAATAAAATATACTGCCTTTTTAGCATCATTAATACTTATTTTTACTTCATTCATACTAACCTCCAAAATTATTCAGACATATCTGATTTTTCTAATAGTTCTAACAAGTCAGTAGCAAGCATTTGTATTACTGGAACAGAAACTGCATTTCCTGCTTGTTTATATAGTTGAGAATCAGGATATGGCCTTCCATTTATAACCGTAGGTAATTTGTATCCATTATCAATAGGAAAGCCCTGTAATTTAAAAGTTTCTTTTGGTGTTAACTTTCTGATACCATCATTTACTTTTATCAAAGGCACATTATGACCACCAGTTCCCATATTTGCTGTAAGTGTGGGGCAAACACCACTTTGGTTTTTTCTTACATACATCCCTCTTCTACATTGATAAAATTCGTACATTTCATCAATTTGTGTATTTAAATTTATTTTTTCTTTTTTATTAGATTTTTCAAATTCTTCATCTGACATAAAATAGTTTGGATATTTTTCTTTTGTATAATAATACTTAGTTGCATTTTCTTTTGCCAAATTATAATCAATAACCTTTTTTATATCTTTAATTCTTGATGCTTTATCTTTCTTCTTTATCCTACTTTCAATATCCTTAAATATTTCAAAATTTTTTTTATCATTTTCATTTAATAAACCTATAATATATATTCTTTCCCTATTTTGTGGTACATCAGTATAATCCATGGTATTTAATACTTTTTCATAAACTTTATATCCACAATTCTCAAGTTTTTGTTTTATATGTACATAAGTTTTTTTATTATCATGAGCCTGCAAATTTTTCACATTTTCAAGGAATAATACACGAGGTTTATAAAATTTTTCTCCCAGTTGTTCAATTAAATCTATAATATTTAAAAATAAATTTCCTCTATCATCTTCAAATCCTTTGCGTTCACCAGCAATGCTGAATGCTTGACAAGGAAAACCGCCGTTCAAAATATCTATTGGTTCACTTAATATTTTATCATGTAATTTTTGATAATATTTTTGTTCTGTTTTATCTGTTGCATGTTCTGGATGAAGCACTAATTTTATATCACCTTCTAGTAATTGATGCGAAAAATTAGTTCTATATGTTTCACATGCATATTCATCTATTTCATTTGCCCAAAGCAATTTATATTTAGAATTTTTTGTCTTTGCATTTTTAAAACCTAAACATATTCCACCAACGCCTGCAAATAAACTTCCAACCTTATATTCAACCATATATACCATCCTTTCTAGTTTTTATGTGCTAATACAATTATAACATAAAAATAGACATTTTTTTTGTATTCTAATTTTGTATATAAAATTTTAATATTTCAAAAAAGAAAGAAATTAATCTTTCAATTTTATTTTTTAACAATTCATTAACTATTAAATATTCCGAATATAAGTTATTATTCTTACCTAACAATAAATTTTAATAAAACTTAATTAAGAAACTATTATCTGCCTTTAACACCCAATTCATTGTTAAAATAATTACTTCTAACTAAAAAATTTCCAAAATATACAGATTATTCTTTAAATAAGCTATTGTCTACATTGTAACCTAAACTATTAAATACTTTTCTATAAACAAATTTGTTGTTCTAACATTACTCTATAGTTATTATTTTTTTCAAAAATATAGGTTCTATATTTTTCTTACAGAATCATATACAATTGCTATTTTTTCAAAAATATTATCTTTTTCATTAATTAATATTTTCTTTATTTTATCTATGTTTTTTATAAAATTAAATAAGGAATATGTATTTTTTTCTGAATCTCTATATACATCTATATAATCTATATAAAATGAAATTGTATCATTTACAATATCATATAAAAAACCCGATGTTGTTTCCATTTGTAAATTTTTATTTCCATGAAATTGCTTATTTCTTAAGTAATAGGCATCCATTAATAATTCCTTTGCTTCATTATGAAATTTTTGAAAATAAAATTCATATTGAGACACCATTTTATTAACTTGACTGTATTTCCAAGTCAAAAAATCACAATTATTAGGATTTCTTTTATCAAAATTCAAAAAAATATTTTCTACAAAATTATTACTCAATTTATTAAAACCTTTATACATTTTTTTTATTTGTACTGCTGTTAAATATATATATCCTGATAGCATTCTATCTGCTACTAAGTAACTAGCATAGTCTTCAAGCGACTTTGAAATATTATCTCCAGCATTCCTAAACAAAGTTTCTAGAGCAAACCAGGTATTTGTAAATTTAGTTAATGTTGATTCCGAATTTTTATAGTATGGCAATAATTGTACAGCCTCATCTATAATTCTATTTATATCATTATCACTATTATCAATAACATATCTTTTAAATACATCAGAATAATCAATTCTATCTTGTGTTAATGGTTTAAAAATATCATCATAGAAACTATAGTAATTTATGAATTTTTTGTGTTCTTTATGTTCTATCAAAAGATAATCACTTATAGTGCTCACTTTTATTCCAGAATATAGCATTGAACCAATAAATGGTTGAAGTACTTTTTGCTTAAATTTACGTATTGCTTGCCAAATATCTTTGCTATAAATTTCTGATGATAAATAATAGTTATTGTCCTCTTTTATTTTAAGATTACTAATAATTTCTATTAAATTCTTTTTATTATTAATCTTTGAATCTTCAAATAATTTAATTAATCCCGATTTACTATATATAATATAATTATTATTTCCAGATTGTTTTAATACATTTAGCAATTTTTCATCAAATTCTTTATCCATTTTTATAAAAATTGTATATTTATTTTCAGTGTCATATTGCTCCGCAAATTTAATAAACATATCGCTAAAAGAAGAAAAAGATTTTTTTTCAAAAAAATTCCTATATGCATCACGTATTATTTTTTTTATTTCAAAAATACTTATTCCTATGTAATCTATCAGTAACGCAAAATATTCATTAGATAATTCTGCGATTTTATCAAAATCATCACAATTAAATTCTTTACTCGTTACTAAATCAAATAAATCATCTGATATAGTGTCAAAATATTTATTATTAATTAGACTTATATAAATCAATTTTAAGTTTTCTATTAAATCTAAATCATCATTTTCATTAATAAATTGAACATATCTTTTTTTATGTTCTTCTTTTATGAATTTATTACTTTTTATTGCATCTCTTATGTAGTCTATTTTATATTTAGGAATTTTAGCATTTTTTTCTTTTGTTTCAAATTGCTTATTTATATCTTCATAATAACTAATTATTTTCTTTATTTTTCCTAATAATGAATTATTTAAGTTTCTACTCCCAAGCATAGAAATACTACTTAAATTTTCTATAATATAATTTAAAAAAAACATCATATTTCTATTCTTTAAACCAACTCTATTAAAATCATCATTACAAACAATATTTTTACTTGAAAAAAGTAATTGCTTAATAAATTTTTCTTCACTATCTAAAACATTACTATTTAATAATAATTTTTCTGTTACATTCATACTGCACATCCTTTACTATAAACTTAATCCAATCTACTTACATTATATCATAAAAGGAAGATCTTTCTATATATTAAATAAATACTTTAAACATCTTTTTTTCTTAATACCCAATCAATTTTTTGTAGTGGTAACTGAACTCGCCACCTCCTGCATTAAGATGATTCGAAATCATAACAACATCCTTACTATCTCCATAAAAATTTCTAGCCTTCCTAGTTCTCTCTTTTGGAGACAATGTCACATCACTATCTCTTGTTAATTTTACCGGTACTCCTAATTCTTTAAATCTATCATACATATATTTACTTATCAATAAAGTATAATCTTTCTCTTTCATTCCGTTTCCAACAGCTCCAGAATCACTACCTCCATGTCCTGGATCTATCACAATACCTTTTAATGCCATATTAATCACCTAATTTATTGTATGAAAAAACATATATTTTGCTAACATATGTTTTTTGAATTATTATTTTCATTTTATAGTTTCAGTTATAATTTCAATTATTTTTTTAATATCCTTTTTAATGCCTAAACTTAGTCTAATATATATTTTATCATTGAAATTATAACTTTTAACACTTATCTTTTTATTTTTTATATTATCTATAATATCGTTATTTACTTCTATAAAAACAAAATTCGTTTCGGAAACTACATATTTAATCTTCAAATTATCTAAACAATTATATAAATAATTCTTCATGATATTATTTTTTCTTTTACACTTTTTAATGAAATCTTAATCTTCTAATGCTGCTATTGCTGCCATTTGTGACAACTTCGAAACATTAAATGTAAGTCTGACTTTATTAAGGCATCCTATAGTTTTATAGCTTCCAATCAAATAACCTATTCTCATTGAAGCAAGACCATACGCCTTCGAAAATGTTCTTAACAGACAAACATTATCATATTTTTTTAAATCATTTATCGTATTAGGAAAATCATTTGAACTGACATATTCGTAATATGCTTCGTCAAATATTACTAAAATGTCTTTTCTAACATTATTTATTAGCTTATTTTGTTCTTCTTTTGTTATTATTGTCCCAGTTGGATTATTGGGATTGGTAATATATATAAGTTTAGTTTTATCTGTTATTGCATTTAATATTTCATCGATATCAAATTTAAAATTTTTTAATGGAACTGAAATTAATTTTCCTTTTTCTATAATGGTTTCTATAGAATAATAAGGATATGTTGGTACACATGTTATTACTTCATCACCTTCTTCAACGTATGTTCTTGAAATTATTTGTAAAAGTTCTCCTGATCCATTACCTACAATTATTCTATTTGCGTCAATATTAACTAATTCAGATATTTTCTTTCTTAGTTTAGTGCAATTGTCATCTGGATATTCTGAAACATTTATTGCTTTTTTTAATATTTTTTTAACTTTTTTTGAACATCCATATATATTTTCATTTAAACTTAAAATGCGATTTTCTTTTCTATATTCATCTTCAGGTAAATTATGAAAATCTATATTATTTATTATATTTTTCTCCATTTTCTCTCCTAAAATAATTATTGTCTAATTTTTGTAATGTTTTATTCTCTATAACATTATTTATAAATTCATCCCTGCATTTGTTATAAAGTGATGCATTTGATAGACTAATATTATTTTTGTTTATTTCTTCATACTTAACTTTTGACAATAACATATGATTTTTTATCAAATTGAATTTATCTTTTCCTTTTTTTGTATTTATTATTATAGCACTCACACCTAGATCATCGCCAAAATTTTCTATAACCTTATTAATTCCCCAGAAGTCTGCTAATGTAATATCTGACCACCTATTATTTTGTTTGAACTTACATTGATAGCACGATTCTCTTAAACATAAATTGTAAAGAAAAGTTTTCATAAAATTATCTTCACTATGAACTTTACTGTACTTTTCTTTTTCAGTGTTTATTGACATGCTAAATTTATTCCACCCTGTAGATTTATCTCTAAAATTAATACTTTCGATTTCATTAGATTTTGTACTTTTTAAAATGTCATTTAAATGATAATTTAAAACATTTATGGATCCAACCCCATGACATATAAAGTCTATAGTGAACAAATTATCATAGTCTTCTTGCAAAAAAATTTTTAATGCTGCAACTTGACATGGTGTTGAACAAAATAATACATTTGTACCATTTTTCAGTTCTTGTTCAATTTCCTCAAAAATATCACTTAAATCACTTTGTATGTATTTTGAACCTAATATTTTTTTTAATTCATCCATTTTTGTTATTTTTACATGTCTTAATACATTTTTAGTATAAGAAGCTCCATATACTATTCCATTTTTCAACTCTTCTTCTGCTAAAAGAAAAAATATTCCGCCAGATGAACTTATTTTTCTAATATTTTCACTTTTATTTTTTCCAGCATAACAAATATTTAATAATGTTTCATTTTTATTATTTATTATTGGGCATTTCTTTTTACATAACTCACAATTTTTACAATTTTTATTTATTACCGGGTATATAAATCCTAATTTATCTTTTTCTATATCAATAGCATTAAACTTACATACTTTTTTGCAATTCAAACATCCTATGCATTTGCTTTTCTTACATACTTCCTTCATTTTTATTTCCTATCGATTCTTCTAAATAATTAATTGATATTTCTTGATATTTTCTAATGTTTTTAAATATTAAATCATAGTTAACGTTAAAAACATCCTTATTCTTTATACTTTTATAATTTCTGTTAGGCAATTCTAATAATTTATGAATTGATGAAAATCTCGAACTCATACTTACAACATTTGATAATCTTTCAAATAATACATATGGTCTTTTATAAATAATACTAAATAATAAACCATGATATGAGTCTGTGCATACTAATTCAGAATTTGAAATGAATTCTATAAATTGAGTTGGATCAATTAAAGTTTCTTCATTTATATTTATAACTTCTAGATTTTTCTCTTTTTGATATTCTTTAATATATTGTTCGTATTCATCGGTGATATTACCCAAAAAATATTTAATTATGTATTTTTTTGCCATATTCTTTTGCGTATTGCTTTTAATTTTATCCCATTCACATGAGTTTAATAATAATGTTGGATCTAATACAGTTGTACATTTGCGTTTTGATACTTCCTCTATAAGTTTACTTCCTTCTATTTCTCTACATGATAGTCTTTCTATACCAGATAAATAACCAGAAAATTCTTCTATTCTACTATCTGGTATTTCTAAAGAACTAATACTTGGGGCATATGATACTCTTTTATATTTTGGTGCGAAAGTTAAAAAATTAGATTTACTATTACCCTTGTAATTCATATTCCATATTTGATCACTTCCACATATTAAATATTTATATTTTTTTGAAACCTTGGTTTTTGTTTTAAAACTTTTAACTTTAAATTTTGAAAAACAAATATATTTATTATTAAAATCTTTAAATAATTTTAATTTTTTTCTATATTTAATATTTTTCCTAAATAATGTTAAACTTCTCTTTATTTTATTATTTAGCTCTTTTTCTTGATAAATATTTTCGAATGTTTCCGCAGTATACCCAAACTTATTTATTACTTCTTGTAACGCATAATTTTGTAATCTATTTCCATAATTTATGCCAATAGTTATTGTTACTATTCCTATTTTTTCCTTTAACTGGGTTTTTAATTTATTTATTTCATTTATAAATTTTCTTGTATATTTATCAAATATATTTTTATTTTCAAAATGTTCTAAATATGAAATATTACCTAGTTTTTCATATAATAAGTCACTTAAAAATACGCAGGTACTCTCTTCAACACTTTTTTCTTCTAGTATATTAAAACAATTTATTTCTATGTTTTTATATTCATTTTTTATTTTTTCAATTACATTACTATATCCAATTAACAAATATATGTTTATTTTAATATTTTTTTGTTTAGATATAATATGGTCTAATATTGTTATAAGTGTTGTACCTGTTACTATTATATCCTCTACTATGTTTATGTGACTTAATCTTAGAACTGATTCGTCTAATTCAATCTTACATTTTTCAGCAAAACCATTTTTATCTATTATTCTTTTAGATTTTATATTATAACTTTTTTTATTTTTAACAAATTTATTTGGTCTTGTACCTATTGTTACAATATTATCGAGCGTTGAGATAGTATTTAAATATTTCTTTGAAATTTTACTATCTAGTATTTCTAATTTGCAGTTTGATTTTTTAATATTTTTTTTAATTTTTCTTAAAAATGAATCTATTCTTTTCAGATTAGCTCTATCATTATAGAGTCCTATATCATTCCATATATAAATCTTTTTCATTAAATTGTTAACCATTTAGATGATACTACCTCATCTATATTTCTATCTTCTTCGCCATAAATTTTATATGTATGAAGATGCAATATTTTTAGTTTGTTATTATCTTTTGCCATAAATGAATGTTTGTCAAATTTATTTAAGAGTATTAGACATCCTCTTTTAACATTGTATACTGTATCATTTTTTTGGGCATAACCACTACCATCTATTATTAGTGAAAGTTGTTCATGATCTTCATGATGTACTAATGGTTTTTCAGACTTATTTGTTAGTTCTTGTTCTTCAGCATCTAACTTTCTAAGCATATTTTCGAAAATTATTGTTTCCTCTTCACTTAAATTTATCATATTACTACCTTTCAATTAATCCACAAATATTTATATTTTGTCCATTTATGCTTGGTGTTTCTATTAAGAATTTTACCAATTTTGCGACTTCTTCACTATTTATTAATTTAGAAACACCCATTTGTTTCATCATTTGATTTTGATAATCATTTTCATTCATATTATATAATTTTGATATTTCTTTTCTTCCATTTACAGCCATGTCAGTATCAATTCCTCCCGGGCTTATACTATTTACAGTAATGTTTTTACCACTAAAATAATTTGCACTACTTTGTGTAAAATTATTTATTCCTGCTTTAGTTGCACTATATGTAAATAAATAAGGTGTCCCGTAAACGCCAGAAATTGATGAAATATTTATTATCCTACCATAATTTTTCGCTACCATGTTTTTACTTACACTTTTTGTTAATAACATTGGCGCAATTAAATTCAAACTAACCTCTCTTACTATATTTTCATAGCTTATTTCTTCAAGATCAAGTACTTTTCCCGAACCAGCATTATTTACTAGTATGTCACATTTAAAATTCTCTATTTCAGTTAATATATTTTCAAGTTCATTTTGGTTAGATAAATCACACTTTATCCATTTAATATTATTGTTTAAAACTTCTGGTTTATTTCTAGAAATTGTTAATATATTTGCATTTGGTACTAAAAGTAATTCTTTTAATATGCTTTTACCTATTCCACTCGATGCACCTGTTAATATTATATTCATTTCTTCCCCCTTAAAATCTTTGGAATATCATTTTTCTCTACCATTATTTCAATTAATTTAACTCCTTTTTCTTGGCTTAAACTATTATAGCTTTCTATAAATTCATCAAGGTTATTAACTTTTTTAGAATTAATTCCCATTACTTTAACCATTTCACTTACGTTTAATTCTTTTTTATATGTTGTTGATATTATTTTGCCATCAGTCATTTCTTGATAAACTCTTGCTCTACCAAGACTAGCATTATTTACAACTAAAAACATAATATCTAATTCAAGTTCTTTTGCTTCTGATATTTCAAAACCAGACATCATAAATGAACCATCACCTGTAACACATATTACATCTTTATCTGGATTTGCAATCTTAAATCCAATAGATGCTCCTATTGCATGTCCCATAGACGCTAATCCTGCATTTGTAAAAACACATAGTCTATCTTTTGGATGACACCAATATAATATATCAAGCCAATGATTTCCAGCATCAGGAATTATTAACGTTTTTTTTGTACTTATAGAATTTAAATAATTAGATATTTTTGATAATTGATTATCATCATTATCTATATCATCATTTTTTAATAAAAAATTTATTTCATTATTATTTTTATGTAAATCAATTTTTAATGCTTTTTCTATAAAATCTTTTACTTCCATATTTATATTTAGATCAGCTTCAACATAATTCAAAAATTGTTTTTCATCTACATCAACCCTTATTATTTTTGTATTCTTATTAAATACCTCATCAAATTTATTGAATGAGTTAAATGACAAACTACTACCTAATGAAATAATTAAATCTGCATTATATTTCTTTAAGAAATTAATTAGTTCACTTTTTGCAATGTTTCCTGTAGGACCTAAATATAATTTATTTGTTGTTGTGCATGCAGATATTCCCTTTACACTTGAAATTATAGGTATATTTAGTTTTTTTGAAAAATCATTCATTAATTCAGTAGCATTTGATAAAAAACATCCGTTTCCGCAAAATATAATTGGACTCTTAGAATTATTATATATTTCTTTAAAGTTGTCTTCCCAATCGTTCTTTTCTGGTAATGTATCTTGAATTACTTTTGGAAATAAATTTGATTCCTCTTCTTGTATGTTTATTGGTAGTGATATATGTACTGGTCCCTTTCTACCTGACATAGCTATTCTATATGCATTTTCTAGTGCCTGAACTGCTTCATCCGAAGTTTGGGGAAGGAATGATGCTTTGGTTATACTTTTGAGTAGTTCAGTTGGTAAAAAACCTCTATCGTCTTTACTGCTATCTTGAAATCCACCCTTATTATTCATTGCAGTACTAACATATCCAGAAATAATAATTAATGGTATTGAATCTTCGTATGCACAGGCTATTCCTGTTATTGCATTTGTTAACCCTGGACCAATTGTTGTTAAGACAATTCCCGGTTTATTATTATTTCTACTATAACCATCAGCCATAAATACAGCTCCACTTTCGTGTCTCGAAAGAACTATTTTAATGTCTCCCCCGAATTGTTGCCATAATGGCATAATGTATGAACCTGGTAAACCAAATATTTCTTTGTATCCAAGATTCTCTAAAAATTTGTAATATATTTCTTTAACTTTCATTGTCTATCCTTTCATAAATATTTATATAATCATTAATAAATTTATTATAATCTTCTTCGCTTATACTCTCATAACATTGTTTTATTTCTTTTAATAATTGTTTTTTATTATTATATTTTTTCATTGCCTTACATAATTCTTGTTCGTTCACTTCATTTAGTATTGTACCGGTTAAACCATTCTTCACCAACCTCTTAGTGGCTTCTACATTTGATGCTATAACAGGCATTGAATAATTATATGCTTCAATTATTACTAATCCATATGTTTCGAGTTCTGTTGTTGGAAATATTAAAACATCATTTTCTTTAAATAATTTTTCTTTTTCTTCACCACATACGTATCCCCAAAATTTAATTCTATTATCTTTTATTGCACAATCCCTTATGTAATTTTTCAGTTCACCATCACCAGCAATGTTCAGCGTTATGTTATCGGCATCCAAATTCATAAATGCGTGTACCGCTTCTTCTATTCCTTTAAATGGCATTAATCTAGAAATAATTAAAAAATTTATATTACTTGCATTTTTAGTGTGTTTGTTAATTTTAGTGTTAAGTATTTCTTTTCTTTTTTTATCTTCCAATGGTGGTAGTGCATTTAATATTTCAATTCCTGGAACATTTTTATAATATCCTTCTTTTTGATATTCATTTATTGTTTTCATTAATGGCGCCGTAATGATTTTTGTATTCTTTGTTAATTTTTTATGTTTTTCTCTTAATAATTGAACATACCATTGAGGTTTTGATACTAACATATCTTTCATTTGACCAAATGGATCAAAATTCCATAATGAAAAATACTCATGTAATGTGCTTACAATTGGAATATTCAATTTGTTTACAACACTAAATACAGACATACTTAAAGTTCTAACCATATGAACGTGAACTATATTTGGATTTTCTTTAAGTATAATTTCTTTTATTACTTTTTTGTTAAATGGATTATACATTTGTAATAGTCTATTAATCTTATATATAAATATACTATTATTTTTGTTTGTAATTTCATGTGGCTTAACTCTATAAACATGTACATCATTAATGTATTCATCTTTATTTCTATTAGATTGACACATTACAACTATCTCATACCCTTTTTTTACTAATCCCTCTGATAATGCTTGAGTAATTACTTCTACCCCACCATTACATTCTGGATAATAGCCGCTTGGAATCATTAAAATTTTTTTCTTTTTCATGATTTCTATAATTGTTTTTCCGTAATCAAAATTAATATATCTATATTTTTTATCTTCAATATTGCTATTTGTTGTGACTAAATATGCATCATTTGATTTATCTAATAAATCATAATCATTTTCATCATCACCAAAAGATACAACATAGTCAAATTTATATTTTCTTTTTAGCCATAGCACTGCTGATAATTTAGTACAACTATCACTTGTAATTTGATAAAAATCACCATAATTTCTTATTAATGTTTTATTATCAATTTTATTATCATTTTCTAACTTATCAAAAACATAAATTGAAATAATGCTTTTTATTGACAATAAATAATTTGATTTTACAATATTAATCGAAAAATTATTGGTGATGCTATTATTGATTTTAGAATTTGAATAATATATTTCTTTTTTGTTTTTTACTGTACATATAACAAAATGTAAATTTTGCCTTAATAATTTTTTTATGACTTTTTTTGAATTAGTTATTACATTTTTTTTAATTATCTTACCAGAGGAGTCATATATTAAAGCACCTGACCTTGTAATTATTGTAGAATTTATATTTCCAAATCGTTCCATAACATTATCATATGCTCTCGCTGTATTTAGCGCAAAATGTATACCATTATTTATCAATGTTTTTAATTCGGACAAAAAATAGTTAGATGGTTTTTCATTATTTCTAGTTATAGTTTCATCTATATCAGATATATATAATTTTTTCAAATCCTACTCCCTTCTCGGCTATTATAACATATTTGTAATATAAAAGCATATATTTTGGATAAAATACACAAATTAGTTAAAAATTAAGTCAACTAAGAAGATGATTTTTACTTATTATTAATGTTTATTATCTTGTACCCATACTTTGTTCTGAATCATCATTCATTCCAAATCTCCCATTA
>CAKOXD010000015.1 GCA_934130005.1 uncultured Bacilli bacterium
AATTCTTTAGATATTATAGTATCATCTTCAATTATCATTATCTTTTTCATATATTATATTTCCTTCTTTCTATAGTTCTATTATATCATTATATTGATGGATTTTATATTACAAGTTTGTAAGGTATGAAAAAAAGACTTAGTACATCATTGTGATGTGGGTAAGTCTTTTTAGATATTTCATGTATAGCTGCTCTCTTCAGGGGGAAAAATTATACCCTAATTTTTTATCATATTTTTCATTATTATTGATTTATCACTTGCTATATTTCTCGTAAATAGCCCTATTTTACCCATCTTGCTCTATATAGTTGTTCCCCATTTGTTCCCAAGAAAAAAATAGAACTCATTTTTAAGTTCTACTTTAATAATTCATCAAACAATTTCCATTCATCAGGGTTCTCATTAAATGGTATGTAAGGAGTACTTTCAAAATATTTAAACTTTTCACCATCTTTTATGACTAAACCTCCAAATAGATTATGTCCTTTATTTCTTTCTTCATATATGTATTTATAAAGTGCATTTGACTTCACTTCATTATCATTCTCATTAAATCCTTTACCAGCTTTTGTATCAAATATTCCGATACTACCGTCTTTAAACTTAATAATGAAGTCTGGTTGGAATGTTGATTTATCGGCTTTTTGAATACCAAAATTTGTTTTCATATGTTCTGCTCCATTTTTCCAGAACCACTCTATCTTATCTTCATGTAAGTCTAGATAATTCATAAAATCAACTTCTAACTGATCAACCTTTCCAGCTTTTAGTTCAATAAATAATGGTTGATATAACGAAAGTTTTGACTTTATTTCTACATTAGTTTCCGTATTATAATTCTTCGTTTGTTCAATTTCCCATTCATCATTAAATTCCTCGTCACTTTTTGCACTAACTTCCATTTCATGAATTGGTTTATACTTTTCAGTAGCTTCTGATAATATTCCAGCAAATATATCATAATTAGAAACAACCATATTTTGAATATACATTATTCCACCACGTGCTGATTCTAATCCCAAATATTTTTTAAATGTATATAATATTGCTTGTTTTACTGTTGGTATTGATCTTTTTGGAGCAAACCCACTTAAATTATCACTTACCAATTTATCATATTTTATTTCTAAATCAACAGGACTTATATTTACCTTTACTAATGCTTCCATTGGATCAAATTTTATATCCTTATCCACATCAGTACTTTCTATTCTTACATTACCCATTATACCATCGTTTTTGCCATATTCTGTTACTACACCTTTATTTCTTAAGGCTCCTGTGTTGTCATAATAATTTGTCAACTCATTCTCTGATATTTGCTTAATTCCAAAGTGTTCACAGAAAATATGCTCATATGTTGTAAAAAAACTTCTTGTTATATCACCATAATCAACACGATTTCTATAGTATGATCTTAATGGTGTTGGTGTATACTCACTTCTTCTTTTTGCACACAAAGATTTAATAATATTTGGATTATATACTTCTTTCTTTATGGCTATTGATTGAATATTTGTATAAACGAACGCTCTGTTCAACTCTTCATCTTCATAGTGATGAGCTTCTGGCATTCTAAGAATTCTTCCAACAGTTTGAATTTCAAAAACGATACTATTAGTTTCTCTAAACTTAACTAAAACTTGAGCTCTAGGACAATCCCAACCTGTATCTATTGCCATCTTAAATATTAGATATTCAATTTTACCGTCTAATGGTAATAATTCGTCTGAGTTTTTATCAATAGTATCTCCATCAAGCCATACGGCTAATTTACCATTTTCTCTTGTTATTCCTTTTTCTTCTAGGAATTTAATAGTTGATTCCTTTTTCAAATCTCCTGCAGTCGAATTAGGTATCTGTATTAATACAAGAGGATTAACATTTGTATCTTGCTCTTTATATTTTCTGGCCAATTCTTCTCGTTTTTGATATGCACTTTCTAGAATCAGTCTTTCCGAATCCATTTCATCGTCTACTATTTTTTCTATATCTTGATTTATGATAATTTCTTTCTTTATCATTTCTTCTTCAATAACTTCAGTTGGCCTTATCTCAACTTTGGTATTTCTATCATCTAAAACAGGCGTAGCACTCATCTCTATCGTTAATTCTGGAATTATTATTTCATCACGTATCTCCTTAGCTCTTCCTGTTGTTGCACCTGCATGACTTTCATCAATGATTAAGACTATTTTTCTTCCTAATGCATGAGTATTTTTCAACACCTCGGGGAAATTAATAGTTTCTTTATCTTTCATTACAGTATTTTTAAATTCGCCAGTATCTTTATCTTTATTTCTTATTTTTTCCCAATTGGCAAAAACAACTTCATTTTGATTAATTTCACTTCTGCTTCCAAAAAACTCTTGCTCTAATAAAGCGCAACTTAAAGTGTCATCAACTTCTCTTTTAACACTTTTTAAACTTTGTTTGTGCAACTCTCCTCTGCCAATACTTACCCACAAAAAGCATAGATCAAGATCAGAATCTTGAACAAGTTCTAACATATATCTTGCCATAGTAAACGTTTTTCCACTACCAGTTGGAGCCTGCAATACTATTGTTTCATTTCCCTCTAAATCAAAATACATTTTAGATAAAGTAAGGAGTTGTACAATTGCTTTTTCTTGATATTTTTTTAATTCTTTCATTCTAATCCTCCTTACTAATTTTAACTATTTTCTTGAATAATTCTACAATCTTATAAGGAATTGGTTCTACGTTATAATTCTTTATTTCCTTAAGTGTATTGATATCTATATAATCTCCTAAAGTAAATATATATAAATTCTTTTCTGCTTCTATTTCTTTAATCTCACTAATAAATTCATCATATTTAGATCCAAAGATATCAAAATATACACAAGTGTATCTTGTTTTTTTAGCATCTGAATATATAGCATATTCTTTATTTGATTTAATTTTATTAAAAGTGCTTCCCTTTACACATAGCATAGGTATACATTTTTCTGTTAAATCATAATATAATTGATCCTTAGTTCCAGCATAATCAACAAATTCTGTTTCAAAATATTTAAGTGTCCCATGTAATCCGTCGTAGTGGCTTCCCTTTTTATTAACACCAGATATTATCAGACTATTATCATTTATTTTTTTCTCGATAGAATCATATTTCTCTTTATTATCATCTAATATTTTTTTAATTTCTTTCTGTAGTACTTCATTGTTATTTGTAAAGTCACTAAAACTTAAAGGTTTATTCATTAATACCGTTGTTGATTTATCATTATAATCATACCCATGTATTATTTTTTCAATTCTAGGATAAGTAATTGAAGAACATATACCATTTTCTTCTACACATTTTTTCCATTCTTTATTATCAGATTTTTTTATTTCAATAAATTCACTATCAGTTAGATTGTTATTTTTTTTAAATTCTTTTTGTATTTTTTCTGACACTTCATTATTTGTACATAATATAAATTTTCTGTGTCCATCATCTTCTTTATTTAACTCCATGACAGCTTGCCCTGTAGTTCCACTTCCGGCAAAAAAATCTAAAACTATACTATCTTTATTTGATGCTAATTGTACAAGCGTCTTTATAAGTAAGCTAGGTTTTGGTCTCATTGCAGTATAATCACCATTAAGAATATTATTTAATTCTTTAGTTCCATCTGTAGTAGTTCCTTTACTTAATAACATTGAGTATGGTGTTATACTTCTCAACTCATTAATAAAAGTTTTTATTGATGGTACTGCATCATCATTTTTTCCCCAATAAATTCTACTTACCATTTTGCCATCTTCATTCATTATGACATCTGAGTTTAATTGTTCAAATTCTTCTTTAGAAATGTCAAATTGTCGTGTGATTTTTTTACCACTTGGAGTTGTAACTGTATAATAGTTTTTGTGATTTGGATTTGATGCTTCTTCCGTTCTTGATATACTTCCTGCTTTATAAGGTCCTCTTGGATCTTTATCAGGATTAGGATATGTATTTACAAAATTTGGAGTTTCTATGATTTTATTTAATACTTTTTCTCCTTTGTAACATACAACTATGTATTCATGGTCTTTTCTAAATGTCGTTGTATTTTTCATTTTTCCATCTCTTCCAACGCCACTTTTTCTCCATATCATTATATCAGTATTATTTTCACCAAATATTTTATTACATAGCATTTTTAATTGTATAGCTTCATTGTCATCTATACTAATAAACATTACTCCATTTTCTGACATTAAATTCTTTGCTAGCTTTAATCTTTTATCCATAAAGTTTAGCCATTTACTATGTCTATATCCATCTTCAAGATCTATAAACTTATCGTTATATACAAAGTCATTATTTCCTGTATTATATGGAGGATCTATATATATTACATCAATGGCTTCTTTATGTGTATAATTTAATACACTTAGGGAATGAAAGTTATCACCCTCAATAATAATATTACTTTCTCCACCGTCATTAATGTCTTTATCTCTAATTTCTTTTAAAACTGGTATATATTTATCACATTCTTCTACTATTTTTTCTGGTTCTTTTTCTTTATCCCATACTAATCCATACTTGCCATTTTTTTCTTCACTTAATTCTTCTATATATTGAACTAATTCTTCCTTAGTCATTTCTTCTAAATTCATAATAAACCTCCTTCAGGATTCTCCTAAATATAATTATATCACAGAAACATCGTCTTTTAATACTAAATAGATCCTTATACTTGATTTTTTTTAATAATTAAGTGATTAATACAACACGGAGGTGTCTATGTTAAGAAAATTTCTGTTATAGATATCAGTACTGAAGAATGGATTCTCCGCCCTATTGATTATGAATGGGTTTCAGCAAGATATTTAAAGCCAGAAATGGGTTATTTGATATTTAATGTTGCCGATGATTTAATGTCACCTAAATATAATGTTGGAGATACCATATTAGCGGAGTTTTTAAATAATAAAGTTATAAAAGAAGATGGAGATTACTTAGTAAAATTAAAAGAATTTGATTCTTGGTTATTCATCCATATTTATGTAAAAAAAGATGGCTACTTAGTTGCACCACTTAATAATAACAATTCAAAATCTATCTTGTCTAAATTTTATACAAAGAAAGAATTCACAGAAAGTGCTACACAACCTCATAAAGCTATAAGGATTTCTAAAAATATATAAAAAAAATCTCGTACTGGAATACGAGATCAATCAGAAATACCGTTTTGTTAGAGTCTGAGAAACTTTAAACAATTCCTTTCTGTTGAAACTGATATCAAATGGATTGGTATTTTTGAAATATTATATTACTGTGGATTAAGACGTGGAGAACTTAGAGGATTACAATGGAAAGATATCAATTTTAAAGATAGAACATTAAGTATATCCAAACAAATTAATGACCGTTGTGGATCCGTTAAAAATTGGCGATTCTCGGTTCCAAAAACTAAAAGTAGTATAAGAATATTAAAGATGCCACAAGTTCTCACAAACGACCTTAAAGCGATGAAAAACGAGGCAGAAAAGATACATGGATTCAATGATAATTTCTTTGTCGCAGGAGATATGCTTCCTGTATGTAGCAATACACTTACTAATCATAAAAATGTTAACTGCAAATTAGCTAATGTTAAACAGATCCGATTACATGATTTCAGCCATTCTTGTGCATCTCTTCTGGTTAATAAAGGTGCTAATGTTCAAATTGTAGCAAAATACTTAGGACATACAAAAGTTGAAAAAACATTAAAAACTTATTCACACCTATTTACAAGTACTTTGGACGAAGTAGTTGCCGTAATAGATAATTTAGATAATTATAAAACCGATGATAATTAGTCACCGGTTATTTTTATACTTTAGACACCATTAAACTTGTTTTTTCTTGAAGTACATTTAAAAATTCTTTGTGTGCATGTTCATAACATTTTAATGCTCTAATTATATCTGCATCTGTTATTGGTAAAATCAAACCATGCTCATCTAAGTAGGTATCTGCACAACTATTAATAAACTTATCATACTTTTCAATTGTCCTACACGATAATATACCAATTTGTCCTCTTCTGGTGCTAAATCTTCCAAGCAATTGATCTAATTCTGGATTCTGTGGATCATTTTTATAGTTTTTACATTCGATTATTATTTGTGGGCTTGTCATCTTAATCTTATCTGATATTACTGCAAAATAGCCCTCTTCAGCTATATTGGAAAAAATAATATCAATTCTTTTTCTTCCCTCATGGATTTTTTCCTCTTTTCGTGGATTAGATAAATCTGGATAAGTTAAGAACTCATATATTCCTATCATTAAGTTATGATAATCAGAAGCACTATCTGTTCCAACTGGAATGGACTTTAATTTTTCTATCATAAAATTACATACATCTTCATAATTAACCTCAGTCAATAGTTCTCCATTCATACAATTAGTATTCTTGTTTTTACTCTTAAAATCGTTAAAAATTTCTGGGTGTTTAACTGTAAAATCCAAGATATATTTTTTATCCATTACTGGTTCTTTTTCAATAATAGACTTTTTTGTAACATATCTTTCTTTTGTTGTTTTTCTAATTTTTACCAAAGATGTTTCGTTTTCAATATTTTCCTTTTGTAAAAAATTTAAAATAAAATGTTGTCTATATTTTGATGGTGTATATGTTTCACAGAAGCTTATAATTGATTTTGGTACTAATAATACAGGTGTATTATCTACTACCAACCTATCAATATATTTGTTTTCCCATTTGTGGGTTTCCATATTCCAATAATACCCTGATGGTACATTTTTAGTAAGAGGAATATTATTTAACTCACATTGTTCAATTGTGTATTCCAACAATTTTATTCTGATAATATTTGTTATTAAATCTGATAATTTATCCCTGTCTATATTTTCAATAAATATTCTCAAATCTTCAATATTTTCTAATATACCATATTCGATAGCCTTACTATTCTTTAATTGTGTGAAAATATCCAAAGTACCGCTTTGGCCAATACCTTTACCTCTTGACTTATTCTTTGATAGTCCAAGATGTGTTTCGTTTACTTCGCCTATTCTGGTACAGATCATTCTTGCTTTATTATCCATATTGTTTTTTAACAGTCCGATTAAATATGAAAAGAAATCTTGTAACAGTTCATTACATGCCACGGTAAAATCAGAGTTGCATTTTGCAATTAATGTTGAATCAATAAACAAAGGAATATCTTTTTCAATATCAATATTCACAAAATCTAATTCTAATTGTGTTTTATTTAAATTATAAATACTGCTAATAGTTGCCATATTACCTCCTATTTATCATCAATCATTTTTTTATTTATATAATCAATTATTACTAATCCATAATTTATAAAAAAATCTTTTTGATCATCTGTATAATTTAATCTTTTATTAATGTCTTCCTTTGTGGAATGTCTGAAGCATTCTAATTTGTTTCTATAACCTTTTACTATATCATCTGATAAACATCCCTCAGTATCTGTATAATCTAAAACAATAAATTTATCACTTTTTTTATGAGGCTTTAAAAGATATTCTATACTATTACAAAGTGCTTCAAGCTTCTCATCTAATGACATGTTATTAAACTCAGCGCCTCTCGTAGATACAATTTTTAAAGTTTTTGCTGCATTGTCAGACACTCTATATTTATTTTTTTTTATAAATTTGAGATTTTCGACGAAGATACTTCTATCAGCCCATGCCACTTTACCACTATATCCATCTCTTTCGATAATCTTTTTTCTTATCTTATCATATGATAAATCCCATCTTTCTGTTGGCCTCTCTAAGAATTTAGGAAATTCTTCTATGTAATAACCCATATCATTTAAATAGTTACATAAATATATAAAATTATTATCATTTACGGTATCTATCATTGGATTATTTGGATTATAAGGTTGAATAAGCTCTTTAAATTTATCTATTGCATCTTGCTCATCATAGATCCAAAATTTATCGCCGCTAGCCCTCCAAGTTAATAAATCTTGGAACTTGTTAGCATAATATTCATGTTTATAATATGTTTGACAAAAGTATGTTTTTAATTCTACCATGTACCCTCCTTATAAAAAAAATCCTATACTATAATTGTATAGAAATTTATAATTCCATTATACAACTTTTTTCCTTAGATGTCTGCAATAATTATGTAATTTTAACAAAAATTTGTTCTCAAGCTGCTGCCAAGAATTATTTTTAATATTCTATACGTTCCAAGTCCTTATAAATACTAACTTAAATCAATTATAATTTTTCGTTAGATGTGTCAGTTAGCAATTAAAATAAGCCCCTACTTCTAGTTAATATAAAAAACACTAGCACAAAAAATCTATTAAATAGACCTGTACTAGCGTCTTTCTTTAACTAATTTAAGTATATCAAATTATTTTTATTTAATCAATAAATTCAGATAAATTTCTCCATACTAAAATAATATTAGTATATATCTATGGCTTATATATAATAGATGCAATAAGCATAATAAAATATATATAATTATTTATTATTAACTATCTTATCTAATTTACTTCTTATAATACTTTCTTCTCTACTACCATTAGTAGTTAATCTTATTAATGGCATATTATATTTAGATAGTATATTATTCTTTAATATATCTCTTTCTTTTTGTTTATTATCTTCTTTATGATATTTATATCCATCTACTTCTACTGCTGTAATGACATTTTTGAAAAAATAAACCTTAAGTTTCATTTTTTTCGTTTTTATATTGTTTTTCTATTTCATATATTTGATTAAAATAATTGTTAATTCTTTTTTTATCATCTTCAAAAGAAGAGGTGTCGTCGTTATACATATTTAATAGCTCTTTATATAGATTTAATCCATAACGTTTTATAAATTCTTCTTTATACTCTTTGGATAGTAAATAGTCTTTTAGTTTAAAGTAAATATAATCTAACTGTTCAATCGTAGTATTCTTAAAATCTATATTTTTAAAATCTTCAATCATTAAACGGTTAAACTCATATATATTTTGAAACTCATTTTTATTTTTTTCATTTGCCTCTTCTAAAACTATTATTGATTTTTCATAAGATACTCGTATCTCTATATTTGATAAAATGAAATCTAACAATTCGTTTTTTTGTAATTTGTTTAATTCATAATTTAAAACATAATTACAAACATCATATAGTCTAAAAAACTTTTCTTTATCTATACTGGTTTTAAAAATAATATATTCTTCTTCACAATTAACTTTATCATAATGTTCATTCTTATTTCTAAAAGCCCTATATAATTCGGCAAATATATATTCTTTGGACTGACACTTCAAATTTTTTGATATTATTGTTTCATTAAATAAACATTCTAGCTTGTGAGCATTTTCAAAATATTCCTTTTTATCAACAATTGCTCTGGCATAATTATATAAATTTATTTGAAACTGTTCAAATTTAGAATTTATATCATTTTGAATATCTGTATCAAATTTTTTCTGAATATTATTGATTAATCTTTTATATTCATTTAGATATTTATCAACTTTATTTTTTCCAATCAATATAGATGATAAAATATGTTTCTTTTTTTCTTCCATCGGTTCACCACTAAATTTTTGTTTTATTATATGTCACACGAATTTTATTTTTTTTAATCCCGCAATTATTTATAATACCTTTTAATTGTAAATAGTTCATTAATGTATACATATAGTCAACATTTTCAAATGATAAAGAGGTAGTAACACCATTTCTTATTTTGCTTATTCTTTCATTTATTTCATATAAATATTTAATATTTATAGGATTAGATTTATGTAAATATATAAAATAATTAATTTTATCTTTTATTTCTAAGCAGAAAAATAACTGTTCTACTATGGAATCATTTAAGAAAATATTATTTTTTATTATTTCATTTATCAGATATGATAATCCTTTTTTAGAAATTATTGATATGTCAATAACATCTAACAATTGTATTTTTTTATTAATATCAATATTACTATTTATTATCTCGTCTATAATAAATGTGTCATGTTCAATATTATTTTTTAAATTCAAATAATCATCATATTTATTAACCACCAATTTAGACAATAGGATTATATTTTTTTTAAATAAATAATTATATGTATCTATGTTTAAATCCACTTTATTAAAATTTATTAATTCTTCAACAAATTCTTCATTGATTTCTAATTCGTAATTAAATAAAGAAATAATATAATCAAATTTTTCGGCTATAATTTTATAATTTATTAGTGAATTTGAAGTAGAATAAATCATTTTTGATTCAAAATCTTTGAAATTATCATCATTAATTACATTATAGTCGTTTCCAATTTCTGATAATAAGTATTGTATTACTTCATCTATTTCACCAACTTCATTATAATAACATAAAATATTTTTCATTGATATATTAATATAATTTTCAGTAATAATTTCTTTCCATAAACTAGTGTCTTCAATATCATTAATATTAGTAATATTTTCATTTTCTTTCTCTAATATTAAAATTTTCTCCTTTTTATTTAAATTAGAAGAATTAATAGCTTTTAAAATATTAAGTTCTTTACTATCATATATTTTAAAACTATTATAAAATTCGGCAAACGAATTTGATTCAATAAGTTTATCTTTGAAATTAGTAAAATTGTCATTTTCAAATAGCATGTCTATTACATCAGCATCTTTATAATAGTTATCAATTTCATACAAATCTATTAATTTATCATAAAACGATTTATTTGGAACATAAAATTTGTTATTGTAAAATATATCTATAATTGCCACCACTATTTCATCATAATCTTTAAATGATGGTTTCAAATAATTAATGTTTAAAACGCTTGTTTCATTAATTTTTAATTTATTTAAAAAATCAACATTTTGTTCTAAAAATTCTTTTAATTTTACATAGCAATTTTCTTTTAAATCAAGTTTAATATTTTCTAATATTAATTTTAACCATTTTTTATTATTAGTTATGATTTCTAAATTATTAAAGAAATATAAAATTAATTCGTTATCAAATATTTTTTGCAACACTTTTGTGAAATTAATTTCATTATAATTACAATATTCATCTAAAAATTTTAGTTTATAATTATTCATTTGTTTAAATTGAGAGTAAAATTTCTGCTGCTTGAGAGAAGAAATATTATTTATTAGATAGTCACATATATAAAAATTTAAAACTGTTTCTTTATTAAAATCTTTTGCTTGAATAATGTTAACAATCTTTTCTATATTTTTTAATTCATAATTATAATTTGCTTTTTCATTAGTATCAACCATTATTAAGAATGAATAATCCATTTGAGTTAAATCCCCTGACTTAAAATAAGACAAATTATTTTCATAGTTTTCTTTAATAAAGCCATTTTTTACCAAAGAAATTAGAATTTTATTGTTTAATAGTTCTTTATAATTATCATCATTACTTAACAATTCGTTTATACTATCAATGTTCAGTATTTCTTCCATAGACATTTCTTTATATTTTTCTATTAATTCTTTATTATAGATAATTTTTTCTTCCATTTTTTCAAATTCATAATCTAATTTCTCTACTTTATCTAAAAATTCATTTTTAATTTTTGCTTCAATAGATTTTGTGTTATAACTAGAAAAGTTACAGCGAATATCTTTATTTCGTAAATCCTCAATATTTATTTCAGAATTAATAAAACCATCAAGAGATAATTCTTGTTCACCAATATAAATTTTTGTTTTATTTATGTAATTATTAAAATATTCATTTTTTAAAATGTCTAGTAAAAATGATTTTTTTAAATCTTTTAAATCCTTAATTTTTTGACTTTTTGCATCATTAATTTCTTTAACAATTTGATTATTATTTTCAATTAATTCATTAATTAGCATTCTTATAAACTCTTTTTTAGAATTAAATATATTATACAAATCACCATCATATTCAAGTCTTTTATCAAAATCAGAAGGTTTGATATTTTTATAACTAATGATAGCAAACAATTGTGTATAGTCGATATCCTGATTATCTTTTAATACATCAATATACATCTTAAATTCCATAAAAATATTATTTAATAATCTTCTATCTTGTATGTGTAGGCTTAATATGCTAAACAAATTCTCATTAATTGTTAACTCATATTTATTTTGAATTTTTTTATATAATTCCATTATATATTGTTTTGCATTTTGGCTTGAAAACTTTGAGACGACTGGTATTATATTATCAAAAAATTTCACTCGTTCCTCCGGATTTAAAAACAAATCATCCCTCAAAGCGTAAATAAAAATTACACCACCATTTTTAGAAATAGTTTCATTAGAATTCAACATGAAATTAAGTTCTTTCAATTTTTTAAATATTTCTAATGATATTTTCTCATATCTATCTAAGTCTTCTATGATAAGAATTTTAGTTTTTGTTTGTTTAAAAAAATATACAATTTCATCTAGATATTTATTAAATACCGACTTTTCATCATTATTCGAAAATGAAATTTCTAAGTCTTTATATTTCAGTGCTAAAGTATTTATATATATTTGAATTATACTAATTAATTTATATATGCATAGAAATATAACTATAAAATATATATAATATATAATAAAGATAATACTATCAGAAAGGTATTGATGAAAAAAATTGTACAATGGAGTGAGCATGGCCTCATAAACCTCTGGAAAATAAAAATTTATACATAACATTATGAAACATGAAATTATTGCTAATGAAATTTTTTTTAATCTACTAATATATTTAATTCTTTTAAATCTAGACAATGGCAATTTATTTTCATCAATAGTGTAAATTATTTGTTGTAATATTTTTGTTTCTATTTCATTAGAAACAATATTGGTTTCATCACCTGTTGCTTGTTTATAATTACCTAATGATATTCTTATACTTTTGTAACTATTATCTAATTTTTTTAATATTGAATTTATTATACTAGTTTTACCAATTCCATATCTTCCAGTAAAAGCAATTATTTTATTTTTATGTTTAATTGCCTCCATAAAACTATTAAAATATATATTTTTTTCATCAACATCATCTCTTGGAGCTAATGAAAAAAATATTTCATCTTTATTTTGCAATTCCTTCCTTTTAAAAACTTTTTTACTCATTCATGTACACCTCACTTCGAAAAAATAAGCAGTATCCATCTAAAAAAGAATAAATACTGCTATCTTTCATTTATAATTATAGCACAAAAAATCTATTGAATAGACCTGTACTAGCGTCTTTCTTTAATTAAGTTAAGTATATCAAATTATTTTTATTTATTCAAGATATTTTGACAATTTTTTTATTCATCATCATACTCAGAATAATAGTCATCATCTTCTAGTTCTTCCTCTTCAAAGTTAAATGAATCATACTTCTTTTCTTTTACTAATTCTTTTTGCCAATCCTCTAAATCATTATTATCTTTTTTATTATCATCTTGAGTATCAGTAAATGCTTTTATTAAGTTCCATATTAAGCACATAATATCACCACCTGAAATTATTATATCATAGTTTTTTGTTATATATGAATATACGATTATTTTTCTACTCTTATTTATATAATTACTTTTTTATACTAAAATAATATTAGTATATATCTACTGCTTATATATAATAGGTATCTTGGATACTTTTAATTAAGATAAGTTTACTTAGCTTAATTAAACACTAATAAGACTTACATAGTAAGGCTTATAGTGAACATAATAGAAATAATATATAGGTATATTAAAACTAAGACTTGATATCTTAGTTTATTATTTAGTTAATGTTAATGTTTTTATTTTAAAATCTTTAGTATCATAACCCCATGGATTAGATACTAATCTTGTATTATTTATTATTATATCTTCTTCTTTATGATCAT
>CAKOXD010000016.1 GCA_934130005.1 uncultured Bacilli bacterium
TGCTACAGCAATTGTAATGGTATATAATTTTATAACAAGAAAGCTAATTATTGAAAAACATAATTAGTTTTTATTTTGTTATAACTTGATACATAAAGGTATTTTTAGTATAATTAATAGGAAGGAATTAATAATATGAAAAAAATAATAAATAATTTAAAGTATGTCTATAAAAAATATTCATTTTTACTTGGACAACTTGTTTCAAGAGATTTTAAGGTAAAGTATAAAAGAAGTGTTTTGGGAGTTGTATGGAGCCTTTTATATCCACTTCTTATGATGGCTGTTATGGCTATAGTTTTTTCTAATGTTTTTAAGTTTTCAACTCCAGGAGTAAGCTATCTTGCATACTTACTAATTGGTCTTACATATTTTAACTATTTTAGTGAGGCAAGTAATCTTGCTATGAGTAGTGTTGTAGGAAACTTTAGCTTAATTAATAAAGTTTATATTCCAAAATATATTTTTCCACTTTCAAAATGTATTTTTGTGGGTATTAACTTTCTACTTACATTAGTACCACTTTATATTGTAATAATTGCTACGGGTACTGGACTTTGTTGGCAACATATACTGTTACCTTATTCATTTATTTGTTTATTTTTATTTACTGTTGGAATGGGATTTATTTTATCAACTATTTCCGTATTTTTAAGAGATATGTTCTATATTTATGGAATTATTATAACAATTTGGACATATCTTACACCAGTTATGTATGATATAAGTGCTATAGGGAGTCACACAATTCAATTTATAATGAAATTTAATCCAATGTATCAAATAATTAATTTCGCAAGAACAATAATTTTATATCATAATACTCCGACATTAGGTCAGTTTGCTGGTTGTGGAACATCTGCATTAATTATTTTCTTACTTGGAATATTTATCTTTAAGAAAAAACAAGATAAATTTATCTATTATGTTTAGGGAGGTATTTATGGAAAAAGAAAATATGATTGAAATAGAAAATGTTTCAATGAAGTTTAATCTTGGAATAGAAAAGAGTTTTTCCCTAAAACAATGGTTTGTTGATTTGGGTAAACATAAAAAGAAAGTAAAAAATGATTTTTGGGCTTTAAAAGATGTAAATGTAAATATTAAAAAAGGAGAAGTTGTTGGATTTATTGGTTCAAACGGAGCTGGAAAATCTACACTTTTAAAAGTTGTTGCGGGTGTTATGAAACCAACTGAAGGAAAAGTTAATGCATATGGAAATATATGCCCTATGATTGAACTTGGAGCTGGTTTTGATCCACAACTTACAGCAAGAGAAAACATTTATTTAAATGGTGCAGTAATGGGTTATTCAAAACAGCTTATTAATTCAAAATTTGATGAAATTGTTGAGTTTTCAGAATTAAAAGATTTTCTAGATGTACCAGTTCAAAATTTTTCATCAGGTATGGTTGCAAGACTTGCATTTTCAATAGCAACAATAGTTGATCCGGAAATACTTATTGTTGATGAAATACTTTCAGTTGGAGATATAGCATTTCAAGCAAAAAGTGAAAGAAAAATGATGGATATGATAGGTGGTGGAACCACAGTCCTTTACGTGTCTCATTCAACTGAATCTATAAAGAAATTATGTGATAGTGTAGTATGGATAGAACACGGAGTTGTTCAAAAAATAGGTGGTAAAGAAGTGTGTGATGAATATTTAAAATTTATGGAAGGTAAGTAACATTGAAAAAGATAGCATTTTTTAGTAAAAATTTAGAAATTGGTGGTATGGAGAAGGCACTAGTTAATCTTCTCAATTCATTAGTAGATAAATATGATATCTACCTTTTTTTAGAAGAGAAAAAAGGACCATTGTTACAGATTATCGATGCAAAAATTCATATTGTTGAATATAAAATTTCTACTTCAAAAAATGTTATAAAAAGAAAGATTATTAATTTTTCTAAAAGACTTGGTTTTTATTTGAAATATCATAATAAATTTTACTTTAGTTGTTCTTATGCAACATATTCTGTTATCTGTAGTAAACTTGCTTTGATTTCTTCAAAAAACAATTCTTTATATATTCATAGCAATTATGTTCAAATGTATAAAGATGATTTACAAAAACTAAAAGACTTTTTTTGGATATTAAATTTAAACAAATTTAAAAAAGTATTTTTCGTTTCAATTGAGTCAATGTCAGAGTTAATAAAGTATTTTCCTTACATTCAAAAAAAATCTATAGTAGTAAATAATATTATAAATGGAAATGGGATTTTAAATTTGGCAAATGAAAAGTGTAGTTGCTTTAATAAAGAAAAAATTAATTTATTATATGTTGGTAGACTTGATAAATCTTCTAAAAATTTCGATTTGTTAATTGATACTTTTAATAATTTGGTAAAGTTAAATAAAAATGCATTTTTAACTATATTAGGTTCTGGAAATGATGAAGAATATATCAAGAAACTTATTGAAAAATATAATATTAATAATTTTGTTAAAATGGTTAAATCTGATGTTAATCCATATAAATATTTGAAAAATGCTAATAGTATAGTTTTAACATCATATTATGAGGGATTTCCTGTCATTTACCTCGAGGCTTTAGTTTTAAATAAAAATGTTTTTACAACAGTGCCTACGAGTGATGGCTTTATAGATATCAAAAAGTATTTTAATATTTTAGGTTTTAATGCTAAAGAAAATGCTTATATTATTAATAATAATTTAAACAAAAAAAATAATTATGAATTTAATTATAAAAAATATAATAACTATATGTTAAATAAATTTATAGATAATGTGGAGGGAAAATAATGAAAAAATATATACATTACTGTTGGTTTGGAGGAAAACCATTACCAAAACTTGCTAAAAAATGTATCAAAAGTTGGAAAAAATATTTGCCCGATTTTGAAATAATTGAATGGAATGAGCAAAATTTTGATGTAAATATGACAAATTTTTCGAAAAAAGCATATGATGCTAAAAAATGGGCATTTGTAAGTGATGTTGCAAGAGTTTATGCTTTAAAAGAATATGGTGGAATATATTTCGATACAGATATGATTGTAACAAAAAATGTTGATGAACTATTTAAAGATGAAGTCTTTGCTGGATGGGAATCTGAATTTAATGTTGCTGTAGGAGTTTTATATTCTAAAAATAAAAATCATCCATTAATTAATAAATTATGGAACTTTTATAAAGAAAATGATTTTGATGAAGATAATATGTTTTCTTTTTCAATTCCAACACTTCTTGGAAATATTCTAAAAACAGAGTATGGATTAAAATATGATCATATGCATAATCAACTTTTAAAAGATGGAATAAAAATTTATGCAAGAGATTATTTTTATCCAATAAGTTGTTTAGATACAAATAATATGTTTACTGAAAATACTTGTATGATTCATTATTATATTGGTAGTTGGCTTCCTATGAAAGATAAAAAGAGAATTCAATTTGAAATGATTTTTGGTAAAAAAGTAGGAAATTTTTTGGTGGATGTTTTAGTATGGGGAAAACATACTTTAAAAAATATTGCTAAAGTTATTTTATACCCTTATGTAAAATACCGTAGAAATAGATACAAAGAAACTTTGAGAAATAATGCATTAAATTCATTTAAAAATGAATTTTCTAAATATAGTCAAGAAAAATATATAGTTTTTTATAATAATAATTGGTTAGGAACAAAAAATGCTACAAAAGAATTGTTCGAAAATGTGGTAGGTATTGAACAATATGAAGATGAAATACTTATTAACTCAATTGCACAAATTATTGCTGAAAGCAAAATTAAGTTGGTAGTTTTTAGTGCATTTGCATATGGATGGGATAAAATAGCTAAAAAACTAAAAGAATTAAATCCCAAAATTACAATAAAAGTTATATGGCATGGAAGTAATGCTATGAATGTAGAATATTATGATTTTGATATGTTTAAAACGATATTTAATTTACTTGATAATAATGTAATAAAGAGTATTTGTTTTGTTAAAAAGAGTATGTATGATTTTTATAAATTAAAAGGTTATAACGTTGAGTTTATTTATAATACAGTTCATATTGATAAAGTTAAAGTAAATAAGAATACAAAAAAAGTTAATGGAATTAAAATAGGTTTATATGCTTCTGGTGATAGGTGGGTTAAAAACTTTTATAATCAACTTGGTGCAGCATCTTTATTTGAAAATGCAAGAATTGATTGCGTTCCAATAAACTTTAAAACTGAAGTTATGGCTAAAGTTTATAACATTGCAATAACAGGACTTCAAAATAATGTTTCAAGAGAAAAATTACTTGAAAGAATAGCAGAAAATGATATTAATTTTTATGTTACTTTCTCTGAGTGTGCACCTTTAATACCACTTGAAAGTTTCGAACTTGGAGTGCCTTGTATAACTGGCAACAATCATCATTATTGGGATGGAACGGAACTTGAAAAATATTTGGTAGTAGACAAAGCAGATGATGTTTTAGCTATATATGAAAAAGCTAGATACTGCCTTAAAAATAAAGAAAAAATAATGAAATTATATGAAAATTGGAAAAAAGAATACGATAAGCTTTCTAAAGAAAGCATAGAAAAATTTTTGAGTTAATGGAGGTAAAAATGAAATATGGTTTAGTAGTGTTTAAAGAAACAACAAATTTAGGTGACGATATTCAGTCTTATTCAATAAAAAAATTGTTACCTCAAGTTGATTATTATATTGAAAGAGAAAAACTTAATGAATTCATATCAAATGATAATGAAGTAGTAAAAACCATTATTGGTGGATGGTATAATCATGATAAATGTTCTTTCCCTCCATCACCATTTATTTCTCCACTTTTTATATCTATTCATTTAACTGATGAATTATCAAATCAAGAGCCGTGTTATTTTACAAATTATTTTTTGAATTATTTAAAAAAATATGAGCCGATTGGTTTAAGGGATGATGTTGTAAAAAAGTATTTAGATGAAAAAAACATTGAAAATTATTTTTCTGGATGTACTACTTTAACTTTAGAAAAATTTAAAGATGTGAAAAAAACAGATAATATTTGTTTGGTGGATTTGGATTATTTTACTACTGCAAATATTAAAGCAAAATATGAAAATGTTATAACTATGACTCATCATGTTGATAATGAATATACAAATATGTCTTATGAAGAAAGATTTGCATACGTAGAAAATGTTTTAAAAACATATCAATCTTCAAAGATGGTAATAACTACCAGACTTCATTGTGCACTTCCTTGCCTTGCTCTTGGAGTTCCTGTTCTTCTTGTTTATGATGGTACTGATATTGATATTAGTAATAGATTATCAAAATATACAAAAATGGTAAATTATGTATCTAAAGAGGAATTTCAAAAAAATTATGATAAGCTAATTAAAAATGCAAAAGATAATCCTAATGAATTTACAAAATATAAAAAGACTATTTTAAATAATATAAAAGATTTTTTTAATAAACCAACAATTAATGATAAATATTTAAACAATAAATTATATAGTGAATATTTTGTAAAACAAAAAGAAAATTTTGAAAAAATATTTAATGAAAAAGTTAAATTAATAACTTTAGAAAGTAATGAAAGATATGAATTACTTAAAGAAAAGGAAAAAGAATTAAAAAAAGTAAGTCTAATAAATGAAGCATTAATGAAAGAAAATGAATTATATAAAAATAATTTTCAAAAATTAGTTGATGATTTTGAAAAAACAAATGCACAGTTATATCAAATTACTAATTCTAGATCTTATAAACTTGCACTAAAATTTAATTCATTATTTTCTTTCTTAAGAAAAATTAAAAATAAATTGAGGAGGTCAAAATGAAAAAGAAAATAGCAATGATTGTTGATGCAGATAATTGGGCTTTTGCAAATATTGCTCGAAATGTATCAAATAATTTAAAACAGTATTATGATTTTAAAATAATACCAACTCAATATTTTAATGATAATCTTGTTCCAGCATTATTACTTGCTGAAGACTATGACTTGATTCACTTTTTTTGGAGAGGAAAACTTCTTGATTTGTATATGAATTATTTTAAGAATTCTACAATTGCTTTAACTTCTTCGGAAGATGAGTTTTTGAAAAAATATTTTAACAATAAAGTAATTACTACAGCAGTATATGATCATTTATATTCAACTACAGATGAAGAAATAAATATGACAAATAACATGCTAAAGATGTGTAACGAATATTATGTATCTTCGAAGAAATTACTTGATATTTATAGTGATGAAAAATTTATTAAAAAACCAAAATGTGAGATAACTGATGGAGTTGATTTATCTGATTTTTATCCAAAAAATTTAAAAAGATTTGATGATATAAAAAATAGAAAATTAGTTATTGGCTGGGTAGGTAATAGTGAATGGGAAAAAGGTAAAGAGGATTTTAAAGGTGTTAATACAATGCTAAAACCTGCAATTGAAGAACTAATAGAAGAAGGGTATCCTATTGAAATGTATTTTGCTGATAGAAAAGAAAGAATGATACCTCACGATGAGATGATAAATTATTATAGTAAAATAGATTTATATATTTGTATGTCTAAAATAGAGGGTACACCAAATCCAGTTTTAGAATCAATGGCTTGTGGAGTTCCAATTATTACTACTGATGTTGGGATTGTTAAGGAGGTTTTTGGTGAAAAGCAAAAAGAATATATTTTAGAAGAAAGGACCAAAGAGTGTTTAAAAGAAAAAATCAAATATTTTATAAATAATTTAGATGATATAAAATTATTACAGCAAGAAAGTGCTTGTCAAATTCAAGAATGGCAATGGAAAAATATTTCATTAAAAATGAAGAAATTTTTTGATGATGCTTTTAAAAATTATGGTTATAGGTTAAATAATGACAAAAAATAATTTTAAAAATTTGTTTACTATATTTTTAGCATTTATAACTTATCTTTCATTTATTCAAATGGACATAATTGTAAGTTATAATGTGCTTTCATTTATAGTTTTCATTTTACTTTTATTATTATATAAAAATTACTTGTTTAAAAATGATAAATATAAAATAACCAGCATTGTATTAGCAAGTATTTTTTCTGTTTTAACGATTTTTGGAAGAAATTTTTTTGCTTATTATAATGTTTATAGTGTAAATATTTGGCAAGAAATATTTTCCTTACGAAGTGCAATATATTTAATGGGATTATTTCCGCTTTATTTTTGTATTATTCATATCATAATACAAAAATTATGTAGTATCACAGTTAATACTACATATAAATATAATAATAAACTATTTATAATAATTTCTATGATATTAATGCTAGGAGTATGGAGTATTTATTTATTAACTTATTTCCCTGGCACTTTATCTCCGGATTCAATTAAAGAATATTCAATGTTTGTAAATGGTATTAAGATTACTAGTGATCATCATCCTGTATTACATATTTTATTTATGGCACTATTTTATAAAATTGGTTATGGTATTTTTGGTACTCCGAATATAGGTGTTTTATTTGTGTCTCTTGCACAAATGTTAATTCTATCGTCGATTTTTACTTATTCATTAATTTTTTTAAGAAAAAGAAATTGTCCTAAAATAGTAACATATGGATTATTATTATTTTATGCATTTGCCTCAATGAATGGATATTATAGTATTACAATGTGGAAAGATGTTTTATTTGCGGGACTCTTACTTCTTTTAACTACCGAATGCTATAAAATATATGAAAATAAAGATAATTTACAAATAAAAAATATGATTTCATTTGGAATTATATCATTACTTATAGTTTTCTTCAGAAATAATGCAATTTATGCATATTTAATTTTGGCTGTAGTAATACTTATTTTACTAAAAAAAGATTTTAAAAAGCTTGGAATAACATTTTTATCCGTTATATTAATTTTTATATTTGTAAAAGGACCAGTATTTTCTTGGTGTGGTATAAGAAAATCATCATCATCAGAATATATTGGTATGCCATTACAACAAATTGGCAGAGTTGTAGCTAAAGGTGAAACTTTAACAAAAAAAGAAATTAAAATGATAAATAAACTTCTTCCTATAGAAATTATTGCAACTAGTTATAATCCTGTAGTTTCTGATGGAATTAAATCTAATAAGAATTTTAGTATTGATGAGTTTAATGAGAATAAACTCTGTTATGCTAAAATGTATACAAAACTTTTATTCAAACATTTTCCAACTGCTATGGAAGCATATTTTATTAGTACTCTTGGTTATTGGTATCCAAATGTTGTTTATTGGAGTGTTTCTGATATTACTTGGGAAAATAAAATCGGAATTACAATTGATACAAAAACAAATTCAAAGATTAAAGAAATATTATCTAAAGGAGAAGCACGTGATTTACCATTATTTTGTATGCAGTGGAGTATAGGGTTGTGTGTTTGGACAATAATAATTTTACTAGTTAGCTTTATTATTAAAAATAAAAAGTTTGGCATAATTCCATTTTTACCATGTATAACAATTTGGATAACAATGCTTATTGCTTCACCCGTATGGGGAGAATTCAGATATGTATATGGCCTATTTACAACTTTACCATTTTTAATAGGGATATTTTTTATAAACAACGGAGGAAAATTAGATGAAAGAAAAATTAAAAATGTTTCTAAAAAATAATATTATTTTTATTGTATCAGTTATTTTTGTACTTGTTTTTACATATATATTATCTTTTGATATTAGTTATAAATTAAGTGAATTATCTATTTCTTCAAAAGGCTACTTTTTATATTTTTATGCTTTATTAACTATTTTATTAATTATTTATAATTATGTATATTTCAAAAAAATTAATGATACTAATTATTCAAAAATATTTTTACTTATTGCAAGTTTTTTAGGAATATTTTATTTAGTTTTATCACCACTTTTTACTGGTAGTGATGAACATAATCATTATTATAGAATATATGAAATTTCGGAAGGAATAATGGTAACTCCGACAAAAAAGGTAGTTGGTAGCATTCTTCCAAGTTCTTTAGAAAATACCTTTGTAATTGGTGGTGGGTCAAATACAATAATCAAATATAGAAATATTAAAGATATGATTAAAATTCCTCTTGAAAGTAATGTTACAAAACAGTATGGTGTTGAGTGGACTAATGATTATAGTAACACTGCTTTATATTCTCCAGTTCAATATCTTCCACATACTTTAGGTTTTATGATAGCTAAATTATTTAAACTTTCACCATATTATATTGGTATGTTTGGAAGAGTGTTCAACTTAATTAGTTATCTAATTATAGGTTATTTATGTATTAAAATATTACCTAAATATAAATTATTTTATTTAGCAATTTTACTTTCTCCGAATATGATTCAATGTGCAACAACTTTATCTGCAGATGCATTTACTAATGTTATTTTTATGTTAATACTAGCATTAATTTACAAAATTAAAGCAGATAATAAAACAATTACAAAAAGTACTTTGTCGATTTTAAGTATCTTATGTATAGTAATATCTCTTTGCAAAATAGTATATTTGCCTATAGTATTTTTGGTATTGTTGATAAGTAAAAATAATTATAAATATGGTAAGAAAGAAAAATATATATATTCTATAATACTAATTTTATTGTCATGTTTTGTAAGTTTATATTGGATGAATTTTACTAAAGGTGTATTTGTAATTTCTTATGACAAGAATACCTTACAAAAAGCATTTATTTTTAAACACTTATTTGAATATTTTTCAATATTCTTAAGAACGATAAGCACTTATTTTTCAAAATACGTAGAATGCTTATTTGTGGGAACAACGATGTATCATTCACAAGTTCAAATGCCTTCATTAGTTTCATGGATTTACGTTATTATTGTAGCAGTAACATTATTTTTATCAGATAATAGCAAGGATTTTAAATCTTTAGATAAATGGTTTATATCTATAATAGCAATATTAATAATGGGTTTAATTTCCACAGCAATATATGTTCAATGTACTGCACAATATTTTTCAATTGCTCATAAAACAGTTGAAGGAATTCAAGGAAGATATTTTTTACCTGTAATTATGCTTTTACCTTTTATTTGTAAAACAAAATCTAATTTAAAGGTTTCATCATCGAGCATAATTATTATGATTATAGCAATTAATATTATAACAATTTTGCATATTTTTGTTAGATTTATATAGGAGAGTAAATGATTAAAGTAATAAGTATATTCGGTACAAGACCTGAGGCTATTAAGATGGCTCCTCTTGTAAAAGAATTAGAAAAAAGAAAAGAAATTGAAAGCATTGTTGTAGTAACGGCACAACATAGGCAAATGCTTGATAGTGTTTTAGAAACATTTAATATTAAACCTGATTATGATTTAAATATTATGAAGCAAGGCCAAACTTTAGGAGATATTACAACTAGAGCATTAACAGGGCTTGAAGAAGTTATTCAAAAAGAAAAGCCAAATATTGTACTTGTTCACGGAGATACAACAACAACTTTTGCAGGTGCTTTAGCGGCATTTTACAATAGTGTTTCAATAGGACATGTTGAAGCAGGACT
>CAKOXD010000017.1 GCA_934130005.1 uncultured Bacilli bacterium
ACGTCCACTTCTTTTATAAGTATTTTTTCATCTGTAGATAAAGCTATTAATTCATTGACTTGATTATTTAAATTTAGGGAAAAATTAATCTGTGATAATATCCTTGTTGCACCGAAAAATATCAAATTAAATATATATATTCCTACTATAATTAATGCCAAAACGGACTGAATTTGTTTCTTAATAGTTTCTTTAGATGAAAAATTAATTATTACTAATGGCAAAGTGTACATATAAGGTACATATCTAAACCACCAGGTAGCGGGTGTTATGAAGAAAAAGATTAATAAGATTAAAATAAATGTTAACTCTGAATAATATTTTTTAATAATTGTTGATACTGATATTTTTTTCTTCTTATTTTCTTTAATTATTTTGATAATATATGATAATACATAAATTATAAATAATATAAAAATTAATTGATACAAAGGTCCAAATCCATTTGATGAATCAGTAGTTGAAGCAGATTTGATGTCTTCTATGGAAGTTTTAAAGAAAGGTTTAAATTTGCAATAAGAATCAACGTCACTATCACATGAAAATGATTTTACAAAAGATAAAACTTTGCCATCACCAGTCATATATTCAGGAATAAAAATATCTATTATATCAATTTTATTTTCTCCTATTATTGGATAACCAATATTATGATGATAAATAATATTAGGTAAATAAGTAGTACATGCTGGTATTAAAACTGATGTACCTAACAATGAAATAAATAATAAGATTTTACTTTTTTTCGATTTAATTATTATCAAGTAAACAAAGATGAAAGATGCTACTATAAATGCAAAAAGAGCACCATCAAATTTTATATTAGCCAAAATGCTTAAATACATTGATATTAATAATATATATATATTAAATTTTTCATCAGAATCATTTAATGATAATTTCTTTGATTTCAAGAAATAATAAAAAATAAATAGTGATGCTAAAATACAAATTCCCAAAACGCCATCATTATAATAAGAGAAAAATTGTCTTACTGATATAAAGTTAAATGATACTATGAGACTAAAAATCAAGTTTTTAATAGGATTCTTTCTTAAATTATTAAATAACTGTAATAGTAAAAACATACAGGAAAAAGAAATAATCAAATTGAAGGAAGTTCCTGCTGATATATTCCCAAAAGTCTTATATAATACAGCTCCATAAATCCAGATAAACTTTGGATAATGAAGACTCCAAATACCTATAGATTCATTATGTTCATAAACAGGATTCCATCCATTCTTCATTTCAATGACTGAAGGAATATGATATGCCCAACCATCCCAGGAATTTTCAAATAGTAGCATACTACCAATAATGGAAATAGCAATAATAACTAACGCTGTTATTAAATTAATGTAAAACATTTTTTTATCTGATTTTTTATAAAAGAAGTAATAATATCCCAATATTAAAATAATTATTGAAATATAAAAATTATACATTCCTATTTTTAAATGGCACAAAAACATAACACTAGTGGTAAAACTAATAAAAAATAAAAATCCAATAGTGAGATAACACAATCTTAAAAAATAATATTTATCAATTTTTTTGTAAAAATTATTAATCACTGAGACTAACCAGTTTGCAATTTTTTTTAATACTTTCATTTTAATTTCTCACTTTCTTTATTATGATGATTGAATACTATAAATTTACTAATTATATAATTTAATAGAATGACTAAAATTTGAACTAATATTTTTATTATTTTATCATTAAGTTTTAATATAGAAACAAAAATAAACATTCCTAACATATCAACAATCAAAGTTAATATTCTTGAACTTATAAATAATAATAATTCTTTTAAAATATTAGATTTATTACTATTGAATACATACTTTCTATTACAAACATATGAAAATAAAACTGCTAATAACCAGGAGGCAAAATTAGCAATTTGTAACTCTAGTTTATCATTAGGATCTAATAAGAAAATTGTTAAAATGTAATATGTTACTAAAGTTATAATTATCGTTAAAACTCCAATAAAAACATATCTAATTAATTCTTTTAATTTATTATCTTCAGTATTATTAAAATTCCATTTTTCTACTTCATCTTTTTCTATAAAAAAAGGATTTTTTGCTAATTTTGCTAATGGTTCATCACTATAAGAATCGGAATAAAACTTATCAATGCAGTATTTATCATATTCACAATTCAATCTATTTATTTTTTCTTTTCCTTTACAATTTTCAGACAAAAATTTTCCCGTTTTTTTATCTACATTCGTTGCAATTACTTTATTAACTTTCAAATCAGAACAAATATAATTGATAAGAAACATTGGGGACGCAGATATTATTACAATTTCATTTTTACAATTTTTAAGTAAATCAATTCTAATAAATTTTCTGTTTTCTTTCCAAAATTTTTCAACCATTTCATCAATATTATCACAATTCTTTAAAAAAGCAAAAAAGCATTCTTTCAGCTTAGTTATCGAAATTCCCCCTAAATAATAGACAAAAAAGCAAATAATAATTTTAGGAATATAAATTAATAATATTGGATTCTTTTTTAAACAAAATTTAAAAAATTCTTTTGATGAGTCTTTTTTATAAAGTGTTCCATCAAAGTCTAATACATCTATTTTTTTCATAATACACTACCTAACATAAATTAATAAAAATATAATTAAACCATAAGATGCAATCAAACTCATTAAAATTTTATCAGATGTGATTACATCAACCGGATCACCAAATGAATCTCCTTCGATATCTAAACAATATTTCATAAAAATTATCAAAACAAATGGTATTGTATATGGCATACAGTCACCAAATCTTAAAATAGTAAGACTATCTATAGACCACAAGGAATAAAACATTAAAGTCAAAACCAAACATACATACATAAACTTATCCAAATATTCTTTTGTATAATACTTTAGAACTTTTCTAGAATCATTTCCTTGTTTAATAATTTCATTTCGTCTTTTACCAAATCCCATAAAAAATGATCCAGACATTACAGTTAAATATAACCATTGAGATATTTTTATGGAAGTTATACTAGCACCATACATAACTCTTATTACAAATCCAGATACTAATATAATTACATCTATAATTGGGATATTTTTTAAGCCAAAAGAATAAAGTATATTTAATACAAAATACAAAAAAATAAATAACATACTTCTTAAATCTTTGATTATAAAAACATTAATTGCTATAGTTAATATAACAAGTAAACAAAATATTAAAATTCCCTCTTTTATAGATACATCACCAGCTGCTATAGGTCTTTTTTTCTTAGTTTTATGTAATCTATCCTTTTCAACATCTTTAATATCATTGATTATATAAATGGCAGATGAAATAAAACAAAAAGATATACATCCTATAAAAGTTTTATAAAAAATGTTCCCCACAAACAATTTAGAATCAAATAATATTGGAAAGAAAATTAATGCATTTTTCAACCAATGCTTAGGTCTCATTAATTTAATTACGCTCTTAATCTTTTTTTTCATCAATATCACTCCATTTTTATATAATTACAAATATCCAATAACATCATATCAAAAATTCTTTTATTTTACAAGACAAAAAGCATTTTCTTTTATAAAAATATAAAAAAGCATATCAGCGATACACTTAATTATTTTTATACCAAAGAACAAATTTTTCTATTCCTTCTTTAAAGGTAATACTAGGATTATATCCTAATAATTTATTTGCTTTTGTTATATCAGCATATGTTCTATCTACGTCACCTGGTTGCATTGGTAATACTTCAATATTAGGTTCTACATTTAATACTTCACCTATTGTATTAATCATTTCTTTTAAACTAATTGGATTATTACTTCCAAGATTAATTATTTCATAAACATTATCATTCTTTTCAACATAATCACAAGATTTAATAATACCATCAACAATATCATCAATATAAGTATAATCTCTTGAAGTTGTTCCATCACCATACATTGGAATACTCTTTCCTTCAAGCATTAATCTAGTAAATTTATTTATTGCTAAATCAGGTCTTTGTTTTGGACCATACACAGTAAAGAATCTAAGCATAATAATATTCATATTATTTAGTTTATGATATACGTGTGCCATTACTTCATTTGATTTTTTAGTAGCAGCATATGGACTAATAGCAAAATCTACTATCATATTTTCCCTAAATGGTATTTCTTTACAATTACCATATACACTACTAGAAGACGCCATAACTAAAGAGTTAATATTATTTAATTTTGCTGCTTCTAGAATGTTTTGAGTTCCCATTCCATTTACTTCTTGATATAATAATGGATTTTCAATTGATGGTCTTACTCCTGCCATCGCAGCAAGATGTACTATAACATCAATTTTATTATCACTAAATATTTTCTTTATATCTTCACTGTTTCTAATATCTGTACGATATAATTTATAATTTGGATTATCTAAAAAATCCTTAATATTTTTTTCTTTTAGTAATGGACTATAATAATCACAGAAATTATCAATAGCAATTACTCTATTCCCTTCATTTAATAATTTTTCTGTTAGTGATGAACCAATAAATCCAGCACCACCTGTTACAAGATATGTTTTCATTTTTTACTTCTCCTTTTAAATATTTTATTAAAATTATTTTTTAATAATCTCATTAAATCTTTAACATCATTTCTATACACAAGTAAATTAATAGTAATTGTAACAATACTAGATATTATAAATACTATAATCGCATATATTATCCAATTAATATATGAATTAAACTTAATATCAATTGGCAATAATTTAACTATTAAAACTATTATAATTGTTTCAAATATTATAGATAATACTTTTTTTATATTAATAAATATATTTCTTTCCAATATATATTTATTAGTATGATAAATAAATTCAATTGTTCTTATTAACATAGCAATAAGAGTACCTATAGCAACACCAATAATTCCAAATTTAATAACTAAAATCAATGATATAACTATATTTGATATTGCTTCAACCCAAGCACCAATTCTTGTTTCCTTAAAATGCCCTGCTGCTAAAGTAACTGAACTATAAGGAAGTCTTATCGCCCATAAAAATTCACTAATAACCATTAAATAACCAAATAATGGTCTAATATAATTAGCATCATTTATACCTTTTGTATAAACAGTTATAAAAGGAACTATAAGTATCAAAGTACAAGCATAACAAATTGTTGTAATAGTAAAATAGAAAAGTTCATATGTGCTAAAACTTCTATTTAATGCTTCTTTTTCTTCTTTAGCAATCATATCACCAAATGATGCATCTATTCCACCAGAAAAAGCAGATACAATTGATTTTATTCCTCTAGTAACCAAAGAATATACTGAATAAACTGATACTTCTGATAACTTACTAAAAATTGTAAGAATTGTTACATCTGTATTATTATGAATAACTGCTGCTATATGTTGAGCAAGACCATCCCATTTCTTTTCTAATTTATAATTTTCGTCTGCATCTTTCAGATTTAAATCATATTTTTTCTTAATATAAATATTTTGAATTAATGGTCTTAATACAAATATAATACCACTAAATAACTTAATCATTTGAATACTTAAATTTAATCTTACAAATACAACAACAATTATAATATTCATTATGTATATAAATATTTGAATAACTGAAGTAATATAAGTTTTTTGGTCTGCTTGTAAATATAATTTATAAGTCATGCCAAAATAATATTCAAAGAAAGTGCTAATTGATATTATTAATACTAATGATAAAGTATAAATATAACCAAATTCACCCTTTACCAATAGTGGATATAAAAGTGCTAATCCCACTAAGTATATTATAAATATTCTAGCAATAAATCTAAAGAATTTTTCTGATGCTCTTAAAATATTTCTAATAGTTTTATTATCTTTTTGAGATATTGGTTTATATAAAGATGCCTTTACTACAGGACCAATACCAGATTCTAATAAACTAATATATGCTAAAAACTGAGTTATCGAAGAAACTAAACCATTAACATCTGAACCAAAAGAACTGATGATTAATTTCGGTACAACAAATCCAGATATTAATACTACAACTTGCAATGTTAACAAGGTTACTATATTATATATTGCTTTTTTACTTCTCATATCAATTTCTCCTAATTTATATTTTTTAATACAATTATAATTTTGCTATATTCCAATTTTAAATAAAAGAATAAATAAACTAAATAAAATACAAATATAGACATAATATAAGTATTTATAAATTTAGTTAAATATTTAATTATTATTACTTTAACCAATTATCGGTATAAAATAACATTGAATGATAAAGTATCACCATTATTTATTATTAATATTTTAATAGTCAAAATATTACTTGACTTTTTCATCCTTACTTTTTTCTTTTTGTGGCAACACTAGCATGTTACCTATTTTTAAATCCCACTCTTCTGGTTCAAACTTTCCAAAACCTGCTGAATCAAAAAATGTTAATTCTCCAAAATATATATCGTTATCTCTTTCATAAAAATCTACTCTAACTTCTGGAATATCTTTTGCTAGTTTTTCTGCTAGTTCTATCATTTTATCGTATTTTTTTGGTTTAGATACATTAGGATCATTAGGACATTCATCTTGTGTGAAATTCATAAATTTACCATTGTTATCAAAAAAAGTAAATTTTAATGATTCTTCTCTATCGCTACATACAAGTGAATAAACGAATTTTCCATTGAAAACAAAAAATTTATAATCTTTCAAGTTTTTTGATTTTTTATCTTCTATGTATTCTTCAATAATAATTCTTGGTTTAACATTTTTGTATGGCCATTCTCTATGGATTTTGTAATAATCTCTTTTAAGCCATTTTCTAATTTTGTGTTTTAATTCTTTGTGATTTATTTGAGATTTATTTTTACACAAATAAACATCGCCTGAAGTATGAGTTGGTTTTATAACAAATTTATCTGGTAAAATATCAAAATTTATTTCATCATATGTATTGTAAATACCTAGTGTTTTGATAATATATTTTTCTCCAATTATTTTTTTGGCATATTCTTTTGCTTCATACTTGTCTACCATTTGTGTATACTTTGGATTTCGATCATATAATTTTAACCATTGTAATTTTTCATTAAATGTTTGAGGGCTTTCTAAATTTAACTTTTTTTCAAAAATAAGTCTATATTTCCACTTTAAGTATAATTCATCTGAAAGAAAGGAAAAGAAATTTTTATTCATCAAATAAATTATAATTAATTTTGGATTTTTTAAATATTTAATTATTTTTTTCATTTTTGTAAACTTCCTTCATAAATTCTAACCATTTTTTTGTTATTTTATCTGTGCTATATTTTTTCATTGTCTTTTTTGCATTCTCTGACAATTTATCACAGATTTTATCATTTTCTATAATTTTTATAATTGCATTAATCAGTTGTTCTTTATTATAGTTTTCTATTAATAAACCATTTTCATCATTGATAATTAATTCTCTTGGTCCTCCACAAGGACAGTCTGTAGAAATTGATGGCATACCTATAGACATTGCTTCCATTAATGCATTTGGCATTCCTTCATATTTTGAGGATAATATAAATGCTTTTTTATTTTTTAATATATCTTCAATATTATCTACTTTACCACATAATTTAATATTTTTTTCTAATTTATTGTTATTTATATAATCATTCAACTTAGAATGCAATTCTCCATCTCCATATATCAACAATTTATAATCAGAATATTTTTTTATTATTTCTTGAAATGATTCTATTAAAAACATTTGATTCTTTTGCGTATTTAATCTTCCTACATTAACAAATTCGTTACTTTCGTTACCAGTATAATTAGTATTTAAAAATTTATCATCTACAGGGTTAGGAATGACAACTGATTTATTTTTTATTTTATCAGAAAAATAATTTTGTGCTTCTTTAGTTTGAAAAACAAAACCGCTTGCTTTTCTATATAATAATTTCATTAATACTCTATTTTTTAATGATTTATATTCCACTTTAGGATCGTTTCTATCAGATATAATTATTGGCGCTTTTATTAGTGGTTTTAACATCAATAATCTATAACTTGGTTCAGGTAAAAA
>CAKOXD010000018.1 GCA_934130005.1 uncultured Bacilli bacterium
AATTAATTAATGATTTTATAGAATTAAATAAAAAAATTCACTCTACGTATGAAGTTAATAAAGTATTATCTGAATATGATAATGATATATTTATTAAAGAGAATGATGAAAAAATTAAAATGATAGATAATTCTATAAAAAATAAAATGAGTGTATATATTAGTTATTTAGGAATATCTGGTGGCATCACGAATAGAGAAATCATTCCTATTAGTCTATTTAAATTTGAAAGCAATATTTACGTTACTGCTTTTTGCAAGTTAAGAGGCTCTATTAGACACTTTAATTTAACAAACATTTTATCAATTAATAAGAATATTGAATAAAAAAGACGAAATATTTCCTAAAAGTATATTATAATGCTTTTAGGAGGTTTTTTATGGGAGACAAGTGTATATTTATTGATTGTGATGGAGTTATTATAAATTCAGAACAAAGAATGATTGAATTGAAAGAAAAAAGAGGCTATTTTAACCATAATGATAAGGATGAATTTGATAAATATTTTTCATTAGCAGATACAATAAATGGTGAATGGGAATATATTATCGAAGGTGCTAGTTCACTTAATAATTCTGTTGAAATTATCAGAGAATTAGAAAAAATGAAAAGAAAAATAGCAATACTTACAAAAGTTTATAGTTTGAAAGAAATGCAAATTAAGGTAAATGATTTACGAAAAAATAGATGCATATATTCACCGATAATTTTTGTTCCGCCCAAAATTAAAAAGCATGAAATTATAATTCCAGATAATCAAATGCTTATAGATAATTCAAATAAAAATATTGATGGTTGGGTTAAAAATGGAGGTATTGGTGTGGTATTTGACAAAAATGCAGAAGTAGATAGTAAAAACAGGGTAAAAAGTTTAGAATTTTTGTTGAGGAGGTAAAAAATGAACGATTCTAATATTGAAATAATGAAACAAAATTATTCGAAGTCTTTAGAGCAAAAATATAACGCAGTTTGCTTTGATATCGATGGAACATTAACAAAGAAAAATTCTAAAGAAATTGATGAGCGAGTAATAAAAATGATTGCCGATTTATTGAAACAAAAAATTCCAATAGTATTTATTACAGGCAGAGGATCAACCGGGTTAAATCATTTGCTTAATGATATACAATTCAAATTGTTGAATTTATATAATGTCAATAATAATGAATTAAAGAGAATTTATGCTTTAGCAAATGATGGTGCTAGATTATTCTATACTTCTAATGATAAAATATTTAACGAATGTATTTATACTATAACTGATGATAAGTTATATGAATTGAAAAAATTTGATGAAGAAATCATAAAAATGAAGAATAAAAAAATAGATGATATTTGTAAAATCGCTTATTCAAAGGATGCGGTAAATAATAAGATATTAAATGTTCGTTTTGTATTGCAAGATGATAAAGATGATAATGTAAAAATAGTTATGGATTTTATTAAAAATGTAATTAATGACTATAATTTGAATGGTTTAAGTATTACTAGGGGTAAATATAAAGAGAGTAGCGTTATTCAAGTTGGTACTACTAGTAAAGATATTGCTATCGAAACAGCAGAAAGATTAGTTGGAGTTCCCAAGAATTCTATGATGAGAATTGGTGATTGTGGTGACAAAATAGGAAATGATTATGCAATGTTAAATTGCGAGCAAGGTTATAGTGTCGACAAAATTTGTAATAGTGTTGATGGATGCTTTCCAATTTTTGATGATGATAACAAAATTTTAAAAGGTGTAGATGCAACATTATTTTTAGTGAAAAAAGCAAAATTATTACCAACGATATGTTTAGAAAATGCAAGCAAAATAACTTACGTTAAAAATTATGCAAAAATGGAATATGCCATTTCAGAAGGAAAATGTAAATACTTAACTGCATATAATCAAATAATTAAAGATAATTTTAATGTACCAAATGGAATGGATGATGTTTTTGATTGTTCTAGTGGTAGTGTAAAAATACCAATGTATGAATGGGAAATGCTCGATTCAGATAATCCTTTAAAAAAATTATTTGCAATCAGTGATAATGGTAGTTTGCTCTATGCATTGAGAGACAATTTTAATTATTTGTTGCGAGGTTCTAAAAACTATTATTATTTTCTTGCAAATAGACAAGTAAAAAACAATAAAGACTATACTTCTTGGGAAGATGTAAAAGAATGGTATGAAAATAATATTGTTTTTATAAATCGCTCATTAGAGACTTTAAATATTGAATATCAATATTCTGACATTATTAATAAAAAATTTTTTCTCGGATTATTGGATAATATTAGAAATATAGTTTTAATACTAATTAATCATAAATTAATACAGTTCTATAATGATAAAAATATATTAATAAATATTAGTTCTTGCAAAAATATTGATATTGGCAAATTATATAATATTTTATATTTAACCGAAAACTTGATGACAAAAATTTGTTTTGAAAATAATTTTTTAATTAAGATAAATGAAATAAAAGAGATACTTTCTTTGATTGATTTCTCTATTAATAAAGATTTTTTCGAATTTTTGACGATGTCTCAAGAGAAGGATTATTCAAAAGAATACAGAACTTATAGGGAAATAGATAATTTTGCTGAAAACTATTTGACAGTAAAAATAGATTCTGACAAAAAAGAAAAAGGAAATAATTTTGGCGTTTGTGGAATGTGTTATGGTGGATTAGAATTACCAATCATTTATAAAGTTATTGATAATAATATAAATGATGTGTTATTATTTAATTTTGGAAAAAATATTTCTGGTTATAGAAATAAGCAACTAGTTGATTTGAGAAAGTTTAATATTAATAATTTGGGTGGAATACTTAAAGTTGGAAATATACAAAGTAATAACATAATTTTGCTAGATGATAATGTTCTTACTGGAAAAACAATGCAATTAACTATCAATTCACTTTATGATATTGGTATAAATGTTCCAAACATAAATATTGTTAGATATCCCGGTATAAATCGTGTTAATCAAATGTTTATGAAAAATCATGGAGCAGTTGATTATAATTTGTTCTTTGAGTATGTAACGGGATTGTGCTTTCAAAGTCCATATAGTTGGGTAGATGAAATGGAAGAAAGTTCATATTTGGATTCTTTGGGTGTATTTGATTTGAATAGAGAGAAAATTATAGAATGTTTAATAAAAAATCATGACTATAAAAATAATAGTGAAGTTTCAATTAAAAAAAGGAGATTAATAAGATGAGAGTAGTAAGCATTGGGGATTTGGTTACGGATTATTATTATAAGAATGGTAAATTACTTGGTGTTAATGGTGGAATGACTTCGCATAATATTATTGCAAATTTATCAAATATGGGGATAAACACTGCAGTATTTGGAAGTTGCGGTAATGATAAAGCAGGGATGGTTGCTAAACAAAGTTTGAGCGATTTGAAAGTTGATGTAACAGATATTAAAATGTTAGATAATGTTTTTACTAGATGCTTTCATGTTTCATATTTTGATACCGATAATGGTCTTGATTTTTCATCAAAGAAAAGATGTCCTGTGTGTAATCAGAAAAATTGGTATGAAAACTCGTTGATTGATACAGAAGATATTATAAGAAAACTTGATAAAGATGATATATTAGTTTTTGATAACTTAAATATTAAAAATCAATTTATCATTGATAATACTTTTAATAATAAATTATTAGATTTAGGTCAATATTTTGAACTTGATAAATTAACAAACGAACAAATTATTGGTAAAGTAAAGAATAAGTTTTCAATAATTAACATCAATGAAAGAGTAGTTAAATATTTAAAAAATAGATTTAATTTAGAAACATTAACGCAATTATATGATATATTAAAACCTAGGTTAATGATGGTTACTTTAGGGAAAAAAGGAGCAATATTTGTTTACAATGGTATCATATATGAATTTCAACTTTTTCATTCATCAAAAGAAATAGATTCAACTGGTGCTGGTGATGCTTTCTTTTCAAGTATAATAAAAGATTGGATAAATGCTGATTTGAGTTTTGATGTGAATAATTTTAATGCTTGGTACAATAATTCAGTTAAATTGACTTCTAAAGTTGTAAAAAAAATGGGAGCAAGAGGCCATTTAAGTAATTTATACAAAATTAAAAGAAATAAAAACGAGTGTACTTGTAAAGCTTTTGAATTGGTAATTCGAAAAAAAATTAAACGATGTAATATTAATATTAATAATTTAGAAATCAGAATTATTAATGCTATCAATAGTAAGGCAATAAATAATTTATATAATATTAATTTTAATTGTAATGATAACTATATCTTTACGGGAAGTGGTGGTTCTTATGCTGCAAGTGTATTCTCTTCAATTGTAATTAACGAATTATATGGTAGTAATGCATATGCTTTATTACCAAGAGATATTATCTACAGAAATAATTCAAAAATTAACAAAATAATAGTATTTTCCTATTCAGGAACTACTGCCGACTTACTTGAAAGCACTAAATATTTTGATAACTCGAATAAGTATATAATAACAAAGGGAGAAGTTCAAAAGGTAGTTCTAAAAACAAATGTTCCTAAAAAAAATATAATGTCTTATAGAACTAACACAAATAAAGGAAGAGAAAGAGGCTTTTTATCTTTTGAAGGTACCATTAGTCCTTCAAGCATATTTTTAAATTATTATTTAAAAGAAATTAATAGTGATATAGATATAAAAGAGTTTATTAAAAAAAATATCAAAAAATGGAATATGTTTTTTGAAAGTCAATTTGAAAATTTTGAAATTAGAAATATGTTTTCTAGAGGAAATTTGATAAATGTGTTTACTGGTGATTATACGAGAAGTGCTACTTTTGATACAGAGAGTAAATTTATTGAGTCAGGTATAGTTAATGTGATTATCCATGATAAAAAAAATTTTTCACATGGAAGATTTATTAATTACGAAAATCTAAATAACAAAAATAATATATACTATAAATCAAAAAATATTTCACCATATGAGAAAGAATTATTAAAGTATTTGCGTGGTGGTAATAATCTGATAATTGAAAGTGATTATGAAGGTATTTTGTGTGAATATGATTTGTTAATTGCATCTCAATTCTTAATATATTATATTGGAAAAACTCTTGATGAGGATGTTTCTAAACCTCAATATTCAGAAGATGCTATGAAAATATATTTTTATAAAGGCAATTTATAAAACAATAATTAATATAGAAATGGAGAATAAATATGGATATAAAAGAAAAAGCAAAAGAATTTGCAATTAATGCTCATAAAGGGCAAGTAAGAAAATCAGATAAAGAAAAACCAATGGTAATTCATCCGATAAATGTTGCTAATATTTTAAAAGAATATAATTTTGATGATAATGTTATATCAGCAGGTTATTTACACGATGTAATTGAAGATACTAAATATACAAAAGAAGATTTATTAAAAGAATTTAATGAAGATATTGTATCTTTAGTTTTGGGAGCAAGTGAACCAGATAAAAGTTTAAGTTGGGAAGAAAGAAAACTACATACTATTAATAGTATAAAAAAATTAGATTTAAGACATAAAGCAATTATTTGTGCTGATAAAATAAGTAATCTAGAAGACTTAAGAATAATCTTTGAAACAAAAGGTGAAAAAGATTTTTCAGCATTTAAAAGAGGTTACGAAAAACAAAAATGGTATTATACCGAAGTATATAAAAGTTTAATATCTAATGAAGATAAAGAATATTCAATGTTTACTAGATTAAAATTATTAATTGATGATGTCTTCGAGAATAAAAAGAATGATGAATTAGAAAGAAAAATATTTGAATGTAACGAAGAAGAGTATAAAAAATTAATCAAACTCCATTATAAGAAACAAGAAATACATAAAATGTTAAAAGTATTAACTAACACTAAACCATATGTAATTGAATTTACTGGGACTCCAAGAACTGGTAAAACAACTTTAATAAATAATTTATGTGATTTCTTTAAAATGGATGGTTTTGATGTTATTGCTTTGAAAGAATTTGCTACTTCAATTCAATGCAGTGAAGAGGCGTATGCAGAATTTGAAAATATAATTAAAAACGAAATACTTAAAAACACCTTAAAAGAATTAAAAGAAGCGATATCACAAAATCCAGATATTATATTAATAGATAGATCACTTTTTGATAGAACTAT
>CAKOXD010000019.1 GCA_934130005.1 uncultured Bacilli bacterium
TTTTTACCTGAACCAAGTTATAGATTATTGATGTTAAAACCACTAATAAAAGCGCCAATAATTATATCTGATAGAAATGATCCTAAAGTAGAATATCATTCATTAAAAAATAGGGTGTTAATGAAATTATTATATAGAAAAGCAAGCGGTTTTGTTTTTCAAACTAAAGAAGCACAAAATTATTTTTCCAATAAAATAAGAAATAAATCAGTTGTCATTCCTAATCCTGTGGACGATAAATTTTTAAATACTAATTATACTGGTAACAATAGTAAAGAATTTGTTAATGTAGGAAGATTAAATAGTCAAAAGAATCAAATATTTTTAATAGAATCATTTAAAGAAATAATAAAAAAATATCCTGATTATAAATTGTTGATATATGGAGAAGGAGAATTACATTCTGAGTTAAATGATTATATAAATAGTAACAAATTAGAAAAAAATGTTAAATTATGTGGTCAAGTAGATAATATTGAAGATATATTAAAAACTAAAAAAGCATTTATATTATCCTCAAAATACGAGGGAATGCCCAATGCATTAATGGAAGCAATGTCTATAGGTATGCCATCAATTTCCACAGACTGTCCTTGCGGAGGACCAAGAGAATTAATTACCAACGGTGAAAACGGTTTATTAATAGAAAACTATAACAAAGAACAAATGATTAATTCAATTATAAAGCTTATAGAAAATGATAAAATATGTGATAATTTGTCAAAAAATGCTAAAAATACAATGAAAAAATATAGTACAGATAAAATAACAAAAAAATGGTTAGAATTTATGAAGGAAGTTTGTAAAAATGAAAAAAATAATTAAATATTTAAAGAATCCCAAATTAATTATAATTTATTTGATGAATAAAAATTTCTTTTCCTTTCTTTCAGATGAATTATACTTAAAGTGGAAATATAGACTTATTTTTGAAAAAAAGTTAAATTTAGAAAGCCCTCAAACATTTAATGAAAAATTACAATGGTTAAAATTATATGATCGAAATCCAAAGTATACACAAATGGTAGACAAGTATGAAGCAAAAGAATATGCCAAAAAAATAATTGGAGAAAAATATATTATCAAAACACTAGGTATTTACAATACATATGATGAAATAAATTTTGATATTTTACCAGATAAATTTGTTATAAAACCAACTCATACTTCAGGCGATGTTTATTTGTGTAAAAATAAATCTCAAATAAATCACAAAGAATTAAAACACAAAATTAGAAAATGGCTTAAAAGAGATTATTACAAAATCCATAGAGAATGGCCATACAAAAATGTTAAACCAAGAATTATTATTGAAGAATACATAGAAGATAAAAAATCAAAAAACTTGAAAGATTATAAATTTTTTGTTTTCAATGGAAAATTCGTTTACTCATTTATATGTAGCGATAGAGGAGAATCATTAAAATTTACTTTTTTTGATAACAATGGTAAATTTATGAATTTTACACAAGATGAATGTCCTAATGATCCTAATGTATCTAAACCAAAAAATTATGATAAAATGATAGAACTAGCAGAAAAATTAGCAAAAGATATTCCAGAAGTTAGAGTAGATTTTTATGAAAGAGATAACGAGATATTTTTTGGAGAATTAACATTTTTTGATTCAGCAGGTTTTGGAAAATTTGAACCAGAAGAATGGGATTTAAAGATAGGTAACATGTTAGAGTTACCGCAAAAAGAAAAAGATAAGGTCAAGTAATATTTTGGCTATTAAAATATTAATAATAAATAATGGTGATACTTTATCATTCGATGTTATTTTATACCGATAATTGTTTAAAGTAATAATAATTAAATATTTAACTAAATTTATATTATGTCTATGTTTGTATTTTGTTTAGTTTATTTATTTTTTTATTTAAAATTGAGATATAGCAAAGTGATAATTGTATTAAAAAAAATATAAGTTAGGAGAAATTAATATGAGAAGTAAAAGAGCAATGTATAATATCGTGGCTTCGTTAGTGTTGCAAATTGTAGTATTAATATCTGGATTTGTTGTACCAAAATTAATCATCAGTTCTTTTGGTTCAGATGTTAATGGTTTGGTTTCTTCGATAACTCAATTTTTAGCATATATTAGTTTATTAGAATCTGGTATTGGTCCTGTAGTAAAGGCATCTTTATATAAACCAATATCTCAAAAAGATAATAAAACTATTAGAAATATTTTAAGAGCATCAGAAAAATTCTTTAGATTTATTGCTAGAATATTTATAATATACTTAGTGGGATTAGCACTTTTATATCCACTATTGGTAAAGGGTGAATTTGGTTATATTTATACTTTATCATTAGTATTAATAATATCAATTAGCACTTTCTTTGAATATTATTTTGGCATGACTTATAAATTATATTTACAAGCAGACCAAAAAACTTATATTACTTCAGTTATTCAAATATTTATATACATAATGAATATTATAATTGTTGTTGTATTTGTAAGATTAAATTTAAGTATTCAAATGATTAAGTTATTTAGTGGTATTATATTTGTATTAAGACCATTAATTCAAAATATTTATATTAAGAAAAAATATGATTTAAATCTGAAAGATGCAGACGAAAATTATAAATTAGAAAAGAAATGGGATGGTCTTGCTCAACATATAGCAGCAGTTATTCATAATAATACAGATGTAACAATTCTTACAATTTTTAGTAAGTTATCAGAAGTATCAGTTTATTCAGTATATTCTTTGGTTACTAGAGGAATAAAATCAATTGTATCTGCTTTTTCTGGTGGAATAGATGCATCATTTGGTGATATGATTGCTAAAGAAGAAAAAGAAGCATTAAATAGAAGTTTTAGCACATATGAACTTTTCTATTTTACTATTACAACAATTTGTTATGCTTGTACTTTGATACTTATAGTTCCTTTTATAACTGTTTATACAAAAGGTATAAATGATGCTAATTATATTAGACCATTATTTGGTTATTTAATGGTTATTAGTGAATTTTTATGGGCGATAAGACTTCCTTATAGTTCAGTTACTTTAGCAGCAGGGCATTTTAAGGAAACAAGAATTGGTGCTTGGGTTGAAGCAATATCAAATATAGTTATATCATTGATTTTAGTTATTAAATTTGGAATTATTGGTGTTGCTATAGGTACTCTTATTGCTATGTTAATAAGAACAATTGAATTTATTTATCATACTAATAAATATATATTGGAAAGAAATATATTTATTAATATAAAAAAAGTATTATCTATAATATTTGAAACAATTATAATAGTTTTAATAGTTAAATTATTGCCAATTGATATTAAGTTTAATTCATATATTAATTGGATAATATATGCGATTATAGTATTTATAATATCTAGTATTGTTACAATTACTATTAATTTACTTGTGTATAGAAATGATGTTAAAGATTTAATGAGATTATTAAAAAATAATTTTAATAAAATATTTAAAAGGAGAAGTAAAAAATGAAAACATATCTTGTAACAGGTGGTGCTGGATTTATTGGTTCATCACTAACAGAAAAATTATTAAATGAAGGGAATAGAGTAATTGCTATTGATAATTTCTGTGATTATTATAGTCCATTACTAAAAGAAAAAAATATTAAGGATTTTTTAGATAATCCAAATTATAAATTATATCGTACAGATATTAGAAACAGTGAAGATATAAAGAAAATATTTAGTGATAATAAAATTGATGTTATAGTACATCTTGCTGCGATGGCAGGAGTAAGACCATCAATTGAAAATCCATTATTATATCAAGAAGTAAATGGAATGGGAACTCAAAACATTCTAGAAGCAGCAAAATTAAATAATATTAACTCTTTAGTTATGGCGTCTTCTAGTAGTGTATATGGTAATTGTAAAGAAATACCATTTAGGGAAAATATGATAGTAGATTTTGCTATTAGTCCATATGCTGCTACTAAAAAATCAAATGAAGTAATGGCACACGTATATCATAAACTAAATAATATGAATATTATTATGCTTAGATTCTTTACTGTGTATGGTCCAAAACAAAGACCTGATTTAGCAATAAATAAATTTACTAGATTAATGCTTGAAGGAAAGAGTATTCCAATGTATGGTGATGGAACAACTTCAAGAGATTATACTTATATTGATGATATTGTTGATGGTATTATTAAATCTTGTGATTATGTTGAAAAGAATGATAATGTTTATGAAATAATTAATCTTGGAAGTAATAATCCAATTAGTTTAAAAGAAATGATTAATACAATAGGTGAAGTATTAAATGTAGAACCTAATATTGAAGTATTACCAATGCAACCAGGTGACGTAGATAGAACATATGCTGATATAACAAAAGCAAATAAATTATTAGGATATAATCCTAGTATTACCTTTAAAGAAGGAATAGAAAAATTTGTTGAATGGTATAAAAATAACTAAGTGTATCACTGATATGCTTTTTTTATTTTTGTAAAAAGAAAACGTTTTTTGTCTTGTAAAATAAAAGAATTTTTGATATGATGTTATTGGATGTTTGTAGTTACATAAAAATGGAGTGATATTGATGGAAAAAAAGATTAAAAGTATAATTAAATTAATGAGACCTAAGCATTGGTTAAAAAATGCATTAGTTTTCTTTCCAATATTATTTGATTCTAAATTATTTGTGGTTGACTGTTTTTATAAAACTTTTATAGGATGCATATCGTTTTGTTTTATTTCATCTGCCATTTATATAATCAATGATATTAAAGATGTTGAAAAAGATAGATTACATAAAACTAAGAAAAAAAGGCCTATAGCAGCAGGTGATGTATCTATAAAAGAGGGTATTTTACTATTTTGTTTACTTGTTATATTAACTATAGCAATTAATGTTTTTATAATCAAAGATTTAAGAAGTATGTTATTTATT
>CAKOXD010000020.1 GCA_934130005.1 uncultured Bacilli bacterium
ATCACCTGTTGAATACAGACTTAAATATTCATAATTAAATATTTTTATTTAGTGTGTACTTGACAGGTAGTACTATCAAGATTCTTTTTTTTGTTTTTGCATATATCTTTTAATTTACAGTTTTCACACAATGGATTTTTTGCCTTACAATAATATCTTCCAAATAAAAGTAATTGGTGATGAATTTTTTTACTATTATATTTTTTAAATTTTTTGGTTAATTTTTTTTCTATTTCTAAAATACTATCAGATTTATTTGCAAGACCAAGTCTAATACTTACTCTTTTTACATGAGTATCAACTGCTATACATTGTTCATTAAATAATTCACTAAGTACAACGTTTGTGGTTTTTCTTCCAACACCTTTTAATGATTCTAAATATTTTCTATCATTTGGAACTTTACCGTTATAATTTTCTATTAGAGAATTAGCTATTATTTTAACATTTTGAGCCTTTTTATTGTATGTTCCAATACTCTTAATAATATTTATAATATCTTCTATTTTTGCCTCATTTAAAGCCTCTATAGTGTTATATTTAGAAAACAAAATTTTATCAACTTCATTTACCCTTTTATCGGTTGTTTGTGCACTAAGCATAACAGCTATCAAAAGTTCATAATCCTTAGTATAATTTAATTCACACTTAGGATTTTTTATTATTTCATCTAAATAATCAATTATTTGTTGTATCATCATTTAACCAATCATAATCAAACATTTCTGTTTTTTGTGTGTTATTTTTTTTAAATTGTTTTCTATCTTTTTCTATATCTTCTTTATTATTAATACCTTTTTTCTTCCATTCATATAGAATTTTATCTATGTACCTTAAATTTGAAACACCACTCCATACAGCCTCTTTTAAAGCACTATTTATTATTTCTTCACTATAAGTATCTAACCATCCACTTATGAGTTCATATTCTATTGGAGATAATGTTCTGCCAAATTCTTTTTCAAAATTATCATATATATTTGTTTCTTTCTTTTTTTCTTCTTCATTTATTACTAAATAGGCTAATTTTTTATATAAGTTAGATGTATCTATTATTTCTTCTAATAAATTATTATTCTTTTTAGTTACTATTGTTAATATATCAGCATTATTTAAATTTTCTATTATTTCTAATACTTCTGGAATTTTTAAATTTAAATCATTAGCTATTTTTTCTGGATTAAATATTTCCTCTTTTTCATTTAGTATATATATTAATAATATTAAGTCTTTTTCTGTTATTTTTAAATCTTTATATTTTAGTAACAATATTTTAGGTATATTAATTGTTCCTTCTTTTAATATATTTATAACTTTATCCATCATTTTTATCACCATCTTCATTATACATTATATATTTATCAATTTTATATTTTTTTATTAAATTTAATCCATATTCTTTATTTTCACTATTTATTATTTTATTTATTTCTTCTTGTTTTCTATATTCTGATAATTTATTAATTAAATAGCCATATTTTACTATTTCTTCTTCTAATTTAATATCTATTTTAAAGTTTAAAACAGTAGCAAATCTTATAGCTCTAAGTATTCTAAGAGGATCTTCTTTCATTGAATCTTTTTTTATTAATCTTATTATTTTTTTATCTATATCTGTTTTAGCATTTAAAAGATCAACATAATTTCCATCTTTATTTATACATAATGTATTAATAATAAAATCTCTTCTATATAAGTCTTCTTTTAGTGTATTTACATATTTTATTTTTACATTTTTTCTATCACCTAAATATTTATCTTTTCTAAATGTTGTTACTTGATATTTATAGTTGTTTTCTACAATTATAATATTTCCATATTTTTCATATTTATCTATTACATTTTGAAATATTTTTTTTATTTCTTGTGGTGTTGCATTTGTTGTTATATCAATATCATTTGATTCTATATTTAAATATTTATCTCTTGGGTATCCACCTACTATGTATGCTTCATAATTATAATCATTAAATTTTTTTAGTATTTTAAGTGCTTCTTCATACATACTATCACCAAAAATATAATATCACATAAAAAGAAAAAAAGCCAATGGCTTTTAGTTTAATGCTTCTTTTAATTTAGAACCAGCTTTAATAACTACAGCAGTTCTTGCAGGTACTGGTACAGATTCACCAGTTCTTGGATTACGAGCAGTAGTTGCTGCTTTTTCTTTAGCAGTGAAAGTAACAAATCCTGTTAAAGTTACTTTTCCATCTTCTTTTAATCCTTTTTCAATTCCTTTTACCATTGCATCATATGCACGAGTAGCATCTGCTTTTGTTAATCCTGCTTCTTCAGCAATAAAACTTACTAATTCAGTCTTTGACATTTCTAATTACCTCCCATATTTCTTAAGCTATTTTGCTTACATTTTAAGGATACCATTTTTTATCAATAAAAGCAACACTTTTATAATAAAAAGCTTATTTTTTAACAATTATTTTTATTATATTGAATATAATTTTTTAGGTGATTATATGATAAAAAAAATTTGTTTTTTATTTTTTATTATTATGATTTTCTCTACTGGGTGCAGCAAAAAAAATTTTGATCAAAATATTAATACAGTTATTGAAGAAAATAAAAATATTATTGTCGGTATAAACTATCCTACTACAGGGTATAAAAAAATTGATAATTTAATTAAAAATGATGTAGAATCCATTTATAATAAATTTAAAGATGAATATGAGAGTTTTTCAAATTTAGTGGATAAATCGGAATTAAATATTGATTATACTTATAACATATTAAATGATAATTATATAACTATTCTTTTAAATATATATATTAATAGTTCTAAAATAGATAATAAAATAAATTATGTTAAATCTTATAATTATGATATAAAAAAAGATAAACTACTTAATATAAATGACATTATAACTAAAGATAAATTTAGAAAAGTTAATTCTTTAACAAAAAAATATATTATAAATAATTATAAAGATTTTATAAGTATTAAATCTCTAAATAATTCATTTAATAAATATGATAATTTTAGTTTTGATAGCGAATATTTATATATATATTTTAATCCTGACAATGTAAATTATAATGATATTATTGAAGTATTAATTCCTCTTAAAAAAATAAATATTAATTTTAATAAAAAAGAGACATTACAAAAAACTAGTATTCCTATTAATAATATAGTTGATGTTAATAAAAAAGTAGTTGCATTAACTTTTGATGATGGTCCTAGTAAATATACAAAAGATTTAATTAAAGTTTTAAAAGATAATGATGCTGTTGGTACATTTTTTATATTAGGAAACAAAGTAGAAATTTATTCTGATACATTATCTACTTTAATAAGTAATGGTAATGAAATAGGAAATCATTCTTATAATCATAAATGGTTAACAAAGGTAGATGATAATGAATTAAAAAATCAAATTGATAAAACTCAAAATATTATTTACAATACTCTAAATTATACTCCATCAAATTTTAGACCAACTTATGGTTCTATTAACAATCATATGAGAAAAAATATAGATTTAAATGTTGTTTTATGGAATGTTGATACTATGGATTGGAAATATAAAAGTGTTGACAAAATTGTTTCTAGAGCTACTTTAAATACTAAAGATTTAGATATTATACTAATGCATGATACTAAAGGAAGAACAGTTGAAGCGGTAAAAAAAATTATACCTATTTTAAAAAATAAAGGATTTACTTTTGTAACAGTATCTGAACTTCAAGAGATAAAAAAGTTAAGAAATATTAATGAAGAAAAGAGAAATTGAATTACTTGATTTACAGAATTTAACTACTATTATATATATAGGTAGCTTACTTATTTCTATATACATAACATCAATTGACAAAAATAGAATTATAGATAAAAATAAAAATTATAAAGATACTTCTAATTTATCAAAATTTAATAGAATATTAGTTGTTATTTTAACTTTAAGTTATTTATATATAAATTATGAAAATAGAAAAATAGTGAAAAAAAAGAAAGGAAATATATCCCTTTCTAATTTGCAAATTATGGCTTCTGAAATATCCTTAGTTTCTACTATTATTGTTACTTATGTAGTTTTTAAATCATTAGGTGATAATTATACTGTTATATCTGGTATAGAAAACCCTAACCTTTAATTAAATCCTTTATAACATTTATCTGTTACATATGTACTATAGTTTCCACTTGAGTCTCTTGCTCCATATCTGAAGTAGTAACATTTTCCTCTTGTTGGAATTGATACTGGATCATTTGTTGTCCATGTTGTTATAACACTTCTTTTGTTTCCATTTACTACTCCTTTTTTTACTGTTCCTATATTTTCAAATTCTTCTGCGCTTTTACTTGTTGTCGAATCAAATAATGAACTTACTTCTGGTGTTCCACTTTCATCTGTACAACTAAAGCTTGCCCTTATTCCATTTGATACTGCTATTACATAATCAAGTCCACATGTTGGTGCTGTTGTATCTGTTGTTCCTACTATTTTTGTCATTGTATAGTTTTCGTCTACATTTGCTGTTCCTTTATCATATGTATAAGCTTTTACTACTTTTATTTTTCCATCGCTTCCATAATCGAAGAAGTACCCTGAACCATTTACGTCTCCTGTATATTTACTTTCTATTATTGGTTTATTAGTTGTATCTAATAATTCATCATAATATGTTAAATCATTTATATATGTTGATGAATATTTTGTTCCTACTTTTGCTACTGTCACGACATTTACTTTTTCTGAATAATAACTATCCTTGGCGGCATTGTATGCCCCACAGAATGTTGCTCCTTCTATATTTCCACTTTCTATTATTATTCCTGTTACTGTTTGTCCGTTATAACCTACTGCTCCTCCTACATTACTTGTTCCTTTTACATTTACATTTACTATTGCACTTCGAAGACTTGTTGA
>CAKOXD010000021.1 GCA_934130005.1 uncultured Bacilli bacterium
TTTTAGGAATTTCTAATTTTTCAGTATCATAATCATAATATTTTAGCCATGGTTTTTCTTTTGATGGATAATTAGTTATTTCTTCTTTCATACTTTCCCCCTTAATAAAAAGTGTACTTATTATAGCACACTTTTACATATAATGCAAATTATTGCTTTTTAATATTTTCAAAAAACTTTTCTACGAACATTACTTTCATTCATTAATTCAGAATAATAATCTAAATATTCATGATATGTTTCAATTACATTTCCATCCTTATCAATTAAAATATGTGAATGAGATTTACCAGAGTCAGAAACTATATACATATCCTTTGTGCCATCTGATCTTTCTCTAACTGTATATTTAGTTCGACCGTATGTACCAGAATTTTTATATTTATAGTTTCATTCTTTTTCAAATATTTTATCATTTTTTCTCTTGAAAAAAATTTGCATTTTATAAACAATTGTGGTATTATATAGAGCCATAAAAGCAACAGGGGGTTTTGGTTAGATATATTATTTCATATTCTAACCAAAAGTTGCTATTATTTTTTTTATTAATAAATATTTAAAAAAGGCTCATAAAAGCCTTTTTATTTTGCATAAATAAGTTTCCCTGATATAGTTAATAATTTATTACTATATCTTCCAAATAAACAAGTTTGTAATATTAAAATACTATCTTTACCTGAAACATCAACGTTAATATCATATAAATTCTTATCTTTTAATCTGTTAAAATGATTTAACCATTCATCATCTGTCTTGTAATTAAACTGCATATGTTCTTCTTTAGAACTTTTTTCCACTACACCTACACTAAATATTTCATATATTCTTTTTTCATTGTTTATCTTTAATTCAAAATATTTATGTTTTTCATAATAATCTTTTTTTATATAACCTTCTAATTCTTTAAAAGGTACTTCATATCTTACAGAATTATGTCCATATATATTTATTTGTTTAGAATCACTATTATGTCTATAATCCATAAATGTGCTTCCAATTATACTCATACTTTTATCAAGAGCATGACTTAGATAATAGTTGTTATCTTTATTTTTAGCAACAGGTATACTATATTCATAATTATCTAAATTGAGTAACGCTATAATTTCATCATTAGAATATTTTTCTTTAATGCTTTTAAGTTCCTCACTAACACTCAATTTATCACTTTTTGGTACAACACTATTAACTAATTCTCTTTTTGTTTGATTAATTTTAATATATTTAACACATAAGGCTATCATGCTTATAATAAATAACATAGTTACTAATAATAATATTCCATTAAAAATTTTGTTTTTCATATTAGAATTTACTACTTTATTTTCTATTTTATTACTACTATTTATTTTAGTGGTCTCCTCTTTTTTGGGTCTTCCTACTTTTTTTGTTGTTTGTGATTTTACAGGAGTTTTTTTAGGTTCCTTTTTTATTTCAGTTGTTTTTACTTCAACTTCTTTTTTTGTATTACCTTTACTTTCCTTCATAACATCTTTCCTTTACAAATTTATTATATAATAACTACTTAATGTTTTCAATAATTATTTAATAACATTTCCTGTTTGATGCGGAAGGTAAAGATATTCTTTAGCATGTCCAACACAATTCAACTCTTTCATATATTCTTCGAGAGTTGGTGATTTAGGATCGGTTCCAACATATTTTATGCCATTACAAATTGTATCTAAAAAGAAATTCCCAACAGAATCTATCATAGGAACTGTACAACTTTCTGATATTTTATCATAATATTCTATAGTAATATTAATTTTTCCTTTATATTCATTTGATAAACAATTATATTTTTCTATTAATTCTTCTTTATTTACATGAATATTATCATAAATTTCCTTATTTTTTTCGCAATATGTTACGTCATATAGATGCCATCTTTTTATTCCTTTCTTTTCTAAATAGTAAGCTATCAGATCTAATTCTTCAAAATTATATTTAGTTACTACTGTATGAATTAATACATTTATCTTATTATTAAGCAAATTATTCAAATTTTCTTCTATCTTTTCTAATGTATCAATATTTTTGTTTTTTGCTGGTCTAACTAGATTATTTATTTTTTTATCTAATGAATCAATGGATATTCTAACTAGTGAGTTAACATTTTTTAAATTAGGAATAATATTAGTTAAAGTATCTAAAGTTCCATTTGTGTCTATAATGACTATACTTTCTTTACCTAACTCATCGATTATTAAGTCTAAATATGGATTAATAGTACATTCTCCACCTGTAAGTCCAACATTTATAACATTAAGTTTTTTTATTGCTTCTAATATTACATATATATTTTCTTTAGTTTCACGTAAAAACATTTTGTCATTTGCATAGCAATAAACACAATTCAAATTACACTTTTCTTCTACTAACCAATTAATTCTAAACGGAAAAGTTAAAGTAATATTGTTAGATATTTTATCTATGTTATTTTTTAAAAAATTTAATTTTTCTTTATCATTCAACGTCAACATTTTTTTGTAATCAACTTTCTCGAAAAATACATAAATATCATTAAATAAGTCATACAAAGTCACACCATTAACTTCTTTTCTTATAAAAAATCTATTATAAATATTTATCATTTGTTTAACCTCCCTGTATATTAGATTTTATATTATAAAATATTTATAAATTTAACTAAAATAATTATTTTTTATATACATATTTTTTCAATAAGCCATCATCTAAGTTATTTACTATACTACTATAATCTTGTTTAGGATTTTCATATTTTAATTTTTTTCCAAAATATAAAAGATCGTTATTTGCTAAAGCAATCAATGCTTTTGCATAATCTCTTTCATCTTCAAATAAATTTTTTTCTTCTAAAAAGCAAAAAATTTTCTCACATATCTTTGGTGTATTTTTTTCAAAACTTCTTTCATATTCTTTTATTTTATTTTCTTCCCCAAAAATAATTATTTTTTTATCAGTGAATATTTGTGTATAAAAAATATTATCAAAAGTATTGCTATCATTATATTCATTTATAATAATATTTGTGCTATTGTTCATAATTTTTTTTAATTTATCAATTGTTAAAATTTCTCCTGGATACAAAATATCTGGAAATTTTCCATACATATAATGAAATTCGAAATACCACTCTTTAAATTTATTAATAGCTTCTTCATCAAATGTTTTTAATCCCATAAATAAATCAACATCCGATGTTGAATTTTCTTTATTTTTAGCATATGAGCCAAATATAAATGCCAATTCCAAATTATCACCAAAAATTTTTTTAATATTGCTACTGCACTCTTTTATGATTAGATTTCTTAATTTTTTCTCAAACTTAATCGAATCATAAAAATTAAAATTATAATTATTGTAAAAATAATTTATTTCTCTATTAATTAATAATGGTTTGCTTATATTTATTCCTTTGTAAGATAAATAAGTGGTTTTTTTACCGTAACCACCATATTCATTAATTCCATTATCTAACTCAGATACTATTTCATCTTTTAAAATCAATGAAGAAGGCAGCTTTTCAATAAACGATGATTCCCCAAATAATGAAATTGCCATATTTTCTTCTTTATATTTTTTATTTGAAAAATATTTTTTTAAATCTAACTCACTTTCGTAAAGCAATATTCTAAAAATTGGTGCATAATACTCTTCATAATTTGTTTCTAAGTCTAAATAATCCTTAGTAATAATAGTTGGATCTAATGTCATATTTTTTATATCTATATTTCCACCCTGTACTAAAAAATCTTTATCTTTAATTAAAAGTTTAACAGCCTCTTCAAACGATTTCAATTTTTTTATAGATGTTTTTTCTTCAATTAAATCAGAAATGTTTATTAATAATTTTTTTTCAAACTCCAAATATAAGTCTTTCTTACATAAAATAACATTAGGTTTTGCACAGTCTTGACCATAATTAAACATTATTGCTTCTGCTATTTTTTTACTTGCTATATTCAAATCAGCACCATCAGCTACAATAGCAGGATTTTGCCCAACACCAAAGCAAATAAATAAAGTTTGTTTAGATAATTTTTTTAAAATTTCAAATGAATTTTCGTATTTCCCAACAAATATTACAACATTCGATCTTTTAGCAATAACTTCATTATAATCTGCTCTTGTTCCTTCAAATAAATGTATATTATATTCATTTAAATTTAATAATTTGTGTATTTTTTTTGATACTTCAAGTGATATTGCTGATGGCTTGTAATAACTTACATTCGAACATAATTTTGGTATTATTGTATATGTAATTAAGGAATATAATGGTAAATTCATAGGCAAATATGATGCAATACTTTCAACTTTTTTCTCAACATATTTATTATTACCATTAAGTGCATTTATACTCAACTCTATTTCTTGAAGTGCTACTGATTTACTTTCTGTTTCCGATAAAATTTCAACTAATTCTTCCTTTTGTTCTAAAATAATTTTCTTTAAACTGCTGAACATAAGTTGCACCTCCTCTTATAGTTTTTTTATTTTGAATGTTATTTTTAATTGAAAAACAATGAACAACTCAAAAAAGTGTACTTATTATAGCACACTTTTTTCTTGAATGCAAATCTAATTTGTATTATATTTAATACTATTTCACTT
>CAKOXD010000022.1 GCA_934130005.1 uncultured Bacilli bacterium
TAATATGTCATAAGAGATTATGGCCACTCACTACGAATAATGTAGGAGTGTTCAACCAAAACCCCCTGAAGAGAGCGAAAGCTCTCATTTTTGTTTGTTTTAAAAGGTTTGAAGACTATTAAGTAATTTTAGGTACACTTTTAGGTACACAAATTTAAAATAAGTTAATATTTTTATGACAAACTTACTGATGATTATTGTTTTATCAGTAAATTTGTCAGATTGATAAAAATACTTAAAATTTCTTTTTTTACGCATAAAAAGATGACAAAAAGAAGCTTTTTTGATATAATGTTATTAGTTCTAAAGGTGCTCAAGGATCTAATCAATCCAAAGCCCCAATTATGGTCAAGAAATTGACGAGAAGATTATATCTTCGCATTCTTTTTAAACGGCACGAGATAATTAACTTATCATTCAATCATACAATAATAAATGTATTATAGTAGGTATAGTTAAGTTACGTAAGGTTTAATAAAAGAAAATAGCTCTATAAAATTATATTAAATATGGGGCAGGAAATTGTTAATTATTATATTATTTGTCTAGCACAATATCTCCGGTAATTATAAGATGTGGGGCACGCTGAAACTTTAGTCGCGAATAAAGTTGATGTGCTAATAATTATGAAAGGAGGTATACTTATGGTATCCAAAATGATAAAATTTGTAAAAAAATATGAATTATTGGTTATCTTATCTTTAGGACTGACATTTGATTTTAGTGTTAGTTTTAGTTGTAATGGTGAATTTAATATTAACTTTGAAACTTTAGTATTTGTTTGTATCGGGTACCAAGTAATAAAACAAATAACTGAAGTTATAACAAAAAAACATAATACTAGATAATTAACAATTATTTTTATAAGTATATTAATTTAGTATATTTATAAAAGTAATTGTTTTTTTGAGGAGGAAATATTATATGGATTTTAGTACATGTCCTTTATATGGTATAACTAGGAAAAGAAATTTAAATGAATTATTAAAAATAAAAGTTCACAATAAAAATAAATATAATAAAAAATACAATCCATATATTGAAAAAAATCCTAAACCAAGATTGATAGAAGCTCCTTATAATGAATTAAAAATTGTTCAAAGACGAATAAAAAATTATTTGGATTGTATTACTTATCCAAGCAATGTTTTTTCAGGAATAAAAGGCCGTTCTTATATAGATAATGCATATTATCATATTAATTCAAATTATTTTTTAAAAATGGATATGAGCAAGTTTTTTCCTAATACAAGTAGAGAAAAAATTTATAATTTTTATAGTTTAAAATTGAACTTGCCTAATGACATAGCTGCTATATTAACAGATTTATCAACTGTAGATCTAACAGGATTGATGGCACCTGAGATTGAAGAATTTATAAGTATAAAAGGTATAAGATATACTAATCATTTACCATCAGGTTCTCCAATTAGTAGCATTTTGTCTTATTTAGCTAATATTGATATGTTTGATGAAATAAATAAAACAGCTCAAAATTATGGATGTATCGTTTCCTTTTATGTTGATGACATAATTTTTTCAAGTAAAAATAGGATTCCTATTGCATTGATTAATAGAGTGAAAAAAATAATTAACAAGTATGATCAAGTGGTTAATGAAGATAAAACAAAAATGTATATGACTAATGATTATAAAAAAATAACAGGTTGTATTATAAAAAATCATGAATTAATAATTCCTAATAAAACTAGATACAAAATTGCAAAATTATTAAAACAAGATAATTATGCTGAAAAAGAAATAAATAGTATTTTAGGGTTGATTAATAATGCTCATATGTTTGATAGAACTAAGTATAATGATTTACAATTTAAAATTAAAAATCATTTGATTTAATAAAAAAATAGATAGTTTATAAAATAAAAGATAAAATTATGGTAAAATATTAATAATGGAGGTGCTAAGATGTCCGAGAGAGAATTAGATTCAAGTATAAATGATTATATTGAAACAGAAACACCTAAAAACTATGTAAAACAACAAGAGTGGGATATGGCTATAGGACTTCAAGAGGTTGATAACTTAAAACCATCTAAATATTTAGAAAAATTGTTACAAGAAAATGTAACAGGTGAAAAAACAATTTGTGAAGTAGAACGTGAGTTAAAACAATATTATATAGAAAAAGATAAAAAAGATAAAACAATTCAAGATGAATTTGAATGTGATTTAGTTTCTACTAGGATAGTTCAATTATTAGAAGAAGATAATTTTGAATTATCAGTAGATTATATAAAATATATTCATGAATATTTATTTAAAGATGTTTATGAATTTGCAGGAGAATTTAGAAAGGTAGATTTTTCTAAACACGAAAGAATTTTAAATAATGATTCAGTTGCTTATGGTGATTGCAAATTATTAGAACAATCATTAGATTATGATATATCATTAGAAAAAAATAAAAATTATAATGAAATGAATATAGTTGATGTAATTAATAATATAACTAACTTTTCTTCAAGCATATGGCAAATACATCCATTTAGGGAAGGAAATACTAGAACTACAGCACTATTTATAGAAAAGTATTTAGTATCACTTGGATATAATGTAGATAACACTATGTTCAAAGAAAAATCAGTTTATTACAGAAACGCATTAGTAAGAAGCAATTATTTTAATAATTATTTAAATATAAAACAAGATAATAGTTTCTTAATTAAATTCTATGAAAACTTATTATTAGGAAAGAATAATAATTTACATTCAAGAGATTTAATAGTAAAAGAACTGTTTAATAAAGAAAATTAAAAAAATAGTTAGAATAAATTTATTTTTGATAATGTCAAAGAAAGTTTCCTAATTTTTTAAGGAGAATCAGATGGTACTGTTTAAAAATATATATCAAAAAAATGAAATTTAGCAATAAAATGAAATGGAGTAATTATGAGTAAGTTAAAATTATTTATCAAAAACAATCTATTTTTATCTATTTCTATTTTGGTACTTGCTATAGTTTTGATTATAATAGCAATTGTATATATTCCTAAACCTAAACAAAAAATTAATAATACTATTAAAAGCGAAACAATAGATATATTTGATGAACTTGATAGAAAAGTTTTGGAATCTAATGATGGCAGTGTTAAAAGCATTAAAGGAAAAAGTGCAATATACTATAATAGTAAAAAAATAATGTGTCCTAGCTTAGAATATTCGTTGTTATCAAATGATGAAATTTTTATAACTTTTGAAGATGACGTTTATAAAATTTATAAGTATAATATGAATTTAAAATATTCGAATGAGTTAAATTGTGTATATATTAATTCTCTTAATAAGAAACCTATAGGTATTACTAATTATACAAATAATTATAGTAATACCAACGAAGAAATATTAGGTAATTATATAATATATGAAGATTTAAAGTATGGAAAAATAGAAAATGATACGATATATAATTCAAATGCCTCTGATTCTATTATTACACATTATAAATTAAAAGAATATAAGCCAGATTTTTTGCTTGGAATTTATCAGAACCGTAAGAATGAAAGAATTATGATTAGTAATAATGAAATATATGATATGTATTTATATTATGATTATAGTTATTTTAACTTGATTACAATACTATCAAAAGATGAAAAAGTATTAAAAGTAAATGGATATACTTTAATTACTAACAAAGCAATATATAATTATGGAATTGTTGATTATAGTTGCTATGAATATGCAGATAAAGAATGTTTAAATGGATTTAAAAAGAATGAGGATTTAACTGCTAGATATGATGATATAATGTTTGTTAATGATTCGTATGTTATATTTGAAAATGGTAATGCGTATTTATATGAATTGCCTGAAATTTCAATAGATTAAAAAACGATAGATTGGTTTCTGCCGTTTTTTATTTACTTATTTTAGTACAATTATTTTAATTATTAGCATAAACTTTTATTGGTAGTTGTTAATATGGATAACAATAAAAAGATTGTTTTTGTGATGATGGTTATCAAAAAGCAAGAAAGTTAATTGAAGACGCTAATAAAAATGTTAAATATTGTTGTGTTAAGGGTTCAAAGAGAGATAAGGACGATAGTGGTATTCAAGGAGAAATAGATCCCACTGGTCTGCAAGGCCCTAGAGGAGAAATTGGTTCAACAACAATTGTGGTATGAATGATTGAAACGGGAGATACCGGTAGTGAAGCATCAGTTACAAATGTTGGAACTAATCAAGATATTGTATTAAATTTTAAAATACCTAAAGGTTTAAAAGAATATACTGGTCCAAAAGGTGATATTGGTCCACAAGGATTACCAGGCAAAATTGGAAGAAGTGAAATGATATCAATTGGTGAAAC
>CAKOXD010000023.1 GCA_934130005.1 uncultured Bacilli bacterium
TATATGTTATGAAACAAGATGAAAATTCTGTTAGTAGTGCAAAAGAAAAAATAAGTGAGTATTTTAATAAGTAGTAAGGAGTAATAAGATGAAAAAGATTTTATTTACAGCAAATTTAGATTCATTTTTTATAAAGTTTTTAATTCCTCAACTAAAATATTATAAAGAAAAAGGTTATGAAGTTCATGTTGCTTCAAAAAATCAGGGAATTGATATACCTTATTGTGATAGAAAATATGATGTGTGTTTTACAAGAAGTATTAAAATTAAAGACATTATTAACTCTTATAAAAAAATAAAAGAGATACTGCAAAAAAATGAGTATGAATTAATTAGTTGTCATACTCCTTTTGGAGCGGCAATTCCGAGATTGGCAATTAGTAGAATAAAAAATTTTAATGCAAAAGTAATTTACACGGCTCATGGTTTTCATTTCTATAAAGGAGCTCCACTTATTAATTGGTTAATATATTATCCAATGGAAAAATACTTATCAAAATATACAACTTCAATTATAACAATTAATGATGAAGATTATGATATTGCTAGTAAAAAAATGAAATGTAAAGTTTATAAAATTCATGGAATTGGTATAAGCAAAGAAAAGTTTGATATAAAAATATCTAACGATGAAAAAAAGCAATTATATAGTGAATTAAATATCAATAAAAATAATTTTGTTATGATTTTTCCAGGTGAACTTAATAATAATAAAAATCAAAAATTATTAATAGATACAGTTAAAATGTTAAAAAATAGGATGCCTGAATTGATTTTATTATTACCTGGTTATGATTTGTTAAATGGTAAATTACAAGAATATGCTAAGAAGCATGCTGTTGATGATTATATTAGATTTTTAGGTTATAGAAAAGATATTCCACAGTTATTACGGATTTCTAATATTGCACTTTCTTCTTCAAAAAGGGAAGGACTTCCTATAAATATTATAGAAGCAATGTATGTAGGAGTACCTATAGTTGCTACTAATTGTAGAGGTAATAGAGATTTAATTAAAAATGGAAAAAATGGTTATTTAGTTGATAGTTATAAAGCAGATGAGTTTGCAGAGAAAATTTATAATATATATACTAATAAAAGCAAAACAAAGAAATTTATTGATATTAACAAAAAAGAAGTTAATAAATATATGTTAGATAGTGTTTTGAAAGAAATAATTAAGATATATGAGGGGTAGAATATGAGAATATTGCATTTATTGTCGACTAATTCTTTTTCTGGGGCAGAAAATGTTGTTTGTCAAATTATCGACATGTACAAAGATAATGAGGATATTGATATGATATATTGCTCTCCAAAAGGAAGCATAGAAGAAAAATTATCAGAAAAAAACATAACGTTTTTGCCATTAAAAAACTTAAAATATAAAGAAATTAAAGATGCTATTAATAGTTATAATCCGAATATTATACATGCTCATGATGTTAAAGCAAGTATATATGCAAGTTTATTTAGCAAAAAATGTCGAATTATATCACATATACATGGAAATAGTATTGCAATGAGAAAAATGTCATTAAAATCTTTACTGTTTTTATTTGCTTCTAAAAATTTTAGTCATATTTTCTGGGTTTCTGGTAGTAGTTTAAAGGATTATAAGTTTTATAACAAAATATATAAAAAGAGTAGTGTATTAGTTAATGTGGTAAATAAAGAAGAAATCATTAAAAAGAGTAATGAATTTGAAATAAAACAAAAATTTGACGTTATTTATGTTGGAAGATTAACAGAATTAAAAGATCCTTTACGTCTTGTTAATATTTTTTCTTCTGTTGTAAAAAAAATACCAAACTCTAAACTTGCGATAATAGGAAATGGTAATATGTATGATGAAGTTGATAATTTCATCAAAAATAATAAATTAGAAAAAAACATTTACTTGTTAGGATTTCAATCAAATCCATATGGATATATAAAAAATTCGAAAATAATGATGTTAACTTCAATATATGAAGGAACACCAATGTGTGCACTCGAAGCAATGTGTCTAGGAAAACCAATAATATCTACTCCAACAGATGGAATGATAGATTTAATTAAACAAGATATAAATGGTTTCTTAAGTAATAATGATAATGAACTATTAGAAAAAATAATAGAATTATTAAAAAACGAGGATAAATTGTTGAAAATGTCTGAAAATACCGAAAAATTATCAGCAAAAATTAATGATATAAACAAATATAAGAAAATATTAAACAATTATTATAAATAGATTTAAGGTGGTGATAACTTGGAATATATAATAATATTATTATTAGTAATTCTTATTACTCTATTTTGTGAAATATTTGATATTAATACCAAGAATAATAAATTATATCTTTTATCAGTTATAGTAATTTTGACTTTGTTTCTCGGATTTCGTGGACCAACAGTTGGACTTGATATGGGCAATTATCACAAATTCTTTATTCAAGCAAAAGAGAGCACCTTTAGTTTTCTGTGTTCTCACTATGAATTTGAACTAGGCTTTAAAATATTAACAAAACTAATAACTTTTATATTTTTTGATTTTAGATTCTATATATTAGTTATTTCAATAATTTCAATGATAGGTATATATAACTTTATTAAAAACTATTCAAAAAACTATTTTGCAAGTATCTACTTATTTATTACATTTAATTACTTTATTTATTATACTTGTACTTTAAGGCAATGTTTAGCAATTTCAATATTGCTTTTGTCATTTGCCTTTTTGAAGGAACAAAAAATATTCAAATATGTTGTAATAGTATTGATAGCAAGTTTATTTCACAAAACTGCACTTGTATTTTTACTTTTAACATTATTTAAGTTTGTTAGAATAACACCGAAAAGAGTTATTTATTATATTAGTTTTTGCATAGTATTATTTGCAGTAAAAAATCCAATTATTAAATTTTTAACTGCCACTATTTACGATCAATATCTCAATTATAGAAATACTAGTGGTAGCGGATACGCAATGATTATATTAATTACAGTATTGATTATTGGAATATGCGTGATTGATAAACAAATAGATATGAATAAAAATGAAAACAAATATCTAGTTGGTATGTTATTATTAGCATTACCATTTCAAGTTTTATCTACTACTCAAGGATTAATTGCAAGAATAGTTTTGTATTTTAACTATTCATTAATTGCTTTAATACCTAATAAATTAGAAATATTCAGTATAAAGTATAGAAATAAATTGTATATATTATTTTATATTTCGTTATTTGCTTTTTACATATATCAAATACTAACTAATTCAGTTTATGTTGACTATAATTTGTTTTAATTGGGAGGGCTTATGAAAATATTATTTTATATAGGGAATTTAAAAAAAGGTGGAGCAGAAAGAGTTGTAGCAACCTTATCTAATAATCTAATCAATAGTAATGACATTACTATTATAACTACAACAGATGAACCAGTTGAATATGAATTAAATAATAAAATCAATTTAATTCCTTTAAAAGATTTTTCGGATAATAAAAATCAAATATCTAAAAACATATTTTATTTAAAAAAACTCAATAAATATATCAAAAGTATTAAACCAGACATCATTTTAGGTTTTTTACCTGAACCAAGTTATAGATTATTGATGTTAAAACCACTAATAAAAGCGCCAATAATTATATCTGATAGAAA